>NZ_SSXE01000083.1 GCF_021699195.1 Nonomuraea sp. MG754425 | reverse complement strand
ATCCGGTGCTGCGACCGGCTCTCGCCCTGTTCCGGGCCACCCGGTGGATCCCGCCGGGCGGCCCGGAACAGGGCGAGAGCCGGTCGCAGCACCGGATGGCCATCCTCACCGGCATCACGGTGCCCGTCGTGCTGGCGGTCGTCGTCCTCGTGGCCACGGTACTGGTCGGACCGTTCCAGGAGGACGTCAAGGAAGGGGTGTCCGTCGCCGAGCCGCCGATCAGGGCCGGCATCGAGGAATCCTGGGAAGACGACGTGGACATGGGCTGGGTGTTCGATCGGCCGCTGTCCGACCAGGCCGCCCGGGAACTGGAGAACCTGCCGTCCAGCCAGCGGGCCGCCGCCGCCTTCGCCGCCGCGCACGGCGGCCTGCGGCACTCCCGGTTCTGCCTCACGGACGCGTGCGACGCGGCCAGGACCCGGTTCAAGCTCTCGCTGACGGGACGCCGCAGGGGCGAGGTCAGGGTGACCGACATCGCCGGCCGGGTCCTGAAGCGCAGGGAGCCGCCGACGGGCGCCCTGATGCGAGGGCCGACGGGCGGCTCGGAGGAGATCGAGTCGGGGGTGGTGGTCTTCGAGGAGGACCCGGCGACCGAACGCCTGCGCACCGTCGGGGAGGACGGCCGTCCGGGGCGCGCGTACTTCGACCGGAAGTTCGTCCACCTCACCCTCAACGAGCCCATCGTCTTCGAGATCCTCGCCGTCAGCAGCACCTGGGACGTCGACTGGGAGGTGGTCGTGAAGGTGACGGTGGACGGAAAGGCGGAGGACGTGGTGGTGCGCTCCGACGGCACGTCCACCGGGAAGCCGTTCCGCAACCCGGGGAGGATCTTCGCACCCACCGCCTATACGGGGAGCTTCGTCTGCGAGGTGGGGGAGGACACCTGCAGGGCATCGCGTGACTTCTGACGCCTGATTCGGGGGACGGGCGACATGCGGACCGGCGGTTCGGGCGGTGCGCGAAATCTCGCAGGTCACGACATGGAGTTATCACGTGACTTCGCTGCGTGAGAACTATGAGTCGCTCAGCCTCGAGCCCAAGCCGATCCGCCCGAGCTCCTCACCCCGGCCGGCCCCCTGTGCGCGGCCGACTCCGTGCACGTCGCCGGGCAGCTCAAGGACCTGGAGCCCACCGGCAGCGAACTGACCATGAGTGGCCCGGACGCGGCGCTCGTCACCGCCGACGGCACCGTCAAGGCCCGCCTGGCCGGGGCCCGGCCGGCCCTGCGGGAGGCGTTCGTCGGCGAGCACGCCGCCGTCAACATCTGAGCGGACCGGGGGCGCGCGCCGCCGGCCGGTGGCTGGCCGGATCGGGCGTCACGCCCGGTCTCGCGCTCGTCACCACGGCCACGCGCGGCCGGGAGACCTGGAAGCTGATGGCGGCCGAACTCGCGGCGCGTCCCCGGACCGTCTTCGAGGAGCGCCTGTACGAGGCCGGTCTCGGAGAGCTGCTCGCGCTGGTCAACGAGACCTCCGACGACGTCGGCGACCTCCTGGTGCTGGGCGGCAACCCCGGCGTGCACGCCCTGGCCGACGCCCTGACCGGCGAGGCCGAGGGCGACCTGCCGGCCCGGATGAACCGCTCCGGCTTCCCCACCGCCTCGATCGCGGTGCTGACCTGCACCGGACCGTGGAAGGCCGTGGAGCACGGGGCGGCCACCCTGGTCGCCTTCTGGGCCCCGCGCTAGCCGCGCAGGTCGTCCGGCCGGACCGGGACGGCCAGGAGGGCGAAGCGGTGGGCGTGCGCCGTCAGCGGTTCGCCGCGCGCCATTCCCTCGTGCAGGACGCGCAGCGGGCGGTCGAAGCGGCCCACGTCGAAACCCGGCACCTGCCACGACACGAGCCGCAGGAACAGCACGAGCGCGCCGACGTCGTGGAAGGTCGTCCGCACCCGCGCCTCCTGGCTCCACGTCACGGCGAGCCCGGCCCCGGCCAGGGCGGCGCTCGCGCGGGGCAGGTCCCAGCCGCGGTGGACGGGCGGGGGAGCACCCAGGGCCAGGTTGAGCTCCTCCAGGTCACGGCCACCCACCTGCTGGGTGACGAACAGGCCGTCGCCGGTCAGCACCCGGCGCACCTCGTACGGGTCGTAGGCGGCGTGCCGGCCGGCCACCAGCGCGAACGAGCCCTCGGGGAACGGCAGGACGCCGTCCGCGCCGCTCGCCGCGACCTCGACGCCCAGCGGCTCCAGGCGGCGGCGGGCGGGTGACAGGTTGGGCGGATGGCCCTCGGTGGCGGCGGTGCGGGGCGGGAGCGGGGCCAGCCCGGACAGGAACTCGCCGCCGCCCGTGCCCAGGTCGAGCAGCGAGGACGCCCCGGGCAGGCGCGCCCGCAGGAGGCGCGGGTAGCTCCACGGCAGCGGGTCCTCGACCACCCGGCCGCGCAGGGCGGAGAAGTCCCAGCCTTCGAGCGGGGCCGCGAGCGCCTCGGCCACCAGTTCGTCGTATCCCACTTACGCGATCATGACGGATCCGCCCGCCGGATGTCCTCCCCTTTCGGCCCCGCGGGGCGGTCAGCGCAGGGGGAGGAGGCGGGGCACCACGCGTACACAGACGACCATGCCCACCACCTCCACCAGGGTCTGGGTGACCACGACCACCGCGGCGACGGCCAGCCCGTCGGGCAGCGCCAGCGCGAGCGGCAGCACGACCAGGGAGTTGCGGGTGGCGCCGGTGAACACGATCGCCCGGCTCGCCGGGACGTCGAGGCGGAACAGGCGGGCGACGGCGAGCCCGGCCACGGCCATCACGGCCAGGAACAGCACGTAGAACGGCACCGCCCCGGCCACCGCGGCCAGGTTGCCGTCGAGCTTGGGCACCTGGGAGGCGACCACCGTGACCAGGGTGGCCGCCATCAGCGGCACCATCGCCGCACCCGCCGCCCCGGCGACCGCGCGTCCGGCCGGGCGGCGGGCCGCCCATGCCTGGGTGAGCCAGGCCAGCGCCAGCGGGACGACGATCAGCACGGCGAACGCCTCGACGAACGGCCCCGGTTCGACGACGCGGGTCAGCTCGCCGCCCATGAACGCCACGAGCAGCACCGGCAGCAGCGCCATCTGGGCGAGCAGCAGCAGCGGGGTCGCGGCCAGCAGTCGCCGGCTGTCGCCGCCCGCCAGCCCGGTGAAGACGATCACGTAGTCCACGCACGGGGTCAGCAGGACGAGCAGCACGCCCAGCCGCACCGCCTGGTCGGCGGGCAGGAACGTGAACATGGCGGCGACGACCAGCGGCGCCACGGCGAAGTTCACCACCAGCGCGGCCCCCAGGAAGCGGCCCGCGCGCAGGGACCGGACCAACTCGGCGGCGGGCACCTGGAGGAACGTCACGTACAGCAGGGCCGCCAGCACCGGGTTGATCGCGTGCTCCAGCACCGGACCCAGCCCGGGGGCGGACCACCCCGCCAGCGCGCCCGCCGTGATCGCCCCCACGTAGACGGCGACCTGGTGCCGCTCCATCCCCGCGACCAGCCCCGCGGCCCGAGCCTGCTGCGTCACCGATCGTCTCCCGCTCGTGTCGTCCGCCTGTCGCAGGTGACGGTACCGGCAACGGCCCGGTGGTCAGGAGCGGGGCGGGGAACGCCGTTGCCTTGATACGGGATGGGGGTATAGGTTGAGCCGCGCTGATATGCGAATGATTCGCCTGAAAGGTAACAATGTCCGAATCTATGCACCATGACCACGGCTCCCCCGCGCACGATCAGGCTGAGGGGACGGGCCACGCTCACCACGGGCCGATGAAGGCGACCTGGGGGACGGCGGCGTCCGCGACCCTGCACTGCCTCACCGGCTGCGCCATCGGCGAGGTCCTCGGCATGGTGATCGCGACCGCCCTGGGCTGGCACGACGTGCCCAGCATCCTCCTGGCCGTCGCCCTGGCGTTCGTCTTCGGCTACGCGTTCACCCTGCGGGGACTGTTCCGCGCGGGCCTCACATGGCGGACGGCGCTGCGGCTCGCGCTGGCCGCCGACACCCTGTCGATCCTGGTCATGGAGATCGTCGACAACGGGATCATGCTGATCATCCCCGGGGCCATGGACGCCGGTCTCGCCTCCTTCCTGTTCTGGGGCGCGCTGGCGTTCTCGCTGCTCGTCGCCTTCCTCGTCACCACGCCCGTGAACAAGTGGATCATCGGGCGCGGCAAGGGGCACGCCGTGATCCACGCCTACCACCACTGACGGGAACGCGCCCATGGGACGAAGGTCAAAGACGCCGGGGAGGCCGCGTTCGGCGGTCTCTTCTCGGCCCTGGCCGGGCAGCCGTGGGTGGACCGGTTGTTGAAGACCGGCCTGCTCGGCATCGGCCTCGCCCTCACCGGAGCGGGCGCCACCCTCGGGCTGCCGATCGTCCGGCGGCACGCCTGGCTCAGGTGGCCCGGCCCCCGCCTCAGGTGGCCCGGCCCCCGCCTCAGCGGGCCCGGGGCACGACCAGACCGGACTCGTAGGCGAGGATGACGAGCTGCGCCCGGTCGCGGGCGTCCAGCTTGGCCATGGCCCGGTTCACGTGGGTTTTCGCGGTCAGCGAACTGATCACCATGCGGGCCGCGATCTCGTCGTTCGACAGGCCCTGGGCGACCAGCGCGACCGCCTCGCGCTCCCGGTTGGTCAGCTTCCCCAGCAGCGGGCCGGCGCTCGCGCGGGGCGGCTGGGCGACGTACCGCTCGATCAGCATGCGGGTGATGGACGGGGCCAGCAGCGCGTCACCGCGCGCGGCGACCCGCACGGCGTGCAGGAAGTCGTCCGGGACGATGTCCTTGACGAGGAACCCGGCCGCGCCGGCGCGTAGCGCGTCGAGGACGTACTCGTCCAGCCCGTAGTTGGTCAGGATCACCACGCGCACCCCGGACAGGGCCGGGTCGGCGGCGATGCGGCGGGTGGCCTCGATGCCGTCGAGGAGCGGCATCCGGATGTCGACCAGCACGACGTCCGGCCGGTGCTCCCTGACCAGGGCCAGGCCCTGCTGACCGTCGGCGGCCTCGGCCACCACCTCGATGTCGTCCTCCAGGTCGAGCAGCGCCCGGAACCCGCTGCGCAGCAGCGGCTGGTCGTCCACCAGCAGGACCCGGATCACGACGCCCGGTCCACGGGGAACTCGGCCTGCACGCTGAAGCCGCCCGCACACCGCGGGGCCGCCCGCAGCCGGCCGCCCAGCGCGTGCACCCGCTCACGCATCCCCAGCAGGCCGACGCCGGGCTCCGGCGCGGACTCCGGCGTGGCCCGGCCGTCGTCGTCGATGCGCACGGTGAGCGCGCCGGGACCGTAGTCGATGCGCACCGACGCCGTCGCGGCGGCGGCGTGCCGGGCGATGTTCGTGAGGGACTCCTGAACGATCCGGTAGACGGTACGGTCCACCGCGACCGGCACCTCGGGGCGTTCCCCCTCGATCGTCAGCCGCGCGTCCAGGCCGGTCGCGCGGGCCCGCTCCACCAGCGCCGGGACGTGGTCGAGCCCGCGCGGCGGCGTCGTGTCGTCGTCGCGCAGCGCCTCCAGGGTCGCGCGCAGCTCCCGGGTCGCCTCGCGGCCGGCCTCCTGGATCGCCAGCAGCGACTCCGGCACCGCCTCGCCCCTCCGGCGAGCGGTGTGCACCGCGACCTCGGCCTGCACCTTGATGATCGAGATCTGGTGGGTGAGCGAGTCGTGCAGCTCGCGCGCGATGCGCACCCGCTCCTCGTCGGCGCGCCGCCGCGCGGTCTCCTCCCGGGTGCGTTCGGCCTCCTCCGCCCGCCGCTCGGCCTGCCGCAACGCCTCTCCTGCGGCCCCGGCCGCGACCAGCCAGGCCAGCTCCAGCGCGCCACGGGCCTGCGCGAACGCCTCGCCCGTGTCGTGCAGGCCCGAGGCCAGGGCCGCGAGGGGCAGCGCGGCCAGCACCGCCACGCTCCCGGCCAGCGTGGCGACGCGGTGGCCGGCCCGCACCGCCGCGTACACCGCGAACAGGTACGCGACCGCGGGCACGTCGAACCCGGCCGCCTGGTAGCCCACCGCGCACGCCCCGGTCACCGCCAGGACGAGCACCGGAGCCCGGCGGCGCGCGGCCAGCGCCAGGCCGCCGCCCGCCAGCAGCGCGACGCCGAGCAGGCCGGGATAGGTGCCCGAGCCCTGCCCGGACAGCCCGGTGACCAGCAGCGCCGCCGTCACGCCGACGGCGATCGCCCAGTCCGCGACGTCCGCGTGGACCCGAAACCGTCCTGCGTTCATGCGCGCACCCTAGCCGGGATCCGCGCCGCGGCGACTCCTGCGCGCGGATGACCGCCGGCTACCGCACCCGCGGTAGTCTCCCCGCCCGCCTGCGGCAGGTGCGGTGCCCGGCTGCCGCCGCGGCGGCAACCCGGAAGGCCCACACCGGGCGGACGACCGGAGGCGGGCCCGCAGGGCACGATCAGGCGACGTCCCCTGATCCCAGGAGAACGCGACTTCGGAGAAGGAGCACCCCATGCCCGTGCGTCACCTGCTCGCCGCGCTGCCCGGAGCCCTCGCCCCGCCCGCGGCCTGGCACGTCGCGGTCCAGCCGGACCCCGTCGGCGCGCTCGCCCTGACCAGCGGGCGGTTGTGGGCCTTGCTGGCGGCGCTGCTGGCGCTGGCCGGGGTGGTCGCCGGCGGCCTGGCGCTGGCCCGTTCCGGCGGTGGCGGCGGCAGACGTCCCGCGATCGTGGCCCTGGCGGGCGCTCTGGCGGGGGTGGTCATCGGCGGCTGGGTGGTGGCCGCCGCCGAAGGCGGACCCGGCACCGGCTACGGGATCGTCGGGGGCTACATCGCCCTGGCGGCGGGGCCGGTCGCCCTGCTCCTCGGCGGCGTGGCCCTGGCCCGCGCCCGCCGCAGCCCGGCCCGGCGCCCCGGCTAGCACGCCCCTGGCCCATTCCCGCCGCGACCTGCTCGGCCTGCCCGTCGTCGTGGCGTGCGGTTCGGCGGCGCTGACCGCGGGCGGCGGCGCGCGACCGGCCGGCCGGCGGTGCGGTGACGCCCAGGCCCGATTCCAGCCCGGACCTGGCCGGACAGGTCCGGTCACGCCGCCGGAGGACCTCATGCGCGAGCACGGGGCGCTCAAGCGACGTCGTCGCGCAGGTGGCCGGCATCGAGAAGATGCTCGGCAGCCACGACCTGGACCGGTTCACACCTCGCGGATGCCCCGCCGGTCGGCGGGCGACGGGGGTTCGCAGGGCAGGGTGACGGCCGCGCCGCGGGCCAGCGTGATGCCGTCCACGAGAGTGCGCTCGTGGTCGGCCTCGATCGTGAGCGACAGCCCGTGGAAGCGGATCGGCAGCGACAGCGACCCGAGCCGCTCGGGCAGCAGCGGGCTGAGGCGCAGCCCGGCGGGCCGCGGTTCGAGGCCCAGGTAGCAGCGTTGCAGCATGTCGAGGGTGCCGGCCATGGCGCCCAGGTGGATGCCCTCCGCCGTGGTGCCGCCTTGGACGTCGTGCACGTCGCTGAGCAGCGCCTCGGCGAAGAACTGCCACGACTGCGCCCGGTCGGAGCGGGCCAGGACCCAGGCGTGCACGACGGCGCTGAGCGTGGAGCCGTGGCTGGTCCGGTCGAGGTAGTAGCTGATCGTGCGGGGGATGAGCCCCGGGCCGGCCGGGTAGCCGAGCCCCTCCAGGATGGCGGTCAGCTCCTCGCCCGTCAGCAGGTAGAGCAGCATCAGCGTGTCGGCCTGCTTGGACGCCTTGTAGCGGTTGACGTCGTCGCCGGCCGCCTCCAGGGCCCGGTCCAGCCGGCGTACGCCCGCGTAGCGGCTCCAGTCGAGCTCTTCGAGGTCGGCGTACCCGGTGAACTGGCTGATGACGCCGTCGTGGAAGTCGATCCGCATCCGCCGGGTGATGTCCGTCCAGCGGGCGGCCTCGCCGGGGGCGGCCACGCCGAGCTCCAGGGCGCGCGACAGCAGCCACACGGTCATGATGTTGGTGTAGGCGTTGTTGGCCAGGCCCGGGGTCCGCGCGCCGGGGTAGGCGGTGTGGTATTCGTCCGGGCCCATGACGCCGCGGATCTCGTACCTGCCGGAGGCCGGGTCGAGCTCGGCCAGCGAGGCGAAGAAGCGGGCGATGGCGGTCAGCATCTCGGCGCACCACGACGTCATGGAGCCGGTGGCCAGGTGGTGCTGCCACACGTTGTAGGCGATGGCCAGGCCGACGTGGCGCTGCAGGCGGGAGACGTCCGGGAGCCAGCGGCCCGATTCGGGGTTGAGGTGGAAGGTCTGGCTCTCCTCCCGGCCGTCGCTGCCGCTCTGCCACGGGAACATCGCGCCCGCGAACCCGGCCTCCCTGGCCGCCGCCCGCGCCTCCGGCAGGCGTCGCCAGCGGTAGCGCAGCAGGCCGAGCGAGATCTCGGGGAAGCGCAGGTTCAGCCACGGCAGCACGAACAGCTCGTCCCAGAACACGTGGCCGCGGTACGCCTCGCCGTGCAGGCCGCGGGCGGGCACCCCGGCGTCCAGGTCGGCGGTGTGCGGGCTGAGCGTCTGCAGCAGGTGGAAGACGTGCAGGTGGACGATCTGCGACAACTCGGGAGCGCCCACGTCCAGCCGGGCCCGCTCCCACAGCCGTTCCCACGCCGCCTCGTGCGCGGCCAGCAGGTCGCCGAAGCCGGGAGCCGTCCGGGCGCGCCGCCGGGCGGTCGAGAGCGGGTCGTGGACGGCGGGGTCGCGCGAGGTGACCAGCGCGACGACCTTCGTGATCGTCACCGGCGCGCCCTCGACGGCCTCCAGCACGTGGTCGGTACGGATCCGGCCCGGTTCGGCCGACACCGAGCCGGATCCGGGGGCGTCGACGCGGGCGGCCAGCGCCACCGTGATCCGGGAGGCGCGGGTGAGCGCCGTCAGCCAGGTCAGCTCGTCGCCCGCGCCGGTGGCGTGCCCGGTCAGGTGGTCGCCGCGCAGGTCGCGGTAGCGTTCGACGCCGCCGTTGGAGACCCGCCCGTCCAGGCACGCGCGGACGCGGAGTGGGCCGGACCAGTTCTCGGCGGTCAGCGTGGTCTCCAGCGCGGCCAGCGCCGGATCGGCCATGGACACCAGGCGGCGCTGCCGCAGCCGGGTGACGCGGCCGGACCCGTCGCGCCAGCGCAGCGTCCGCAGCAGCACGCCGCGCCGCAGGTCGAGCTCCTGCCGGTAGTCGAGCAGGTCCGCCTCTTCGGGACGGAACCAGCCGCAGCCCGGCGTGGCGACGCTCAGCGGCAGCCAGTCGGGCAGGTTGACCAGGTCCTCGTTGACGACCGTCCGTCCGGCCACCCGCGAGGCCAGCCGGTCGTAGCAGCCCGCCTGGTACGTGCCCGGCGTGCGGGCCAGGCCGTCGGGCGTGGCGCCCCGCGTGGCCCAGCGGCCGTTGCCCAGCGTGCACAGCGCCTCGCGCAGCCCTTCGGCGGCGGGGTCGTAGCCGTCGTAGGCGAGCGTCCAGGGGTTCATCGCGGCCTCATCGGGACGCGTCCGGTCACGTCCAGGTCGGCCAGGTCCGGCACGACAACGTCCGCGCCCGCCCGGCGCAGCCGCTCCGCCTGCGACCCGCTCCGGTCCACCCCGACGACCAGGCCGAACCCGCCGCTGCGCGCGGCCTGCACGCCGGGCAGCGCGTCCTCCACGACCGCCGCCCCGGCCGGGGCCACCTCCAGGAGCCGGGCGGCCTCCAGGAAGAGCGCCGGGTCGGGCTTGCCCGGCAGGCCGAGCCGGGCCGCGTCCGCACCGTCCACCAGGACGTCGAACAGGTGGATCAGCCCGGCGGAGGAGACGACCAGACGGCAGTGCCTGCTGGCCGACACCACCGCGGTCCGGCAGCCGCGCCGCCGCAACTCGTGCAGCAGGGCCACGGTCGAGGGGAAGGCCGCCACCCCGTCACGGGTGACCTGTCGGACGAACAGCGCGTCCTTGGCCCGGCCGAGACCGTGCACGGTCGGCGCGCCCGGCTCGTCGCCGGGACCGCCCTCGGGCAGCGTGATGTCCCGCGAGGCGAGGAACCCGCGCACCCCGTCGAGGCGCGGGCGGCCGTCCACGTGGCGCAGGTAGTCGTCGCGGACGTCGAACGGGGCGGACCGGCCGCGCAGGAAACCGTCGAACACGGTCTTCCACGCGGCGGCGTGCACCCGGGCCGTGTCGGTGACGACACCGTCGGTGTCGAAGATCACGGCCCGTAGTCTGCGCAGGTCAAGGGCGCCCATGGCGTGACGCTACCCACCCCGCGCCGGTCCCAGACAACGTCGTGCGCCGGACGCGACACGGGAACCCCACAGGGGCTCAGCCCGGCGTCGCGGCGTCCTCGCCGGACGGGCCGGGCCCGGCGGCCCACAGCCGGGCCATGACGGCGGCGACCGCGTCCTGCCCCTCCCGCCACTCCGGTGGGTCTCCGGGCCCGACCCGGCCCACGGGCAGCAGGTAGAACGACGCCTCGTCCACCCCGTCGACGTCCAGGATCGCGTGGACCTCGTCGTCCACGAAGCCGCCGATCGGGATCGCGCCGCAGCCGAGCGCGGCGGCGACGAGCAGCACGTTCTGCGCCACGTGGCCGATCTCCAGCACCACGAACCGGTAGGCCCGCTCGCCGTACTTCAGCACCGTCCGCCCGAAGACCGCCGTGAGCACCAGCGTCACGGCGGCGCTCTCCAGCTTCTCGGGGTAGGAGGAGGCGTCGGCCAGCCGCCGGGAGGCCGCGGGGTCCAGCAGCAGCGTCTCCAGCACGTGATCGTTGGCACGGTAGTGGTAGACGCCCGGGGCCAGGCCGTCCACCGCCCGGACGACCAGGTAGATCTCGGTGGGGTGCAGGCCGCCCGCCGAGGGCGCGGCGCGGAACGTCGTGCGGCCGGAGCCGCCCGGCTCGTCCGGCAGCCCGGCCGACATCAGGAGCAGGGACGCGACCTCCGGCAGGGTGAGGGACTCCTCGGAGAACCGGCGGGCCGAGCGGCGCGCGGCGATCGCCTCGTGCAGCCGGGCGTCGAGCGGCTCGGGCCGGGGCAGCGCGATCTCCCGCGCCCCGCCGTACCGCTTGCCGGGACGCCTGGTCAGCCGCTGGAAGGCCGGGCTGTTGCCGACCGCCGCCACGCGCCAGCCGAAGCCGCGGTCGTACCTGCGCTGCTTGCTGTTCTCGTGGTAGAGCTCGGCCAGGGTCGAGCTGCTCGGGTCCATGATCACCTCACGGGTACGGGTGCGGTTCGCGATTGAGGTCCTCGGGCCCGCGGGGCCGGGGACAGGGCGCGTCCGGGTGCTCGGCGTAGACCCGGTGGCCGCCGAGCATCGGCTGGCTCTCGTCCGCGTAGAGCGGTTGCAGGCCGGGGACCACGACCTTCACCACGTGGTAGCCGCACGCGGCGACGTCCGGCGTGGTGAGGTCGGTGACCAGGACCTCCAGCCCGGCCGCGGCCAGCCGGGCGACCAGGGACTCGACGGCCGCGCGGTGCCCGGCGGGCGGCGGGCCGCCGGCCGGGATCGGCGCCTCCGGCCGGTCGAGGAACGGTTCGAGCGCCTGCCGGGAACACCCCGACGCGTAGTGGAAGACGTGGTCCTCGAAGGTCCGCAGCTCGCCCGGCGCGGGCGGGACGGCCCCGCGGCGGGTCCGGCACAGGTGGCGCGCCCACTCCCGCGTCTGCGCCGCCTCGAGGAGCGCCTTCAGCACGGCCCTGGCCGGATCGTGGTGCGCCGCCCCGCCGGCGCACGCGATGGGTGGGTCCTGCCGGTGGTCGAGCAGCAGGCACAGGAACGCGGGGACGCCGAGATCGCGCGTCATGTCCAGCACGTGGTAGTCGAGCCCCGGCCGCCGCAGCCGGGCGGTGTAGACGTCGGCGACCGACGGGTCCGACAGGAGATCGACCCGGTCGAGCGGCAGCTCGCGCAGCCAACTGATCATGAAGGCGTCCCGCTCGATCGCCTCGTGCAGGCCGCTCAGCACCGCCTCGGCGCGCGAGGTGGCGCAGGCGAGCCCCGTCGAGATGGCGGGCCCGGCGACGTGCTCCGCCACCTCCCCGCCCTGCCGGGTGTAGGGCAGGTGGACCAGGCACGCCGGGACGTGCGTCCAGGCGGCCCTGGTCAGGGAGTACGCCGGCGTCCACGCCACGGGTGTGTCGTCGTCGAAGCGCGGCGTGCGCTCCGGCTGGCCGGGGTGGAAGAGGGCGAAGTCCGCGGGCCTGGGCGGCGGGTGGTCGCCGTCCGAGAGCGCGCGCCAGGTCGTCACGGTGAGCCGCTCGGGCCGGGTGAACGCCGCGCAGTAGCGTTCCAGCCCCTCCCCGATGGCGGCGCCCCGCGCCGCGGCCCGGGTGAGCCCGGCCCCGCCGTTGTTGTCGTAGCAGGAGGCCGTGCCCAGCGCGGCGGTGTCGGCCAGGCGCACCGAGCTGTTGAAGATCTCCGGCTCGCCCGCCCCGACCGGCAGGTCGAGGACGTGGGTGATGAGCCCGGTACGCGGATCCACCGGGCTGGGCCGCGCCGCCGGGACCGCCCAGGGGGCGCGCCCGCCCCGCCGCGCCGCTGGGGCCGCCGTCACAGGACGCCCTCCGCGTCGTGCTCCATGTCCCACACCTGAAGGGCGGGACGGTCCCCGGCCGCCCGCCCGCAGGAGCGGCAGCGCGGCACGCGGAGCACCGGATGCAGCGTCGTGATGCTGGTCAGCGTGTCGATGGCGAGCAGCCCGTCCACCGTGGTGGGCGGGGTGAACCCGGTGAGGAGCTTGACCACCTCCAGGGCGGCCAGCGACAGGCCGGGGACGACGGCGAGGGACGGCGGCATGGCCCCCTCGGCCCAGATCCGCTCGACCAGCGCCGCCTCCTCGAACCGGGTCAGGTGGCTGCGGCGGCGGTCGTCGAAGCAGGTCCAGCACGAGCTGCGCTCCGGCAGCACCGTCGGCCCGACGAGCACCTCCAGGCCGACCAGGCGGCAACTGGTCCACGGCGTCCCGCACGACAGGGCCGCCGCGTTGACGGACTCGTAGTCGGCCGGCCGGAAGACGTCCCCGGCGACGACGGCCGCGTCACACCGCGCCAGCAGCTCCTCCCAGGAGCCGGGGGCGACGGGCACCGCCCGGCAGTGCGGGGCGGCCTGCCCGACCAGCTCGCACACGACCTCGGCGCTGGGCCGTCCCCGGTGACGCAGGTCGAACCAGGCGTCGGTGCGGGCCGCCTCGTCGGTGACCACGCCGTCGTCCACGCACAGCAGGGCGCCGATCCCCGAGATGGCCAGGTCCCTGGCGAGCTGCGAGCCGAGCCGGCCGCACCCCAGGACGGCCACGACCGACTCCCGCAGGCGCGCCTGGTAGTGGAACCCGGAGTCGAGCAGGTCCGGCCGGGGCGGCAGCGTCGCGTCGGACGCCGCGGAGAAGTGGGCGAAGAAGTCGGCCTGCTGCCGCCACCACGACTGTTCCTCGCCGCTCAGCGCGGCGGCTCCGGGAGGGCCGTCCCGGAGCAGGCCGCCGGCGTGCAGGGCGGCCAGCACGCCGTCCACCGTCGCCGGGTCGGAGCCGGGCGCGTCGGGCGCGTCGAGCTGCGCGCGGATGTCCTCGATCGCGCGCGTGCCGTCCAGCAGCTCCAGCAGCCGCCGCAGCAGGTCGGGCGGCACGTGCTCGACGGCGAACGAGCGGGTCAGCGAGTCGAGCCGGACGGTGCCCGACGGCGTCGTGGACATCCGGTACCAGCCGGGCACCCACGGGCGCGCCGGCAGCGTGGTGTTCCTGGGCAAGGGCGTGGCCTCCGTCGGGTCGCGCTCAGATCGCGCTCGTGCTGGTGCTGCTGCACCCGTGGCAGGAGGTGCTGCAACTGCAACTGCCGCCGCCGCTGTGCGAGGCGGTGGCCTGGAGGCGGGCGAAGCCGGCGATCTCGGCGGCCAGGCCGCCCTGCCCGCGCAGCGCCGCCATCTCCTCGGGGTCGTAGATGTTCATGGACGACTCGTCGTGCAGGAACGCGGCGTGCGCGAAGTCCGAGATCGACAGCACCTGGCGCACCGACACGTCCGCGAGGGGCAGGTCGGTGCCGACGTCGGGCGCCTGGCCGGCCAGCGCCTCGGCCCCCAGCTCCAGCAGCTCCGACGCGTCGTACTGCGCCGACACCACCTGGCCGTCCACGACGAACATCGTGGCGAAGGCCCGGATGTCCGTGCGCGCCTCCATGACCACCCGCACGGCCACGGCGAACCCGCCCTGCGAGACGCTGAGGCCGCCGTGCTGCGTCAGGTCGTCGGTGACGAACGGCAGGATCCCCACGGCGAAGCCCGCCTGGTCGCGCTCGCTGTAGATGTTCACCGCCCGCGCGCGGTGCGGCATCGCCCGCAGGCCGAGGCGTTCGAGTTCGGCGCGCAGCAGCCCGGCGTCGCCGGAGTTCTCCAGGGCGCGTTCGATGAAAGGCATTCCGAATTCGACGTCGAGCTCGGTAATCGTGCCGGCCATCTTTCCTCCGATCCCCGGCGGGCGGCCGCGTCGCGGACACCTCGTGGTTCCTATCCGGGCCTGACCTGGGCGTATCTCCGCCGATGGCAAGGAAATCGTCGGTAAACCACCGTCGACTTCGCCATTCCGCGCGGCCTCGGAGAAACCCGCCGGGTAAACGTTCCATGCCGCCGCCATGGAAATGCCGAGGCCGCGCCGCGTGCTAGCGTCGGCCGCATCGGCACCTGAACAGCGAGGAGGTGCGTGGGGTGGACAGCAAGCATTCTCTTTCCGCGCTGGCGGCGATCGTGCTCGCCACCGGCCTGACGACGACACTCTCGGCGCACGCCGACGCGAGCGTCTTCTACTACCGCAGCGGCGACGCCACGGCCTGGACCGAGATCGACGACCCGACCGAACGCTGCTACGACCTCGACGTGAACGCGAACATCGCGCAGAACAAGACGCCGTACAAGGCCACGCTCTACAAGACCTACTCGTGCAACGAGGACGCCGTGCAGAACACCCGTCGTCGCGGACCACGGCGACCGGGCAGTGCGCGTGGTGCAGCACGCCGTGGGTGACGGAGCCGAGCATCGCCGACGTCATGCCGCCGTGCCCCCGGTTGCCGACCACGAGCAGGTCCGCGTTCTTGGACGCCTCGGTGAGCGCCGAGACCGGGTGCACGGAGGTGATGTCCTCGACCACCTCGACCTCGGGGTAGTCGGCCTGCCACACGGTGAGCCGGCCGCGCATGTACTCGTACTGGGTGCGCTGCAACTGCTCGAAGTCGAGCGAGAACGCGTGCAGCGGGATCGTGTACGCGTGGACGACGCGCAGCGGCACCCGGCGCAGGGACGCCTCGGCGAAGGCGTGCGCCAGGGCCGGTTCGGAGGTGCCCTTCTCGTCCAGGCCCACCACGACCTGGCCGCCATCGGGCGTGGACGGGCGTACCACGACGACCGTGCCGTGGGCATGGCCCGCCACCCCCAGGCTCACCGAGCCGAGCAGCGCGCTGACGAACCCGCCCCGGCCGCGCGAGCCCACCACCAGCTCGGCCGCCGACTCGGCCTGCGCGCGCAGTTCCGCCACCGCGGACCCGGCCTTGACCTCGGTGGTCACCTCGACCTCCGGGTGGCGGGTGCGGACCGTCTCGGCCTTCTCCTCCAGCATCGCCTCGGCCACCTCGCCCAGGTTCTCCAGCAGGCCGGGGACCGGGGAGCGGGGCATGTCGTACGAGCCGCGCTCGATCACGTGGACGAGTTCGAGCCGCAGCCCCTTGCGCGCCGCGTCGTCGCCCGCCCACGCGAGAGCCGTGTCGGCGCCCGGCGACCCGTCGGTTCCCACCACGATGAGGTCGTTCATGATCGAGCCTTTCGCTGCCCCGTCGAGAGTCCTCCTGGGCGGATCTCTGCCCCGAAGAGGGCAAAGCCACGGGAAAGGCGCGCAATGCTGTGTCGTGGCCGCGCCGGTTCAGCGCGAGCCGTCACGAGGACGGACCGGCGAACCCGCGTCCCGCCGGGACGGGTGCAGCACCCGGTCGAGACGGACGGCGGCGTAGCCGAGCACCGACAGCGCGACCACGATCAGCAGGTCGCCCGGCGACAGCGGCTCGGTGCCGAGCAGGTCCCGCAGCGGCGGCAGGTACAGCCCGGCCAGTTGCAGCACGAACGCTCCGGCGACGGCCACCAGCAACATCGGGTTGGCCGACGTGCCCGGCCGGGTGCGCGACCCGAGCGCCACCCCGAGCTGGGCGGCTCCGAGGGCGAAGAAGGCCATGCTCTGCCACGGGCGTCCGGTCTGGTGGGCCCAGACGGCGACGCCGAGGGTGACGGCCGTCAGCACGACCGCGATGCGGACCAGCCGCTGCCACAACCCCGCGCCGAGGATGCTCTCGTTCGGCGGCCGGGGCGGGGCGTCCATGGCCCCGGGGACGGACGGCTCGCCGCCCAGCGCCACGCCCGGCAGCCCGTGCGTGAGCAGGTTGATCCACAGGATCTGGGCCGGCAGCAGCGGGAGCGCGAGGCCGGCGAACGGCCCCAGCAGCATCACCGCGATCTCGGCGGCCCCGCCGGACAGGCCGTAGACCAGGAACCGGCGGATGTTGGCGTACACCCGGCGGCCCTCCTCGACGGCCGCGACGACGGTGTCCAGGTTGTCGTCGGCGAGGACGAGGTCGGACGCCTGCCGGGCGACCTCGGTGCCGCGCCCGCCCATGGCCACGCCGATGTCGGCGCGGCGCAGCGCCGGGCCGTCGTTGACGCCGTCGCCGGTCATCGCGAGGGTCTCGCCGCGGGCGCGCAGCTCCTCGATGATCTCCAGCTTCTGGCCGGGCGTGGCCCGCGCGTACACGCTCGCCCCGGCCGGCCGGGGCCCGGGACGCCGCAGGTCCGCGACCGGGTCTCCAGGGGAGATGATGCCCAGGTCGGTGGCGACGGCCCGCGCGGTCCCCGGATGGTCGCCGGTGATGAGCAGCGGCCTGATGCCGGCCCGTACGCAGTCGGCGATCGCGGCGGAGGCGGCCGGCCGTGGCGGGTCGAGGATCGCCACCAGCCCGAGCAGGGACAACCCGCTCTCCGGCACCGCCTCGGGAACGGTGTCCAGATCGAGGCCCGCCACGGCCAGGACCCGGTACCCGTCCCCGGCGAGCTGTTCGGCCCGCTCGGCCGCGCGGGCGACCAGCGCCGGGTCGTCGGCCAGGACGGGCGCGCGCAGCAGCACGTCGGGCGCGCCCTTGCAGATCACCCTGGCCCGCCCGCCGGGCAGGCGGTGCACGGTGCTCATCCGCTTGCGCACGCTGTCGAAGGGATGTTCGGCCACCCTCGGGAACCGTTCCTGGAGTTGCTCGCGGTCCAGGCCGAGCTTGGCGGCGGCGGCGAGCAGGGCCGCCTCGGTGGGATCGCCCAGCGCCGTCCACTCCGGGCCGGGCTCCTGGGGCGGCGACAGGCGGGCGTCGTTGCACAGCACGGCCGCCGTCAGCAGGCCGGCCAGGCGCGCCTCGCCGAGGGAGCCGTCGCGGACGATCTCGCCGTCGGGCGCGTAGCCGGAGCCGGTGACGGTGGCCTCGCCCTCGGGGGTCCAGACGCGCCGGGCGACCATCCTGCCCTCGGTGAGGGTGCCGGTCTTGTCCGTGGCGAGCACGGTCACCGCGCCGAGCGTCTCGACGGCGGGCAGCCTGCGGACCAGCGCCTGGCGTGCGGCCATCCGGCGCGCCCCCAGGGCCAGGCTCAGCGTCACGACCGCGGGCAGCGACTCGGGCACGGCGGCGACCACCAGGCTGATCGCGGTCACCACCATCAGCTCGACGGGCTGCCCGCGGACCAGCCCCAGCGCCAGCACCAGCGCCGACAGCGCCACGGCGACCCCGGCCAGCAGCCGGCCGACGTCCGCCAGCCGCCGCTGCAACGGCGTCAGCCCGGCCCCCTCGGCCAGCATGGACGCGATCTGGCCGGTCGCGCTCGCCGCCCCGACGGCGGTGACGACCGCCCGGCCGCGCCCGCGCACGACGACGGTGCCCGCGGAGACCGGATCGTCGCCGGCCTTGTCCACCGGCACCGACTCCCCGGTGAGGGACGACTCGTCCACGAGCAGCGCCGCCGACTCCACCACCCTGGCGTCGGCCACGACGACGTCGCCCTCCGCCAGCACCAGCAGGTCGCCCACGACGATCTCGGCCGCCGGCGTCTCGGTCTGCGAGCCGTCGCGGACCACCCGTGCGAGCGGCGCCGTGAGCCGGGACAACGCCGTGATGGCCCGGTCGGCCCGGACCTCCTGCGCCACCCCGACGGAGGTGTTGACGACGATCACCAGCACGATCACGGCGGTGTCGGTCCAGTCGCCCGTGGCGACCGTCAGCGCCGCCGCCACGAGCAGGACGACGATCAGCGGATCGCGCAACTGCGCGGCCACCCGCCGCCACAGCGGGACGGGCGGCTTGCCGGGCAGGAGGTTGGGCCCGTCCCGCTCCAGGCGGGCCGCCGCCTGCGCGGACGACAGCCCGGAGCACGCGGGACTCACCACGCTCTTCCCCCCGTCCCTGATCCCCCGACCGGCCGATACGCCGTCACGTCTCGCATACCTGTTTTCCCCGCGTACGAACCCCGTGCTCCCTCACGGGCACGTTCACGGCCGGTCGCGCGGACGCAGCGCGCCGGCCACGATCGTGAGCGCCGTCGTCACGATGATCAGGTCGAAGACCACCTGCACGATGACCGTCACCTTCGCCGCCTGCCCGACCGGGACGACGTCGCCGAAGCCGAGCGTGCCCAGCGTCGTCACCGAGAAGTACAGCGCGTCCAGCCGGGTGCGGATCCCGGTGAACTGGCCGGCCATCGAGAAGTAGGCCGCCGCGAAGAAGACCACCACGATGTTGACGATGGTCAGCAGCGCGGCCACCTGCTGCGCGAGCCGCCGGTCCGGCCGCAGCGCCCGCCTGACCTGGCTCGCGAGCAGCCAGGTCACCACGGCCAGCCCGGCCAGGCAGCCGCCCGCGCGCAGCCCGGGAGGGCCGGGCTCGGCCTCCGTCACCGGCAGCGGCGCCAGGAAGTACACGCCGATGATCAGGACCGCGGCGAGCGCGGTCCGCGACCATGCCGGCAGGGCGGCCCGGGAAGGACACATGCGATCAGCCTTCCTCGGCGGCCCGCCGCTCAACGCGGGCGCGGGTATGCACTCGGCCAAGAGAGCCGGTCTGTCCTTTTAGGGGGTGCTACCCCGTCGTAGAGCGCGGCGATCTCGGCGAGGAGCCGGTCGCGGGCGACATCGGCGCCGACGACGCCGATGAGGACGTAGGCGGCCAGCCCCTCGGCCAGGGCGACGAGGGCCAGGGCCGTGCCGTGCGGGTCCGCCCCGGCCCGGATGCGGCCGGCCCGCTGGTCCCTGCGGACGAGGTCGGCCAACTGGCGGTGGAAGGCGGCGTACAGGGTGCGGAGGCGGGCCGCGATGGCGTCCTCGGCGAAGCCCAGGGCGTGGAAGGACTGGCGCACGCGCATGTGGGCCTCGGTGGTGGCGTCGTACGGGATCAGTTCGGTGAGCACGGTGGTGAGCACCAGGCGCGGTTCGGCGGTGTCGAGGTCCGCGCCCGCCGTGCGCCGGATGCGGGCGGCGGACAGCGCGTTGCCGCGCTCGAAGGCGGCCTCGATGAGCCCGCGCTTGGCGGGGAAGTAGTGCTGCACGCGGCCGGGGGAGATGCCGGCGCGCTCGGCCACGGTGGCCAGCGACACCGCGGCCAGGCCGCGTTCGGCGACGATGGCGAGCACGGCGTCGGCGATCTCGTCGCGCCGCTCCTCGTGGTGCGCCCCCGGCCCTCGAACGCGTCTGCCCGCCACCCGGTCACCTTCTCGATGCGCTCACATTGGATTGCGGCTCCAGTGTAGCGAGCGGGTCAGCCGGCCTCCAGGCGGGCGACGGCCCCGACCACGTCGGGGAACGCGTCGATGAACGCGTCCACGCGATGCCCGGCGAAGTCCGCGCGCTGCCGGACCCCGCTCTGCATGCAGGCGACGAACCCCAGCCCCGCCCCGTTGGCGGCCTGCGCGTCACCGGGGGAGTCGCCCACGTACACACACTGGGCGGGCGTCAGCCCCGTCGCGGCCAGCAACTCGTCGAAGGCGCGGCCGTCCGGCTTGCCGAAGCGCACGTTGCCGGCGTGGTAGACGCCGTCCAGCCGGCCCGCCAGCACATGGCCGGGGTCCAGCAGGTGCGCCACCTCCGCCTCGGTCCGCGAGGTCAGCAACATGACGTCGCGCCCGGCGGCGGCCAGCGCGTCGAGCGTCCGGAGGTTCTCCGGCGTGATCGCGTCCAGCCGGCCGTCGGCCACGTACGCGCCGAGCACCTCCGCGTACGCCGCCGCGAACGCCCCGAGATCGACCCCCGGCGAACGCCGCGGCATCGCCTCCAGCAACGGCAGCCCCCATGTGGACCGGTGCGCCGCCCGCGACATCGGCCCGCGCCCGAGCCGGGCCAGGACCTCGTTCTCCAGCTCGAAACAGACCGCCTCGGTCAGGCAGAGCGTGTCGTCCACATCGATCACCACAGCGCGAATCATCCGCCCACCCTAGCCGCGGCTGGACTCTCCCCCCGTGGGAGACTCCAGGCTGGTCCTGGCCGAGTACCCGCTGATCGCCCAGTCACCGAGGAGAACGACGTATGACCATCGTGCAGGACGTCGAGCCGCGCGGCACGCACCACTGCGAGACGACCGCGCTGGGGGTGCTGCTGCGGCACGAGGGGCTCGACCTGTCCGAGCCCATGCTGTTCGGGCTGGGCTCGGGCCTGGGCTTCGTCTACTGGGACGGCAAGGGCATGCCGTTCCCCTTCCTCGGGGGCCGCGTCAAGCCCTTCGAGCTCACCAGGAACCTGGCCGCCCGGCTGGGGCTGACCCTGACGGTGGCGGAGACCGTCTCGGCGCGCAAGGCGTGGCAGAACGTGACCGCCCCCATCGACGCCGGCCGCCCGGTCGGCCTGCAGCTCGACTGCTACCACCTGGAGTACTTCCGGTCGCGGACGCACTTCGGCGGGCACGTCGTCGCCATGTACGGCTACGACGAGCACGACGTCCACCTGGTGGACACCGGTCAGCAGGGCGGCGCGGTGCGTACCAGCAGGGACAGCCTGGCCAGGGCGCGGGCCGAACGCGGCCCGATGACCGCCAGGAACCGGTCGTTCACCATCGCCCTGCCACGCAGCCCGCTCCGCTGGCAGGACCGGCTCGCCCCCGCCATCAGGGCCTGCGCCGAGACCTTCCTCGCCGCGCCGATCGCGAACCTCGGCCACCGCGGCATCGCCACGGCGGCCGAGCGGGTGCCGGCCTGGCTGGAGCGGGCCGGCACCGGCGGAGCGCTGTTCCGCGCCCTCTACCGCGACTTCCTCGGCGAGTGCGCCGAACTGATCGACGGCGGCGACCTGCGCACCGGCCACCGGCTCTACACCGAGGCCGCCGCCCGGTGGCCGGAGGTGGCCGCCCTGATCGCGAAGGCCGGGGAGAGCGGTGACCCGGACCATCTCGGCCGGGCCGCCGCTCTCCTGCGGGATCTCGCGCGCATCGAGGAGGCGGCCATGCGGGCGCTGAGCCGGATCTGACCCGTCGGATCGGTCAGGTGGCGACCGCCGTGACCGGCGACAGCCGCCCGCGCCGGTCCAGGCGCACGACCGCGCCCGCGGACAGCAGCCCCGCGGCGGCCAGCGCCAGCCACGGCAGCGCGGTCCAGCCGCAGGCGCGGCCGACATCGGCCAGGGCTCCCGTCAGCAGGTTGCCGAGCAGGATGCCGGCCCCGGACAGCAGGTTGTAGAGGCCGTAGTAGGTGCCGATCAGCCGGTCGCCCGCCATGTCGGCGATGGTGGCCATCTCGAACGGGAAGGCGGCCAGCGTCCCGGTGGTGAGCAGCACGGTGCACAGCAGCACGGCCGGCACCGCCCACCAGGCCGGCAGCCGCAGCCAGGTCACCACGGCCAGCGGCACGAACGCGAGCCCCGTCAGCGCCAGCCCGCGGCCGATCGCCTGGCCCCGGCTCCACCGCCGCGCGCACCAGGCGGCCAGCCGCACCTGCCCGGCGACGCCGAGCAGGCCCGAGATCACGTACAGCGCCATCACCCCCGTCTGGCCGCCGCCGAGCCGCTGCACCTCCAGCGGCAGGGTCAGATACATCTGGTACGACAGCGCGTACGAGGCGATCATCGCCGCGGCGAAGGAGACGAACGCCCGATCCCCGAACGCCTGCCGCCAGTCCCGCGACACCGGCCGTGCCGCACCGGCCGGGCTCGCCGCGCTCGCCGCGCTCGCCGGGCTCGCCGCGCTCGCCGGCCGGGATGGCAGGCACAATCCCTGCAGCACCGCCAGCACCCCGAAGACGGCCGCGGCCGACAGGCACACGGCGGCGAACCCGGTGCCGAGCAGGACGAGGCCGACGATCGGCCCGAGCAGGATGCCGCCCTGGTAGAAGACGTTGAAGACGGCGAACGCCGCCACCTTCCGCTCGCCCGCCGCGACCGCCAGGTAGGCGCGGGCGGCCGGGTTGAACAGCGCCCCGGCCAAGCCCGTCACGGCGGCGGCCACGACCAGCAGCGGCAGCGACGTGCTCACCCCGAACAGGGCGAACCCGGCCGACCGCAGCACGCACCCCGCCATGATCATCGGCTTGTGGCCGAGCCGGTCGGCCAGCGTCCCGCCGATCAGGAACATGCCCTGCTGGCTCAGGTTCCGCAGGCCCAGCACCAGCCCGATCGCCCAGCCCGCCAGGCCCGCGCCCGCCGAGAGGTGCTGGGCGAGGTAGGGCATGAGCATGTAGAAGCCGAGGTTGATGCCCGCCTGGTTGATCTGCAGGAGCCGGACGGGCCGGTCGAAGGAGCGGAACTCGCGCAGCGTGCCCCTCATCGGGTGCCCGCCAGCGGGTCCGTCACGGTGGCGCAGCGGGTCCAGCGGCGGACCTCCCGCTCGTCCGGCGCGGCCAGTTCGTCGGGCTCGTCCGCCGGCACGGTGCCGAGCAGGCCGTGGGCGCGGCAGTAGCCGTCGTCGAAGATGCTGTCCCAGTACCGCCACGGCCCGTCGGGGAAGATCGCGACGACGGTCTCGCCGGGCGCCCGGCGGGCCAGCCAGCGGGCCACCAGCGCGACCGCGCCGGTGCTCCAGCCGCCCGAGACGTAGTGCCGCTCGGCCAGCGTCCGGCAGGCCCAGACCGCCTCGGCGGGGCTGACCCAGTGCACCTCGCCGAAGGCGTCGTAGGCGACGTTGCGCGGGTGGATGCTGGAGCCGAGGCCGCGCATCAGCCGGGCCCGCGCGGGCTGGCCGAAGATGGCCGAGCCCACCGTGTCGACGCCCACCAGCCGCAGGGCGGGGAAGTGCCGGCGCAGCACGGCGTGGATGCCCGCGCTGTGCCCGCCGGTGCCGACGGAGCACACCAGCGTGTCGATGTGCGGCAGCCGGCCCAGCAGTTCGTGCGCGAGCCCGGCGTATGCGTCGGCGTTGTCCGGATTGTGGTACTGGTCGGGGCAGTAGGAGCCGGGCAGTTCGGCCAGCAGGTTCCGGACGCGGTCCCGTCGGGCCTGCTGCCAGCCGCCGATCGGATGCGGGTCGCGCACGGTCTCCAGGCGCACGCCGTAGGAGGCGAGCAGCCGGCACATCAGCGGCTCCATGCCGGGATCGCCCACCAGCACGACCGGATGGCCGAAGACGATGCCGGCCAGGGCCAGGCCGAGCCCGAGGGTCCCGCTGGTCGATTCGACGATGGTGGCCCCGGGACGCAGCTCGCCCCTGGCCCTGGCCCGGCGCACCATGTGCAGGGCCGGCCGGTCCTTGATGCCGCCGGGATTGAATCCTTCGAGTTTCGCCCAGAATCCGGCGTTCCCGGACGCAGAAGGCGTTGAAATGTGGACCAGCGGCGTATTGCCGACGGTGAGGGAGAGCGCAGAATATCCGGCGGGCGGCGCCTCGTCCGGGCGCGCGAAAGCAGCTTGTGCTGACATGGTGATGAATCTCCGAATGAGTACGCGATTCACGGCCGGCCGGGACGGCGGCGGCGAATCGAATTCAGGCGATGGACGGCGGGCGACGGCCGTCGGCCTATATGCGCATCACGCGGAGCAGGTCCGGAGGAGACCCGGACGGACGGCGGCCGTCCGCGACCGGCGGCAGCCCGGCGCGGACCGGGGCCGGGTACGAGAGCGTGGCCGCCTGGACGGCCAGGGGAGCGGGCGCGCCGGCGGGGGCGACCGCCGAACAGTCCTGCTCGGTGCCGTGATGATGCCGTGGCGGCAGGTTCCGGTGCAGGCAGAAGGCACTGTGCAGGTCCCCGTGCGGGCCCCCGTGCGGGGCTGCCGCGCGTACCCCGGAGGCGTGGCCGGCGGACTCGGTCAGCTCCACGGCCGCGCACGCGCCCCCATGGGCGAACACCGCGCCGACGACCAGAGCGATCACGAACACGACATGGGCCAGCCACCGGCCGGCGCCGGACTCGGCCGGGCGGCGGGATCGGGTCGTTCGTGTCGCGGACATCACCGGTGATGATGCCCGGCAGCTCGCGGGCCGCGCCCGGTAACGGCAAAGGTTCCGGTAAAAAATGGACCTGCGGCGCGGTTCGAAGGGGGTTTCTCGTGCCGTGGCGCAGCCGAGCACGGCGTATGCCGCTATTTCGCCGCATGCCGATTATCGCCGCGCGCCGCTGCCGGAGAAAAGCACGTCCGGCGTCGCTTTCCGGCACACTGGTGAAATCCGCGCCTGCCGATTCCGGCGACTTGGGGGAGTGCGCATGAAGGTGTCCAGACGCTCGGTCATCGCCGGGGCGCTGGCGGCCGGGGCCGCCGCCCGGCCCGCCGCCGCCGCGGCGCTGAGCGTCCCCGGCGGCGTCAGCGCCGGGGACCTGGCCCGCGACGAGCGCTTCTGGGCCACGGTCGCGGCGCAGTTCCGGGTCAGCGGTGACTTCGTGAACCTGGAGAACGGTTACTACGGGATCATGCCCGAGCCCGTGCGCCTGGCCTACCGCCGCAACGTGGACCACCTCAACGAGCAGAGCTCCCACCTGCTGCGCACCTCGTACAAGCCGCGCGCCGACCAGGTCCGCGACCGCATCGCGGCGCTGCTCGGCGTCTCCAGGAACGAGATCGCGCTCACCCGGGGCGGCACCGAGGCCCTGCAGAACCTGATCTCCGGCTACCGCCGCCTGCGCCCCGGAGACGCGATCATGTACGCCGACCTCGACTACCACAGCGCCCAGTACGCCATGAACTGGCTCGGCTCCCGGCACGGCGCGCACGTCGCCCGCGTCGTCATCCCCGAACCCGCCACCCGCCAGGCCGTCCTCGACACCTACGAGCGCGCCCTGCGCGAGCACCCCAGGGTGCGGCTGCTCCTGCTCAGCCACCTCAACAACCGCACCGGCCTGGTCACCCCCGTGCGCGAGATCGTGGCCATGGCCCGGCGGCGCGGCGTGGACGTGATCGTGGACGCCGCGCACTCCTGGGGCCAGCTCGACTTCACCCTCGCCGGCCTCGACGCCGACTTCGCCGCGTTCTCCCTGCACAAGTGGATGGGCGTGCCGCTGGGGGCCGGGTTCCTGTACATCCGCGAGTCCCGCCTGGCCGACATCGATCTCCTGTACGCCGACGAGACCTACCCGGCCTCCGACATCCGCTCCCGCGTGCACTCCGGCACCATGAACGTCGCCCCCTTCCTCACCGTGGACGCCGCCCTCGACTTCCACGACACGCTGGGGGCGGGGGCCAAGCAGGCGCGCCTGCGGTTCCTGCGCGATCGCTGGGTGCACGGGCTGCGGGACCTCGGCGGCTTCGACGTCCTCACCCCGGACGAGCCGGGCATGTACGGCGCCCTCACCGCCTTCCGCGTGCGCGGCCGGACGACCGAGGCGGCCAACGTCGCCCTCGCCGACGAGCTGATGTCCCGCCACCGGATCTTCACCGTCGCCCGCTCGGGCATGACCGGCGGCGACGCCGTCCGCGTCACCCCGGCCCTGTTCACCTCCGCCGCCGACGTCGACCGGCTGGTGGCCGCCCTGCGGGAGATCGTCCGGCGGTGACGCGCTTGACAGGCCGGGCCCACGACCCGCTACCGTGGACATATGAAGAGTTCTTCAGATGACAAGGTGTTGACGTTGGACGGCTGTACCGTCCGGGTGGTGGACGCCGACCGGGTCACCGCCGTCGCCGAGCGCATGCCGTCCGCCGGCGACCTGACGGACACCGCAGACGTCTTCGGCCTGCTGTCCGACCCCAACCGGCTGCGCCTGCTGGTCGCGCTGCTCGACGGCGAGCTGTGCGTGTGCGACCTGGCCGCCGTGACCGGGCAGAGCGAGTCGGCCGTCTCCCACGCCCTGCGGCTGCTGCGCGCCCACCGCATCGTGGCCGCCCGCCGCTCGGGCCGGATGGCGTACTACCGGCTGGAGGACCCGCACGTGCGGATGCTGCTCGACCTCGCGCTCGCCCACACCGAGCACACCGAGGCCGTGCACCCCGAACGCGAGGGCGGGTCCTGATGGGCGCGGGCCACGGGCACGGGCACGCGGCCGGCCGGCACCGCTGGCGGCTGGCCGTCTCCTTCGCGCTGATCGGCTCCTTCTTCGTGGTCGAGCTGATCTTCGGCCTGCTGTCGGGCTCGCTCGCGCTGCTGTCGGACGCCGGGCACATGGCCGCCGACGTCGTCACCCTCGGCGCGGCGCTGATCGCCACCAGGATCGCCACCCGCCCCGACACCACCGGCCGGCGCAGCTACGGCTCCTACCGCGCCGAGGTGTTCGCCTCGCTGCTGGCCGTGGTGCTCATGCTCGGCGTCGCCTGCTACGTCGTCGCCGAGTCGATCGGCCGCATCGGCGTCGCCGCCGAGGTCTCCACCGGGCCGATGCTGGTCGTCGGCGCGCTCGGCCTGATCGTCAACGTGATCGCGCTGCTCCTGCTGCGCGCGGGCGCGGGGGAGAGCCTCAACGTCAAGGGCGCCTACCTGGAGGTCGTCGCCGACACCGCCGGCTCCGTCGGGGTGATCGCGGCCGGCTGGCTGGTCGCCGCCACCGGGCAGGCGTTCTGGGACACCGTCGTCGCCCTGGCCATCGGCGTCTTCGTCGCCGTGCGGGCGATCTCGCTGGGCCGCCAGGTGTTCGCGGTGCTCGGCCAGCACGTCCCCGAGGGCGTCGACGCCGCCGCGGTCGCCGCCGACCTGGCCGCCGTCGAGGGCGTGCGCGACGTGCACGACCTGCACCTGTGGACCCTCACCTCCGGCATGAACGTGGCCACCGCCCACCTCGTCACCACCGACCAGCAGGACCACCACGCCGTCCTGGACCAGGCCCGCGACCTGCTGCGCCGGC
This sequence comes from Nonomuraea sp. MG754425, assembly GCF_021699195.1. Classification (GTDB taxonomy): domain Bacteria; phylum Actinomycetota; class Actinomycetes; order Streptosporangiales; family Streptosporangiaceae; genus Nonomuraea. The sequence continues at coordinate 26,670 of NZ_SSXE01000083.1, read as the reverse complement.
ACGGCGTGGCACACGCCACCCTCCAGGTCGAGCCCGCCGACCACCGGGGCTGCGACGAGCTGGGCTGGTGAGCCCGGCGGCGACGGACCGCCCGGCCCTCAGCCGACCCGCTTGGCGAAGCGCCCGCGCAGCAGCGCGGAGGGGATGAAGCCCTCGGCCTGCAAGGCCGCGAAACCGATCCGGGGCAGCTCCCGCGTGGTCGGGAAGATGACAAAACGCGGCTCCCAGCCGGGCCGGAACTTCGCGTTGAACCGGTAGAGCGTCTCGATCTGGAACCAGCGTGACAGGAAGATCAGCAACGCCCGCCAGGCCCGCAGCACCGGCCCCGCGCCCAGCCGCTCGCCGCCCGCCAGCGCCTCACGGAACAACGCGAAGTTCAGCGAGACCCGGGTGACGCCGAGACCGGGGGCGGCCCGCAGCAGCTCGACGATCATCAGCTCGTTGAGCCCCGGGTCCGCGGCGGGGTCGCGGCACATCACGTCCAGCGACAGGTCGCGCGAACCCCACGGGACGAACTGCAGGACCGCCTTCAGGTCACCCCACGGCGCCGGCACCGTGCCCGGGTCGCCCGCCTGGCGCGCGGTCACCACCACGCAGCCGGGGTCGGCCGGATCGGCCAGGCGGCCCAGGGCCATCGAGAACCCCCGCTCGCTCCCGGGGCCGCGCCAGGCGGCGACGGCGTGCCGGATCGCCTGCCGCTCGTCCGGGCCGAGCTCGGCGACCCGGCGCACCTCGCAGGCGTAACCCGCGCGTTCGACGCGGTGCACCATCTGCCGGACGTTGCGCATGCGGTGCCCCTCCAGGCCGAAGCCCGCCACGTCGACGATCGCCTCGTCGCCGATCTCCCACGCCGACAGGCCCGCCTGCCGGCACCAGACCGTGCCGCCGGTCCGGCTGCAGCCGATCACCGCGGGCACCCAGGCGTGCCGGCGCGCCTCGTCCATGAACAGCGCGATCGCGCCCGGCCACGCCTCCACGTCGCCGATCGGGTCGCCGCTGGCCAGCATCACGCCGGCGGTGACCCGGTAGGAGACGGCGGCCTTGCCCGACGGGGAGAAGATCACGCTCTTGTCGCGCCGCGAGGCGAAGTACCCGAGCGAGTCACGCGCGCCGTGCTCGGTGAGCAGCCTGCGCACCTCGCGTTCCTGCTCGCCGTTCATCCTGGCGGCCGGCCGCTCGGGGCGCAGCGCCAGGTAGATCGTCGTCACGGCGGTGAGCGCGCCGAGGCCGAGCAGCGAGAAGTAGACGAGATCCGCCGTACGGGGGTCGGCGAACAGGATCGGCCCGTCCACCCCGACCAGGCCGAGCAGCACCTCCTGCAACCGGTCGCCGGCGTCGGGCGTGCCGATCGCGGCCCGGGAGTGGGAGGTGACCAGCGCCCACCCCACGACGACGTCGGTCACCCCCAGGCCGAGCAGCACCCACAACGCGCGCCAGCGGGTGCGCGGGTCGGACAGCGCGTAGAACTCCTCGCGCGCCGACAGCAGCATCACCACGACCGCGATCGTGACGACGCCGCTGAGCACGTGCCCCCAGCGCAGCAGCTCGACCACGGCGCTGACCGACAGCAGCACGACGACCATCCGCCAGGCCCGCCGCTTGCGCCGCCGCAGCGCGTGCGCGAGCATGACCAGGACGATCCCGGCCACCAGCGAGGTGGCGCCCGCGAGCGAGCCCGCCACGCCCGGCAGCACCCCCAGCGTCTCGGCGAGATGTGTCCGCCGGAACGCGGGATGCACCGCGCGCAGGATGTTCAGTGCCCCGACGGCCCCAGCCAGGTAGGCCGCCACCGTGGGCACCGCAGAACGTGCCATATCCCGGGGGTACCCTGCAACGGCGCGCGCGCATCACGCACCCCCCGCTCAGCCCGCCGGGATGCGGTAGAAGGCGCGGGGCGCCGTCCACCATTCGCGGTCGGCGAAACGCCCCGTGACGCGGCCCATCACGCTGAAGAACAGGTGCACGTTCTCGTGCGTGCTCTTCCCGCCGAGTTCCAGCCCGACCGTATAGGGACGGTAGTCGGGCAACATCATCTCCCCGCCCGCCTCGAAAGGCGGCGTGACATCGCCGAGTTGTTCGCCGTCGTAGTTGAGATACAGCGGCTCCAGCCCTTCGCCCGCTTCTCCGGTGAACTGGATCTCGAACACCCGCCGCTTTCCCAGATTCTGGATCGCGGGATGGAACGACCACATGCCGAAGACGAAGGCGTGCGTCCAGCCGGGCGCGTGCGGGCCCATCCAGACGCCCAGCGCGTTCGGGTCGTCGTCCATTCCGGCCAGCGCCTTCAGGTCGCACTCCACCCGCGAGCCCGGATCGGCCCCGAGTAGCCGCGCCAGCTCCTCCTCGTCCTCGTCCTCCACCCACAGGGCGTGAAAGCCCAGCTCAGACCCTTCTCCGTGCTCGACCAGCAGCTCCCACTGGTGCCGCGCGGGAAACCTCTGCTCGTGGCCGGTGACACCCGGCCGGTCGGGCGCCGTCACCTGGGGGTTCGCAGCATGGGTACGAGGAAGCGCCGCGCCACCTCGGCCAGCCGCTCGTCGTCGTCGAGATCGACCACCTGGCTCGGGATCGCCAGGAAGGAGGCCGAGACGCGGACCATCATCTCCGCCACGAGGTCGGCGTCCAGGTCGCCGGGCACGTGGCCGGCACGCTGCTCGCGGCGGAGCTGCCCGGCGACGAACTGCCGGACGGTGGCGAGCGTCCGGCCGCCGTCGCTGAACATGGAGGGCACGAGCAGGTCGGGTTCGGCCGCGATCAGGCCGCCGATCAGCGGGTTGGACCGGATCGCGCGCAGCGAGCTGACGAAGCCAAGCACCACCCGGTCGGCGGCGGTGCCGGCCTGCTCGATGTCGATGAGGAACTGATCGAAGTAGCGGCGGAACTCCCGGCGCACCACGTGCTCGACCAGGACGTCCTTGGTGGCGAAGCGCCGGTAGACGGTGATCCGCGAGACCTTCGCCCGCCGGGCCACGTCCTCCATGGTCGAGCGCCGGATGCCCATCCGGCAGAACTGCTCGTACGCCGCGTCGAGGATGCGGGCGCGCGACTCGTCGGCGTCGTCGACCTGTTCGACGGCGTCGAGGTACGCGCGCTCCAGCAACGACTCCGAGTCGGACGGCGTCATGAGCCCGGACCATGCAGATTCCACGATCACCCCCGGTGACTCCATTGTGCCTGAATCGGCTAACGGCCGATTTCGTGTCTTGTGATGGCCGACACCTTGTGCTGTCATGATACGCGGAAGCGTTCAGCGTTTCATCGTATCAACGCCTGTTCTCGGCCTCGACTAGGAGGAGGAGCGAAGGTATGGGCGAACTCAGCAGACGCAACATGTTGAAGGCGGGTGGGGCGCTGGGCGCGCTCGGTGCGCTGAGCATCGCGACCCCCGCCCACGCATGGACGTGGTCGCCGGCGGGCTCGGTGGCGGGCGCCGGGGCCGGCCTCGACCCCCGATGGGTGTGGGACGAGGAGGCCGACCCGCTGGTGGCCTCGCTGCTCGACCGGGGCGACGTCCCCAGGGTCAACGAACTGCTGCGCACCTGGACCAAGAACGGCCAGCCGTTACCCGCCGGCCTGCCGGCCGACCTGCGCGACTTCATGGAGCGCGCCCGCCAGCTCCCCGCCTGGGCCGACCAGTCCAAGCTGGCCCTCGCCGTCGAGTTCAACAAGAAGCGCGGGCTCTACCTCGGCGTCCTGTACGGCCTGGCCAGCGGGATGATGAGCACGGTCATCCCCAAGGAAGCGCGCGCCGTCTACTACTCCCAGGGCGGCGCGGACATGAAGGACCGCATCTCCAAGACCGCCAAGCTCGGCTACGACATCGGCTCGCTCGACGCCTACCAGCCCGGCGGCGGGATGATCGTGACCTGCGTCAAGACCCGGCTGGTGCACGCGGCGGTCCGGCACCTGCTGCCGCAGTCCCCGCACTGGTCGGACGTCGCCGACGAGGAGATCCCGATCAGCCAGCGGGACATGATGGTCACCTGGCACAGCCTGCCCACGACCGTCATGCAGAAGATGGTCGCCTGGAAGGTGCCCATCCCCAGCGCCGAGTCGGTGGCGTTCCTGCACTCCTGGCAGGTCGGCGCGCACCTGCTCGGCATCAAGGACGAGTACATCCCGGCGTCCTGGGCCGAGGCCAACAGCCAGGCCGAGCAGGTCCTGAACCCGGTGCTGGCCCCGACGACCGAGGGCATCAAGCTGGCCGACATCCTGCTCAACCTCGGCTCCACCGTCGACGCCGGCATCCTCAGCAAGCCGATCCTCGGCTCGTTCACCCGCTTCATGCTCGGTGACGAGATCGCCGGCTGGCTGAAGATCCCCAGGGAGCCGGTCTGGGACCCGCTGCTCCGGCTCTCCTGGAAGCCGTTCGTCGCCGTGCGCGAGGGGCTGCTGCCCTTCCCGCTGGCGCCGGAGGCGTACTGGCTGTTCGACGAGTTCCTGCGCAAGGCGGCGCTGCTCTTCCTGTCGGAGGCGGGGCCGATCAGCATCGAGATCCCGCAGAGCAACCGCCCGTCCTGAGCGGTTCCGGAACTCCGGGAGAAACCCTCCGGCCCTGGCCCGGACGCACGGGCCAGGGCGCGGCGGGCGAACACCCGCCCACCATTCCCGACGATATCGGCGCATCCGCCGGCGCATCGAGGCGCCCGCATCCGCCGGCGTATCGACCATTCAGAAAGGAGTTCCGGCCATGACGGAGCTGAGCAGGCGCAAGATGCTGATCTCGGGCGGCGCCCTGGGGGCGCTGGGAGCGCTGGGGATGGCCGCCCCGGCGCACGCGGGTTCGCTGCTGGAGTGGACCTGGCAGCCGAGCGGCTCGGTCGCCGGCGCCGGCGCGGGCGCCGATCCGCGCTGGGTGTGGGACGAGGAGGCCGACCCGCTCCTCGCCTCGCTGCTCGATCGCGGAGCCATCCCCGAGGTCAACCGGCTGCTGTGGAACTGGACCCGCAACGACCAGCCCTTACCGGACGGGCTGCCCGCCGACCTGCGCGACTTCATGGAGCACGCCCGGCAGGTCCCGTCCTGGGCCGACCAGGGCAAACTGGCGACCGCGGCCGAGTTCAACAAGGCCAGAGGGATCTACCTCAACCTGTGCAACGGGGTGGGCGGCGGCATGCTGGCCACCGCCATCCCCAACGAGGCCCGCGCCGTCTACTACTCCAAGGGCGGGGCGGACATGGAGGACCGCGTCGCCAAGACGAGCATCTTCGGCTTCTCGGTCGGCGCCCTGGACGCCTACCGCCCCGACGGCACCTGCGTCGTCGAGTGCGTCAAGACCCGGCTGGTGCACGCCGCGGTGCGGCACCTGCTGCAGCAGTCCCCCCACTGGGGCGGCGAGATCCCGATCAGCCAGGAGGACATGCTCGTCACCTGGCACACCCTGCCGACCTACGCCATGCGCAAGATGCTCGAGTGGAAGGTGCCGATCAAGCCGGCGGAGTCGGAGGCGTACCTGCACGTGTGGCAGGTGACCGCGCACCTGCTCGGCATCAAGGACGAGTACATCCCCGCCACCTGGGCCGCCGCCAACGCGCAGTCGGACCAGGTCCTGCCCCGCAACATGGGCCCGACGACCGAGGGCGTGGAGCTGACCGACATCCTGCTGGGCCAGCTCGCCGAGCAGACCAGCCCGCTGAGCATCAGCCGGCCCCTGTGCAACGCGCTGGCCCGCTACCTGGTCGGCAACCAGGTGGCCGACTGGGACGGCATCAGGCGCGAGCCGATCTGGGACCCGTTGATCAGCTCGCTCTGGCCGAAGCTGGTCAAGTTCCGCGAGGGGCTCATCCCGCTGCCGCTGGTGCCCGAGACCGCCTGGATCCTCGACGAGGCCGTACGCAAGTACATCCTGTTCTTCCTCACCAAGGGCCAGCAGACCAAGATCGAGATTCCGACGATCAACCGCCCCGGCACATGACCGCACCCCACGACGAGCTGGACGAGGGCATCGGGCGGCGGCGCTTCTTCGGGTACGTGCTGGCCGCCCCCACCCTGGTGACCGCCGCCGGGCTCGTTCCCGCGGGCCCGGCGGCGTCGCCGTCCGCCGCCGAACCGCCCGCGCGACTGCCGGCGCAGGACCTGACGGAGCTGATCGACCTCAACGACCTGATGACCGCGGCGGCGCTGCCGACCTCGGGCCTCATCTCGGTCGAGGTCCGGCCGGACGGCACGGTGTCGTTCGCGCTGCCGCGGGCCGAGGTCGGGCAGGGCATCACCACCTCGACGGCCATGCTGATCGCGGAGGAGCTGGCCGTGCCGCTGGATCGGGTGCGGATCACGCTGGCCGACGCCCGTCCTGAGCTGATCTTCAACCAGCTCACCGGCGGGTCGAACACCACCATCGCCACCTACACCCCCATCCGGGTGGCCGCCGCCATCGCCCGTCAGCGGCTGCTGGAGACCGCCGCCGCCGAACTCGGCTCGCCCGTCGCCGGCCTGACGCTGAAGGACGGCGTGATCAGCGACCGGTCCGGCGGCTCCGTCGGCATCGGCGCGCTCGCGGACAAGGCCGCCGTCGCCCGCACCCGGCAGGTGTCGGTGGAGCTCGCGCCGCGCCAGAGCTTCACCGTCATCGGCCGGCCGCACAACCGCATCGACGCGCTCGACGCGGTGACCGGGCGCAAGAAGTTCACGATGGACCTCGACGTCCCCGGCGCCCAGCCGACGATGTTGTGCCGTCCGCCGACGATCAACGGCAAGGTCGGCTCGGTCGCCAACCTGGCCGAGGTCCGCGCCATGCCGGGCGTCACCGACGCCGTGGTCGTCTCCACCGGCGTGGCGGTGCGGGCCGCGACCTTCGGCCAGTGCATCGACGCCGTCCGCGCGCTGCGGGTGACCTGGAAACCCGGCACGGCGGCCGGCAAGTCCGACGAGAGCGTGCTCGGTGAGCTGCGCGCCGCCGAACTGCCCCTCGGGCTCAGGCCGCCGACCCCGGTCGTCGAGGGCGCGTTCACCTTCTACTTCCGCAGCAACAGCGCGCTGGAGCCGAACTGCGCGATCGCCGACGTGCGGCCCGACCGCGCCGAGATCTGGTCGGCGCTGAAGTCGCCGATCGTCGCCCAGCAGGCCGTCGCCGTCCGGCTCGGGCTGCCGCCCGGCAAGGTCACGGTGCACGTCACCGAGGGCGGCGGCTCCTTCGGGCGCAAGCTGTTCTTCGACGCCGCGCTGGAGGCCGCCGAGGTGTCGCAGAAGATCGGCAAGCCGGTCAAGCTCATGTGGCACCGCGCCGACGACTCCCGCCAGGGCCGCACCCATCCGATGGCCACCTCACGGGTGCGGGCCGCCTACCTGGGCGGCACCGTGCTGAGCTACAAGCAGCGCCACACCAGCGTCGCCACCGACCTCGGCCACGGGCTCGGCGAGATCATCACCGCCCTGGCCGCCCGGCTCCCCGTCGGGGACATCGGCTTCTCCCAGACGTTCTTCCACCTCAGCCAGTCGATGCCGTACGAGTTCGGCGCCAGCAGCCACCTGCTCAGCGAGACCGACAAGGACTTCAACACCGGCAGCATGCGCAACGTCTACTCACCCGACGTCGCCTGCGCCCGCGAACTCATCACCGACCAGCTCGCCGCCCGGATGGGCAAGGACCCGTACCGGTTCCGGCACGACTTCCTGCGCGACGCCCGCTCGCGCGCGGCGCTGGCGGCGGTGGCCGAGGCGGGCGGCTGGGGCCGGTCGATGCCGGCGGGCACCGCCCAGGGCATCGCCTTCCACTCCGAGTACAAGTCGGTCAGCGCCGCGCTGGTGGAGATCGACTGCCGGCCCGAGACCGTCAACCGGCCGATCCGCGACGGCGTCGCCGGGCCGCGCGTCACCAAGGCCGTCTTCGCCGTGGACGTCGGCCTCGCCGTCAACCCGCGCGGCCTGGAGGCGCAGATGATGGGCGGCATCATGGACGGCATCGCGCTCGCCCTGACCTCCAGCCTGCACCTTCGCGACGGGTACTTCCTGGAGGCGAGCTGGGACAACTACTTCTACACCCGGCAGTGGAACACCCCGCCCGAGCTCCGGATCATCGTCCTGCCCAGCACCTCCGACGAGCCCGGGGGAGCGGGGGAACTCGGCGTGGCGGCGTCGATGGCCGCCGTCGCCTGCGCCTACGGCCGGGCGACCGGGACGATGCCGACCAGCTTCCCGATCAACCACGGCACCCTCTCCTTCACTCCCAAGCCGACCGTCCCGCCCGTCCCGCCGTCCCCGGCCGACGGCCTCGACCACGCCCGATGAGATGAGGAGCCGAGTTGCCCGAGTACACCTTCCGCGTCAACGGTGAGCAGGTCACCGTGGACGTTCCCGGCGACGTGCGCCTGTTGTGGGTACTGCGCGACATCCTGGGCATCACCGGGCCGAAGTACGGCTGCGGCATCAACGTCTGCAAGGCGTGCACCAGCCACCTCAACGGCAAGGCGGTCAACCCCTGCGCGATCCCCGTCGAGGCGCTCCAGGCGTCCGACGAGGTCACCACGATCGAGGGGCTGGCCGCCACGTCGGGGCAGGAGCTGCACCCCATGCAGCGGGCCTGGCTCGAACACGACGTCGCCCAGTGCGGCTACTGCCAGCCCGGGCAGATCATGGCCGCCGTGGCGCTGGTCCGCCGCGCCGCCGCCGAGGGCCGGGCGATCACCGACGACGACCTCGACGGCCTGCGCAACATCTGCCGCTGCGGCACCTACTTCCGCATCCGGGAGGCCGTCAGGGCGGGTGCCGCGGACATGTGAGAACGGCGAGATCGCACGCGGAAGGGAGCGGAGCGCGCTGACCAGCGGAGTCGGCAGAGTGTGACATCTGCGGTTATAGCGCGACATCGGGGGCGATGGAGGGTCGCTCCGTGAGAAGATCGAGATCATGATTGCACTGCCTGGATCGGGCCGCCGGGGCGCCCCCGCCCGCGTGTCGGCCACCGACATCTCCGTGACGTCCATGGCGCGGTCGGGGCTGCTCGGCCGAGCGGGCCTTCCAGGCGCCGCGGCGAGGGCGGGTGCGGTCAGTTGCTGAGCATGTCCAGGATCGGCGACGCCTCCGCCTCGATCCCGCCCGTGGCGCGTCGCGAGGCAGCCTCCCGCCGCGGCTCCCACGAGGCCGCGACGCAAGCCGAACCGCGGGCCGTCCAGGATGAGGACGCCGCGGAGGTGACGGCGGGGGAGACGGCGCCCAGCGTCGGGCGGATCGACGGGCTGAGCCCGCGCCGGCGTCCCGGCGACGGCGGCGCGGCACCGGCCGCCGACGTCGATCTCGTGGACGACCTGCCCCCGGACACCCGCCGCACGGTCGTCGCCTGGCTGCTGGACAAGGAGTCCGCGGCCACCCGGCAGAACCGTCTGCAGGTGCTGGCCGCGTTCCTGCGCTGGCTGCGCAGCACGGACCCGGCTCCCGACCTGCTCGCCGTCACCGGCGCGCACCTGGACGCCTACTGCGAGGCCGCCCGCGCCGGCACCCTCACCATCGGGGTGCGCAACCCGGGCAAGCCCCTGTCCAGGGCGACCGTGTCCAGGAAACGCGCCGTGCTGTCGTCGCTCTACACCTTCGCCTGGCGCAACGGCGTCGTACGGCACGACGCCACCGCCACCGAGGCCACCGCCCCGCCCGCGCCGCGCCCGGCGGCCGGGGCCCGCGACGCCGACGCGGTGAGCCGGGAGGACCGCAGGCTGCTGCGCGCGGGCGTCGCCCGGCTGGCGGACGAGGGCAGGCAGGCCGAGGCCGCCGCCGTCGCGCTGCTGGACGGCACCGGCGCACCCGCGTCCGCGCTGGCCGGCCTGACCCTTCAGGACCTGCGGGCGGTCATCGCCGGCGAGCCCGCCATCGTGACCGTGCACGACGGCCGGGGCGACCTCGTCGCCTTCCCGGTGCCGCCGCCGGCCCGGCCGCTGCTGCGGGTGCTGGCCGCCGCCCGTACCGAGGGGGAGCCGCTGTTCCGCCAGGCCGACGGCCGGCCGGTGGACGCGCGCTGGCTGAGCGCCGCCCTGGCCGCCGCCGCCCGGGCCGGCGGCATGCCGCGCGAGCGGGCCGAACTGCTCGACGTGCACATGATGCGAGCCACCACCGTCACCGAGCTGATGCGCGAGCAGGCGAGCTGAGGACTGTTTCCCGGCCCTCGCGGGCGGACGTCCGTCCCGCGAGGGCCGCCACGGCGGCGGACGGCTCAGCCCAGCAGCGCCAGCTCCTCAGGAGTCAGCTCCAGGGTGGCGGCGGCGGCCGAGTCGGCGATGGTCTCCGGCCGGCTGGCGCCGGGGATCGGGATGACGACCGGGCTGCGGGCCAGCTCCCAGGCCAGGCAGACCTGCTGAGGCGAGACCCCGCGCGCGACCGCGATCTCGGTGAAGGCGGCGTTGCGCTCGCTCAGCTCGCCGGTGCGGCCGATGCCGCCGAGCGGGGACCACGGCAGGAAGGCCAGCCCGAGCTCGGCGCACACGTCGATCTCCGGCTCGCTGGAGCGGAAGCGCGGCGAGTACTCGTTCTGCACGCTCACCAGGCGCTCGCCCAGGATGCCGTGGGCGATCCTGATCTGCTCCGGGTCGGCGTTCGAGATGCCGGCCAGCTCGATCTTGCCGGCGTCGTGCAGTTCCTTCAGCGCCCCGATGGTCTCCTCGTACGGCACCTTCGGGTCGGGACGGTGGTGCTGGTACAGGCCGATGCTGTCCACGCCGAGCGTCTTCAGCGAGCGGTCGCAAGCCTGCCTGAGGTACGTGGGGCTGCCGTCCACGTCCCAGCCGTCGGGCGTGCGGGTGTGCCCGCCCTTGGTCGCGATCAGCACGTCCCCGGAGTCCCCGCCCCACAGGGACAGGGCGCGGGCCACCAGCCGCTCGTTGTGTCCGACGTCCTCGTGCGACGGGGTGTAGGCGTCGGCGGTGTCGATCAGGGTGATTCCGGCGTCGAGGGCGGCGTGGATCGTCCGGATCGACTGGGCCTCGTCCGGCATGTGGCCGGCCACGGACATCGGCATGGCCCCGAGCCCGATGACCCCGACCCGACGGTGGCCGATGGTGCGCGTCGTCATGGCAGTGTGCATGGGACCAAGCCTGGCCCCTGGAGTCCGCTCCAGGTCAAGCCGGCCGGGGACGGGGCCGCGTGTCTCACGACCCGAGGACCTGGCCGCCCACCGCTCGTCCATGGCCGCGAACCCGCTCAGGTACGGGCCGCCTCAGGAGCCGCCCCGCCGGACGTGCCCGAGCCGCTCACGTGCCGCCGCGTCCAGGGTCCCGGGCCGCCTTCGGCTGAGGATCGTCCTCCACGGGACTGATTCTTCCCTCCCGGGTGGGAACGGCTACGCCCCGGACCGCTGTGCCGGGCAGGGGCCTCCGCCATCATGGGCTCGGCTGCCCCGGCCTTCCGCGCGGACCGTGCGGGCTGCTCGCCGGACGGCCCGGCGAGGAAGGGAGTACCCGATGGACGGCAGCCACCCGCGGGACGAGCGTCGTGAGCGGATCCGCACCGCGGCGGCGGTCGCCCGGGTGATCCTCTGGATCATCTGGATGTTATTCGACCCGCGCCGCCTCATCTGAGGCGGGAAGGGCCTCCTGCCGGCTGAAGGATGCGCACGCCCCGCAGGTAGGAGGCCCTTCGCCCGCCCCACGTTAGGTCGCGCGACGCCTTCTCCTCAACACCTCCGCGCGCCCGCCGGGGGTGGGATGCGTACTCGGGGAGAGGGAAATCCCTACCGGCGGTGGTGCTCTCTTCTACCGCGACCCGAACACGCGTGCCCATCCGACGTCATTCGCCGGGTGACGGAGATCGTCACCCGGAAGCACCGGAGCGCCGATGTAACGCGTGATACGTTCCGCGGGTGTGACCGCACCCCCGACGCCGCCACACTGGCTGATCCGCCCGTTCGGCCGGCTGGACCGCGTTCCTGGCCGGCTGCGACGACTTCGGCGCCCCCGAGGCCCCGGCCGCCGGGGTCGGCCGCGTGCACGCCGCGCTGTCGCACCTCCCTCAATCACCACGACCTCGCCCAGCAGCTCTCCCGGCACGGTCAGGAGCCGGGCTGACCCGTCCGGCGATCCCCTTCCGGCCCTGCTGGAGCGCGACCTTGTCCAGGATGGCGGCCACCTCGCCGGCCCTGAACACGAACCCCGCGTGTGACGTGTCCAGGGTGTGCACGTCGTACGGGTTGCCGGGTGTCAGGGCGTCCGCTTCGGCGATCAGCCGGTCCTGCATGGCCACGGGCAGGGAGCGGTCGCCGGTGAGGCGGATGTAGGTGCGGGCGATCGTGCCCCAGGTGCCGGCGTCGACGCGGGCGTCGGCCGTCATCACCGCGATCGACTCGTCCGGCTGCAGGATGTTGAGGAAGGCGCGGAACCGCTCGTCGCTGACGTCCGCCATGGTCGCGGCCTTGAGCGCGGCGAGCAGTTCGGCGTCCGCGGTCCGGTAGTTGGCCCGGCCGACACCGAGCTGGGCGGGGTCGCCGACGTTGAACGCGGCCAGCGGGCCCATCAGGTTGCCGGCGAACTCGGGCTCCTGCATGTACTCGATCGGGTTGGCGCGCCGCACGCACGACCAGGCGGAGATGTAGACGAGCCGGCTGACCAGGTCGGGGATCGCGTTGCCCACGCCGCTGATGGTGAGGCCGCCGAGGCTGGCCGCCACCAGCACCACGGGCCCGTGCTCCGCCAGGCGCCGGACCACGTCGGCGACCGCGTCGACGTTGTGCCGCAGGGTGACCCCCGCCAGCGTGGACGGCTCGACCGCCCACGCGTCGAGGTCCTGGGGAGCCTGGTAGGTGAGCGGGTACTGCGCGTCGAGGCCGTGGCCCGGCAGATCGACGGCGAAGCTGCGGTGACCGAGCAGCGCCAGCTCACGCTGGACGGAGGCCCACATGAAAGAGCTGGACCCGGAGCCGTGGACCAGCACGAACGTGGGCGATGACGAGCGGTTGGAAGTGGATCGCATGAAGAACAGTCCGTTTCGATGGCAGGTATGACGAACACGCCTGGGTTGCCGGATGCGAACGCGGCAGGGCAGGCCGCGACCTGAAGCAGACGGCCGGCTGCGGGCGCAACCCGATCATCTGTGTGCGGGTTCGCCTCGACTGCCGCCGGTCGCGGGACGACCGGCGAGCGGGCCGCTTCAGCTCTGGCGAAGACGGATGAACTTCTGGATCATGCCTGGCAGGCTATCAGGACTTCCCTGACGGCTCGCGTGCCTGTCAGGCGGATGAGGGCGGCGACGGCGGCGTGCGGTCCCCGGCTACCGGCCCGGCCGTGCCCTGCGGTCCGGCCACCGCGACCGGGCTGCGATCGTCCACGCTGAACAGCCTGTCCAGGTGGACGTCGATCGCGGTGAGCGCGTCGTGGGGCTCGATCACGTTCAGTTCGAGCAGGGGGGTGAGGCCGGTGAGGGCGAGGAGCAGGTTGGTCTCGGTCGCCGGGTCGCGGCCGGCGTCGATCTGCCCGTCGGCGATCGCCTGGCGGAGCAACTGCTCGACGCGGGCGCGTCCCTGGGCGAGGCCGCGGCGCGCCTGCTCGTGGACGGCCTCGTCGTGCAGCGCCTCCAGGACGTAGGCGGCGCTCATCCGGCTGGTCGCGCGGGCGTCGGCGTGCAGGGGGAGCATTTCCACGAGCGTCACGCGCAGCACGTCACGGGGATGCGGACGGACGCCGAACCGCTCCAGGCCCTGGCCGACGCGCCGCGCGGTCTGCTCGGAGGCGAAGTCCATGGCGAAGGAGAGCATGGCCGTCCGGGAGGCGAAGTAGTGCTGCAGTTGCCCGAGGGACATGCCCGCTTCCTGCGCCACCACCCGCATCGTCAGGTGCGTGGCGCCGCGCTGCTCCACCACCCGCCACAGCGCGCGGGCGATCGCTTCGCGGCGTCCGCGGTGATCCACCTGTTTCGGCATCGCCGGCCTCTCTCTCGCACCCTGGAGCGTTTCCCATACAGTTGACATAATACACTTGACCGACAACCCCTTCGAGGAAGGACGGCGTCATGTCCGAACAGCCAACGGCACGGACCACGGAAGGCGTGGTGCAGGGGCTCCGGCGGCAGGGGCACGCGGTGTTCCGCGGCATCCCCTACGCCCGGCCCCCGGTCGGAGCGCTCCGCTTCGCCGCGCCCGCGCCGCCGCACCGCTGGGAGGGGACGAGGCAGGCGGTCGAGTTCGGCCCCGTGGTGCCGCTGTCCCTGCCGATCGACGTGCCCCCGCAGGGCACCGACTGGCTGACGCTCAACGTCGGCACTCCGGATCCCGGCGCGGCGGGACTGCCGGTGCTGGTGTGGATCCCCGTGGGCGGCTACCTCTCGGCGGCGTCGAGCGACCCGATGTTCGACCCGGCAGCGCTGGCCGAGGCGGGACTCGTCGTGGTGACCATCAACTGCCGCGTGGGCGCGGAGGGTTTCGCGTTCCTCGACGACGCGCCGCCCAACCGCGGATTCCTCGACCAGATCGCGGCGCTGGAGTGGGTGCAGCGCAACATCGCCGCCTTCGGCGGCGACCCCGGCCGGGTCACCGTGGCCGGGGTGTCTGCCGGGGCAGGGTCGGTCGCCGCCCTGCTGACGATGCAGCCGGCACGCGGCCTGTTCCGGCGGGCCATCGCCCATTCGGTGCCGGGGCTGCACAGCACCCCCGCGCTGGCCCGGCAGGTCACCGCCGCGTTCGCGGACCGGCTCGGCGCTGCGGCCCCCACCGCCGAGGCCCTGCGCGACATCGACCCCTGGCACCTGGCCGCCGAGCTCACCTCCTTCAACGCCGGCCTTCACGCGCACCGGGAGAGCTGGGGACGCCTCACGGAGACCGGCACCGCGCTGTGTCCCGTCGTCGACGGGGAGGTTCTCCCGGAAACGCCCTGGCCCGCGCTGACCGGCGCGCGCGCGAGCGGGACCGAACTGCTCGTCGGCCACACCCGGGACGAATTCCGGTACTTCAGCGTCGTGAGCGGACGGTACGGCACCTTCACCGAGGAGGACGCCCGCGCGGCCCTGGAACTGCACGCCCCGCAGCCGGACGGCGCGCGGGCCTACCGTGCCGCGTTCCCGCAGGCAGGCCCGGAGGAACTGGTGGAGACGGTGTACTCCGACGCCCTCTTCCGCATGCCGTCACAGAAGCTGGCCGAGGCGAACACCGCAGCCGGCGGCACCTCGTACCTGTTCGAACTGTGCTGGGTCGCCCCGGCCCTCGGCGGCATCCTGGGCGCCTGCCACAGCCTCGACGTGCCCCTGGCGTTCGGCACGCTGGACAGCCCCGTCGGCACCCAGCTCATCGGCGAGGAGCCCGCTCCCGAGGCCGTCGCGCTCTCCCGCGAACTCCAGGAGGCATGGGTCCGCTTCGTCACCACCGGCGACGCGGGCTGGCCCGCCCACCGGCCCGGCGGGCACCTCACCCGCGTCCTGGACACCGAGTCGAAGACTCTGCCCTACCCCGAACAGGCGTCCCGCCAGATCTGGGAAGGCCACTTCCCCGCCCCCTTCGATCTCCCGTAGGGCCGTACGACGTCTCAAGGGCCGCTCATGCCTGCCGGTCGGGCAGGGCGAGCGCGCCGGTCAGGCGTTCGAGCGTGGCCGGGACGATCCAGTAGTAGACCCAGGTGCCGCGCCGCCGGCTGTCGATCAGCCCGGCCTCGCGCAGCACTTTCAGATGGTGCGAGATGGTCGGCGCGGTCACCGTGAACGCGCCGGTCAGCTCACACACGCAGACGCCCTCGCCGGTGACGCGCCCGCCGGTGTGCGCGCCGATCAGCGACAGCAGCCGCACCCGGATCGGGTCGCCGAGCGCCTTGAACACGCGCGCCAGCCCGGCCGCTTCGTCCTGCTCGATCGGTTCGGCGACCAGCGGTGCGCAGCATCCGGAGGCGAGGACCTGATTCGACATATCTCTAATTTGACAGAGTCCTAAGCAGGAGCGCAAACTCGGAGCTGTTTAGACGTTCGTCGAAACAACGATCGGAGATCGTCATGTCACGTGTCCAGCTCGCCCTCCGCGTCGCCGACCTGGAGGGTTCGATCGCCTTCTACTCCAAGCTGTTCGGCGTCGAACCGGCCAAGCTGCGGCCCGGTTACGCCAACTTCGCCATCGCCGAGCCCCCGCTGAAGCTGGTGCTCATCGAGGGCGAGGCCGGCGAGGACACCCGCATCGACCACCTGGGCGTCGAGGTGGAGGACACCGCGCAGGTCGATGCCGCGACCGAGCGGCTCAAGAACGCCGGCCTGGCCACCTTCGAGGAGAACGACACCTCCTGCTGCTACGCGCTGCAGGACAAGGTGTGGGTCCACGGCCCCGGCCACGAGCCGTGGGAGGTCTACGTGGTCAAGGCCGACGCCGGCACGCTCGGCAGGTCGGCCACCGGCCCCGCGGCCCAGGACGCCTGCGCCTGCGGTCAGGGCCCGGAGCAGCCTGATGGGCAGGACGTCCCCGCCGCCGGGACGCGGGCCGGCTGCTGCTGACGAGCCGCCCCCGGGATGACGTGTGCGGTTGTCGATCGACGCGAAATCGTGGCGTGCTTCTCCTGGACGGCTGAAATGTGCGCGGCTCCAGATTCAGACGGTGCGCTGTTTCCGCAGCGTTTCCGGCCGGGCGGGCCCGCCCGGCCGGCCGTCCGATACCGGACAAGCATTTCCAGGTGGCCGCGGATCCGTGAAAGGGGGACAGAATGTAAAGGGCTGGTAGGTTGAAACGCGGGTCGTCCGAGGAATGTGATCGCGTGATTCTCGTCTTTCGTCAGAAATTGCGACCGAAAAGGCCATGACGACGCGTCCGAATCGTAGGGAGGCATTGCCGACCTCGCCGCTGCTGGAACGCATCCGCGGCGCCATCATCGGCGACCACGAGGTGCTGGACGGCCCCTACGGCCCCCGCCGCATCGTCTACGCCGACTACACGGCCTCCGGCCGGTCCCTGACCTTCATCGAGGACTTCATCCGCGAGCACGTCCTGCCCCGCTACGCCAACACCCACACCGAGAGCTCCGGCACCGGGCTGCAGACCAGCCGGTTGCGCGAGGAGGCCCGCCGGGCCGTGCACGAGGGCGTCGGCGCGGGCCCGGACGACGTCGTCGTCTTCTGCGGCTCGGGGGCGACGGCCGCGGTCAACAAGCTCGTCGGCATCCTGGAGCTGCGCGCCACCGGCCGGGACGTCCCCGAGCGGGAGCGGCCGGTCGTGTTCGTCGGCCCGTACGAGCACCACTCCAACGAGCTGCCCTGGCGCGAGTCGATCGCCGACACCGTCGCCGTCGGCGAGGACGCGGGCGGCCACATCGACTGCGACGACCTGCGCGCCCAGCTCGCCCGGCACGCCGGCCGGCCGCTGCTCATCGGCAGCTTCTCGGCCGCCTCCAACGTCACCGGCATCCTGACCGACACCGACCGCGTCGCCCGGCTGCTGCACGAGCACGGCGCGCTGTCGTTCTGGGACTACGCCGCCGCCGCTCCGTACGTGCCGATCCGGATGGCCGCGAGCGCGCCCGGCGCGGGCGACCACAAGGACGCGATCTTCCTGTCCCCGCACAAGTTCATCGGCGGGCCGCAGACACCGGGCGTGCTGGCGGTGCGGCGGGAACTGGTGCGCAACCGGGTGCCCACCGCGCCCGGCGGCGGCACCGTGCTGTTCGTGGACCCGACCGGGCACCGCTACCTCGACGACCCGATCGCCAGGGAGGAGGGCGGCACGCCGGCCATCGTGGAGTCGATCCGCGCCGGGCTGGTGTTCCGGCTCAAGCAGGCCATCGGCCCCGACCTCATCCACGCCCGCGAGGAACGTTTCTGGCAGCGGGCCCTGCGCCGCTGGGAGCGCAACCCGGACATCGAGATCCTCGGCGACCGGGACGCCGGCCGGCTGTCCATCGTCTCGATCAGGATCCGCGCGGGCGGCGGGCTGTTCCTGCACCACAACTACGCGGTGGCGGTGCTGAACGACCTGTTCGGCATCCAGGCGCGTGGCGGCTGCTCCTGCGCCGGTCCGTACGGGCACCGCCTGCTGGCCATCGACGCGGCCCGCTCCCGGGAGTTCGAGGCGGAGATCGGGAACGGCTGCGAGGGCATCAAGCCCGGCTGGGTGCGGGTCAACTTCAACTACTTCATCTCCGACGCCGTCTGCGACTACCTGATCGACGCCGTCGACCTGCTCGCCCGGCACGGACGCCGGTTGCTGGCCGACTACCGCTTCGACCCGCGCACCGGCCTGTGGCGGCACCGTCACGGCCCCGCCGAGCCGCCGGTGCGGCTGTCCGACCTGCGGTTCGACGACCCGTACGCGGGGTCGGCGGCCCGCGAGCGGGCGGGCGACGACGCCCTGCCCGGCTATCTCGACCAGGCTCGCGCCCTGCTGGAGTCCCGCACCGGCGCGGCGGACGCCGGGCCGCCCGGCCTGCCGGAGGAGCTCGAGCGGCTGCGCTGGTTCCCGCTGCCCGGGGTCTGCCTCACCCCGTCCTGACGCCGCTCGCCCGCGTGGCCGGTCAGGTGGTCAACACTGGTCATCACCGTGGCCAGGCTGGTCATCATGCCCCGGCGTATCCAGAAGCGGAGAGCCGCTCCGAGGGAGAGCGGCAGCCGACTTCCAGGGGGCGCGATGTCGAGCAGGAAAACTCCGGCCGGGCGGCACCGGCAGGGCCGGACGCAGGGCGGCGAACAGGGGCAGGGGAGTGAACGGGCACGGGGAAGCGAACGGGTGCCGGGGCACGAGCAGGCACCAGCGAGCGAACAGGCGCAGGGGCAGGGACCGGTCGGACAGGCCGGTGCGACAGGCGATGAGGCATCGGACACCGTGCGGTTCCGCCAGGTCCGACCGTTCTCCGCGACCCCGGCGCACCCGCCGCAGGCAGCCGCGACCCCGATGAGCCCACCGCGGGCAGCCGCGACCTTGGCGTGTCCACCACAGCCGGCCACGTCCGAGGCGCAGGCTCCCACCGAGCCGGCACGACCGGCGGAAAAGCCGCCGAGGCGATGGCCGCGCGGCTCGGTGTGGGTGATCGCCGGGGTGCTCGTGCAGGCCGGGCTGGTCGCGGCGATCCTGGTCAACCAGGGCCGGGAGCCCACCGCCGCCTCCGCCGCGCCGTCCCGGCCGCCCGCGTCCGCCACGACCCGGGCGACCGGGCAGCAGAGCGCCGCGCCGGGTGCGGCGGCGCGCCAGGGCGGGGCCGGGATCGCGTTCACGGCGGTCGCCGGTCCCAGTTGCCCACGCGACGGCAGCCGCAGCGTGCGCATCATCGGCGCCCCGGGCCGGAACGGCTGGAAGGACGCCAAGGCGCCCGGCTGGACCGGCGCCGGCTGCGGGAACGGGTTCCTGTTCTCGGAGCGGACGTACGACCCCAAGGCGGTCGGCGTGCGGGGCAACGCGTTCCAGTGGCGGTTCACCACCGGCCTGCGCGGCCGGCACCGGTGCGCGGTGGGCGTGTACGTGCCCAAGTCCGGCCTGGCCGCCCAGCGCGTCTGGTACACGGTCAGCGACGGCTTCGACGAGGGCGCCCGCACGGTCGCGGAGTTCACCCTCGACCAGCGCATGCGGCAGGGCACGTGGGTGGCGGCGCCGTCGCCGGTCACGGTCGCCGGCGGCCTGGTCATGGTGGAGATACGTGACACCGGCAAGGGGAACACGACGGGCGACCAGGCGATGGCGGCCGGCCCCGTCCGGCTCTCCTGCCTGTGAGGCCGCAACGGGCCGCCCGCGATCGCTACGGTTCGACGCCCTCGACGATCGAGACCACCGTCCCCGTGGGGATGATCCGCGCCGGCCGCAGCCCGGCGGCGGTGAACAGCTCCGCGAACTCGGCCTCGGTGCGCTCGCGCCCGGGGAAGGCGGTCATCAGCATCATGTCCACGGCCTTGGCCTGGTGGGGCTCGTTGCCGGGCGGGATGACCGCGTCGAGGACCAGGATGCGCCCGCCGTCGTTCATCGCCCGGCGGCAGTTGCGCAGGATGCGCACGCAGCTCTCGTCGTCCCAGTCGTGCAGGATGCGCTTGATCATGTAGACGTCCGCACCGGCGGGCACCTCGGCGAAGAAGTCGCCGGGGGCCGGCCGCCAGCGGCCCTTGACCTCCTCGACGTCGAGCCGGTGCTCGGCCACCACGTGCGGCTCGTCCATCAGCACGCCGTCGAGGCCGGGGTGCCGGCGCAGCACCTCCAGCAGGAACCCGCCGTGACCGCCGCCGACGTCGACCACGACCCCGGACGCCGGGAAGTCGTACGCGGCGGCGAGCGGCTCGTTCTCCTGGTCGGAGAAGGCGGCCATGCCGCTGTGGAAGGCGGTCGCGGTCTGCTGGTTCCTGGCGACGTAGTCGAAGAACGACATGCCGAAGATGTCCTCGAACACCGAGCCGCCCCGCCGCAGCGACAGCTCCACCTCGCCGACGGGCCGCCACAGGGTGGTGTCGGTGAGCATGAGGACGGCCGGCCGTGCCGACAGGGGCGCGTCCGAGCGCAGCGCCTGCCCGGCCGCGGTGAGGCCGAAGCGCCCGTCGGCCAGTTCCTCGAAGATGCCGCGCGTGGCCAGCACCCGCAGGACCCGGCGCAGGGGCACCTCGTGCACCTCCGCGCGCCCGGCCAGCTCCGCCACCGTGAGCGGCCCGCCGGCCAGCAGGTCGGCGACGCCGAGGGCGGCGACCGCCCGTAGCGCGCCCGCGTAGACGTACCCGAGCGCCTCGTCGATGACGAACCGCGTGGCGTCCCGGTCTTCCGGCCCGGTGGGCGTCGAGCCGCTGATCTCGGTCGGCATGGCGGAGCCTCCCAGCTACAGGGGATCTTGTGCCAAGCGTAGACGCGCGTCCCCCTTCTCACCAGAGGTCACCGGAGCGGGACGGCGCGTGCATGTCAGTGGCGATCGGCTGAAGGGCCGACAGGGAGCCGGGCCGGGGCCGCGGTGGGCAAGGGCGACGTTTGTGATCTTTCAGCGGCGGCTGAAGGCGGCCCGATCGGCTTCGGGCAGCCACTGACGCCGCGGATCGAAGACCGGGCGGTTGCCGGCCACGAAGGCGACCAGGGCCGCCAGCGCCGGATGCCGGTTACGCCGGTGGAACAGCAGCGACGACGGGTAGGTGGGCACCGGCTCGACGAGCGGGACCTGCACTGTGTCGGGATGCCAGGGCAGCCGCATCGTCTCGCCGACGAGGCTGACCCCGCGCCCCGCGCCGACGTCGGTCACGAAGTGATCCCAGCCGAAGTCGGGCCCCGATGTGTCGATCTCGACGCCGAACGCGGCCCCGAGCAGGTGGTAGAACTCGGTCCACTCGCTGCCGGGGACGTTGCCGGGCATCCACACCACCGACCCCGACAGCTCCGCCATCCGCACCGCCGCGCGTCCGGCCAGCGGATGGCGCCGGCTGACGAGCAGCCGCGCCGGCTCCAGGAACGCCGGCACGGCGTCGAGTTCCTCCAGCGGGCCGCTCACCCGGCAGAAGGCGGCGTCCACGGACCCGCGATCGAGCGCGCCGCGCACGCTCCTGAGTCCGTCGGAGGTGACGATCTCGACGTCCACGCCCTCGTTGCGCCGGTGGAAGGCCCTGATCAGGTCGACCGGGGCCAGCCTCGTGTCCAGGACGTCCACCCGCAGCGCGCGCCGCCGGCCGCGCAGCACCTCCCGCGCCTGGTCGGCGATCCCGATCAGGGCGCGGGCGTGCGGCAGGAACGTCCGGCCGTCCTCGGTCGGTTCGGCACCCGTGCGGGTGCGGGAGAGCAGCCTCAGCCCCAGGTCGGACTCCAGCTTCGCGATCCGCTTCGAGACGGCCTGTTGGGTGACCCCCAGACGGGCCGCGGCCTCGCTGAAGTAACGCTCCTCGGTGACGGCGACGAAGGCGCGCACCGCGCCGAGATCCAGCTCAGCCTCATCATCGGCGACAACCATTGGTTGTGATGAATCGGTGTGTCGATTGTTGGACAACCCCACCTGCTCTCGGGTCGAATGTCGCGGGCCACCCCCGGAGACTACAACCAGCAGGAGTGATCAGCCGGTGGAATCCTTCGTCCATCTGCACGTGCACACCGAGTACAGCATGCTCGACGGCGCCGCCAAGGTCGGGCTGCTCATGGACGAGGTGGCCCGGCAGGGCATGCCCGCCGTCGCGATGAGCGACCACGGCAACGTGCACGGGGCGTACGAGTTCCACCAGGCCGCACGCCGGGCGGGCGTCAAGCCTGTCATCGGCATCGAGGCGTACGTCGCCCCCGTCTCCCGGCACCACCGCGGGCCGGTGTACTACAGCGACAACCTGACCCTGCGCCGCTCGAACGACGACACCGGCGAGGGCGGCGACGTCTCCGGGCGCGGCCTGTACACGCACATGACGATGTGGGCGGCCGACGCCCGGGGCCTGCGCAACCTGTTCCGCCTCCAGTCCCGTGCCTGGCTCGAAGGGCACGTCCAGAAATATCCGCGCATGGATGACGAACTGCTCGCCGAGCACGGCGCCGGCGTCATCGCCACCACCGGCTGCCCCTCCGGCGAGGTGCAGACCCGGCTCCGCCTCGGCCAGTACGAGCAGGCCGTCGAGGCCGCCGCCCGCTACCGCGACATCTTCGGCCCCGGCGACTACTACCTGGAGCTGATGGACCACGGTCTGGCCATCGAGCGCCGGGTCCGCGACGACCTGCTGTCCCTCGGCAGGAGACTCGGCCTGCCGCCCCTGGCCACCAACGACTCCCACTACGTCACCGAGGGCCAGGCCCAGGCGCACGACGCGCTGCTGTGCGTCGGCACCGGCAAACGGCTCGCCGACGCCGACCGCTTCCGGTTCAGCGGCAGCGGCTACTTCATCAAACCCGCCGCCGAGATGCGCGCCCGGTGGGACGCCGAGGTGCCCGGCGCGTGCGACAACACCCTGCTCATCGCCGAACGGGTCGGCGACTACGCCGAGGTGTTCGCCCACCGGGACCTGACACCGCGCTTCCCCGTCCCGGACGGCGAGAGCGAGGCGAGCTGGCTGCGCACGCAGACCCTCGACGGCGCCCGCCGCCGCTACGGCGGCGACCCGCCACGCGAGGTGCTCGACCGCATCGACTACGAGCTGGGCGTCATCGACGCCATGGGCTTCCCCGGTTACTTCCTCGTGGTGGCCGACATCTGCCGCCACGCCCGCGAGCAGGGCATCGGCCTGGGCCCCGGCCGCGGCTCGGCCACCGGGTCGATGGTGGCGTACTGCACCGGCATCACCCAGCTCGACCCCATCGAGCACAAGCTCATCTTCGAGCGCTTCCTCAACCCCGAGCGCATCACCATGCCGGACGTCGACCTCGACTTCGACGACCGGCGGCGGGACGAGATGATCGACTACGTCACCCGCAAGTACGGCGACGACCGCGTCTGCCAGATCGTCACGTTCAGCACCATCAAGGCCAAGGCCGCCGTCAAGGACTCCTGCCGGGTGCTGGGCCTGCCGTACGCCGTCGGCGACCGCATCACCAAGGCGTTCCCCGCCGCCGTCGGCGGCAAGGAGATCCCGCTGGCGGCCATCCACGACCAGGGCCACCCCCGCCACGGCGAGGCCGCCGAACTGCGCACCATGTACGAGCAGGACCCCGACGTCAAACGCGTCATCGACACCGCGACCGGCATCGAGGGCCTGACCCGCGGCACCGGCGTGCACGCCGCCGGCGTGATCCTGTCCAGCGAGCCGCTGCTCGACGTGCTGCCGCTGGTCAAGCCCAAGGCGGGCGGCCCCGTCATCACCGGCTTCCCGTTCACGCAGGCCGAGGACATGGGCCTGCTGAAGATGGACTTCCTCGGCCTGCGCAACCTGACCGTGATCGGCGACGCCATCGCCAACGTCCGCGCCAACAAGGGCCTCGACATCGACATCTTCGAGGTCCCGACGGACGACGCCACCACGTACGAGCTGCTCGCCCGCGGCGACACGCTCGGCGTCTTCCAGCTCGACAGCGGCGGCATGCGGGTGCTGCTCCGGCTCATGCAGCCCACCACGTTCACCGACATCGCGGCCGTGAACGCCCTCTACCGGCCCGGACCGATGGAGATGAACGCCCACACCAACTACGCGCTGCGCAAGACCGGCAAGCAGCAGGTCGAACCCATCCACCCCGAACTGGAACAGGCTCTCGAACCCATCCTCGGCGACACCTACCACCTGGTCGTCTTCCAGGAGCAGGTGATGGCCATCGCCCAGCAGCTCGCCGGCTACTCGCTCGGCGCCGCCGACCTGCTGCGCCGGGCCATGGGCAAGAAGAAGAAAGAGGTCCTGGACGCCGAGTGGGACAGGTTCTCGGCCGGCATGCGCGAGCAGGGCTTCTCCGGCCAGGCCGTCAAGGCGGTCTGGGACGTGCTGGTGCCCTTCAGCGGGTACGGCTTCAACAAGTCGCACACCGCCGGATACGGCCTGGTCTCCTACTGGACCGCCTACCTCAAGGCCAACCACCCCTGCGAGTACCTCGCCGCGCTGCTCACCTCCGTCGGCGACGACAAGGACAAGATGGCCGTCTACCTGTCCGACTGCCGCCGCCTCGGCATCAAGGTGCTGCCGCCCGACGTCAACGCGAGCAGGCTCGACTTCGCCGCCGTCGGCTCCGACATTCGCTTCGGCCTCGGCGCCGTCCGCAACGTGGGCGCCAACGTCGTGGACGCCGTCGTCGCCACCCGCGAGGCCAAGGGCCCCTACGCCGACTTCGACGACTTCCTCACCAAGGTGCCGCCGGTCGTCTGCAACAAGCGCGTCATCGAGTCGCTGGCCAAGGCCGGGGCGTTCGACGGCCTCGGCCACCACCGCAAGGCCCTGGTCGCGGTGCACGAGCAGGCCATCGACACCGTCATCGACGTCAAACGCAACGAGGCCCACGGCCAGGACACCCTGTTCGGCGAGCCGGGCCACAGCGGCGCGTTCTCGGTCGCCGTCCCGGAGGGGGAGTGGGACCCGGCCACCCTGCTCGCCTTCGAACGGGAGATGCTCGGCCTGTACGTCTCCAGCCACCCCCTCGACGGCGCCGAACGCGTCCTGGACGCCAACCGCGACACCACGATCGCCGACCTGCTCGCCTCCGGACGCCAGGACGGCGCGGCCCGGGTGAGCGGCATCGTCTCCGGCCTGCAACGCAAGGTCACCAAGCAGGGCAGCCCCTGGGCGATCGTCACCCTTGAGGACCACGACGCCGCCGTGGAGTGCCTGATCTTCCCCAAGACGTACGCCCTGTACGGCGAGGCCCTGGCCGAGGACCGCGTGATCGCCGTGCGGGGCCGGATCAACGTGCGCGACGAGTCGCTGAGCGTCTACGGCGAGGACATCGCCGTCCTCGACGTCTCCATGTCGGGGGCCGAGCAGCCCGTGGTGATCTCGATCCAGGAAGGCCAACTGAACGCGCGGGTCGTGCGGGAGTTCAAGCACATCCTCACCGCCCACCCCGGGCGCGCGCCCGTACACGTGCACCTGCGTCGCCCGCAGGCCGCGAACGTGCTGCTCGACCTGGTCCCCTTCCAGGTCACCCCGGGGCCGTCCTTCTACGGCGACATCAAGGCCCTGCTCGGGGCCACGGCGATCGGCGGCGGGTGAGCGCCGCCCGGGAGGACGCGTGCCCGCGCTGCCGCACCGGCGAGGTCCTCGCCGTCCTGCGCCTGCCGCACACCCGGCCGGACGCCGCCGGCCGCGTCGTGCACGGGGCCGGCGAGGTGCTGCTCTGCGGCCGCTGCGACGCCGATGACCCGGTCGCCGGGCCGCTCGTCACGTACTTCGCCGTCCACGCGACGGCCCGCCGGCAGGACGCCGCCCTGCTCGCCCGGCTGCTGCGCCGGTGGATCGAGCACGCCCGCCCGCCGATCCCGGACGCGGACGACCGCCGGTGAACCCCGCGCCGTTGTCCGGACCCGCACGCGCGAAGGGCCGGGCCGGACCCGAGGGGTGGGTCCGGCCCGGCCTGCTCACCGGCGCCGGTGGTTACGGCTCAAGGAGGATGGAGTTGATCGGCGAGAGGTTGCGCACGTACTGGCCGGGGCCGAGACGCGCGCCGCAGTTCTGCCCGCCGTAGGACGTGCAGAGGCGCAGACCCGCGCCGCCGGTCTGGTTGTTGACGACCAGCCGGTTACCGAAGACGTTGCTCAGGTTGTACGAGCCGTACCGGTAGTAGGTGGCCGGGTTGCCGCCCGAGCCCTGGTCGGGGTAGATGCACACGTACCCGGACGGGCATGCCGCTCTGGCCCGCTGCAGCTCCGTGGCATTCAGGTGCCCCGGCGCGGCGGCGGCCGGCCCGGACATCAGGGCCACGGCGGCCAGGGCCGTGACTCCGCCGGAGAGGAGGGCCTTGCCGAGCCGGGTGATGCGGGTGGCCTTCTCGCTGTGCTCGCTCATGGTGGTTGCTGCTCCCTATGTGTGAACGACCGTGTGTGAACGGGCCGCGGTCCGGAGGCTTCCGGGGCGGCGCAGTGCCAGTTGACCGGTGCCGCCGGGGTGTCCAACAGGGAGGCGGACGGACTCGTGCGAACTCGTCCGGAACAGGCCACCGGCGCGCCGTTCTCGGACAGTCCGTGGCCAGTCTCGGACGCTCAGAGTAATGGTTCGTATACTTTCCGGCGTGGGTGGGGTCAAGAGCGGGCCGGGATCCGAGCCGCCCGGAAACGCGGATCCGGACATGCTCGTCCGGGCGGCCGAGGCGGCGGGTGTGGACGGTGTGCCGGGGGTGACAGGTGTGTCAGGAGCGAGTGATGTGCCGGAAGCCGCGGGTGCGGCAGAGGAGGCGAGGACGGTAGCAGCGGAGACGGCCGGAGGTGTGGAGGTGGCGGGGCCGGTAGGCGGCGCGGAGACGGCCGGAGACGCGGAGGT
>NZ_SSXE01000082.1 GCF_021699195.1 Nonomuraea sp. MG754425 | reverse complement strand
GGCTGGCTCGTCATGACCGAAGCCTATGGCGTGTGCGGGCATGCCGCGCCGCCCCCGCCGGGCAGGGCGGGGGCTGGGCACGACGACCGCGCTCACCCAGGTGGAGCCTGGGGGACGCGGGCCGCGAGGTGCGTCAGGCGGGGACGTGCTCGATGGTGACCGACTCGAGGACGACGTCCTCCAGCGGGCGGTCACGACGGTCGGTGCGGGTCTTGGCGATGGCGTCGACGACGTCGGTGCCCTCGACGACCTCGCCGAAGATCGTGTGCTTGCGGGTGAGGTGCGGCTGCGGCGCGACCGTGACGAAGAACTGCGAGCCGTTGGTGCCCTTGCCGAAGCGGATGCCGGCGTTGGCCATGGCGAGCAGGTAGGGGCGGTTGAAGGCGAGCTCGGGGTGGATCTCGTCGTCGAACTCGTAGCCCGGGCCGCCGATGCCCTGGCCGAGCGGGTCACCGCCCTGGATCATGAAGCCGGAGATGACCCGGTGGAAGATGGTGCCGTCGTAGTAACGGGCGCTGCTCTTCTCCCCGGTGCCCGGGTGTGTCCACTCGCGCTCGCCTTCGGCCAGCTCGACGAAGTTCCGTACGGTCTTCGGGGCCTTGGTGGGGAAGAGTTCTATCTTGATGGTGCCGCGATTGGTCTTCAGGTGTGCGATCAGCTTCTCTGCCACGAGACAGCCGCCCCCTCTGTGAACAGGGTCTTCTGTGATGTTTTGCGGACTATGGCCCTACGGCCATCGGAGCCATCCTCCCATGGACGGCGATGATTGAGCTGCCCCGTCCGGGGCAGGTCAGGCTGCGGGGCCCCAACGATGGGGAGGTTGTCGTGTCCCTGAGAATGAGAAGACGCCGCGTGGCCATAGAAGTACCGACCACGTGGATGGGTCGCATGAAGACACAGGCCGTGAAGACCGGTCATCGCATGCAACCCGTGGCGGGTCAGGCCAAAGTGGCCGCCGCCCACCGTATCGAGGACGCCCGCTACTGGGCGGCGCCGCGGCTGGAGTCCGCGGCACACGGGTTCGAGGACCAGATCGCGCCCAGGGTCAGCTCCATGCTGACCGCGGCCGCGAGGCGAATCGATCCCAGGCCGGCCCGGTCGCGTCGGTGGCCGATGTTCGTGCTGCTGACCGGTGCCGCGGTGGGAGCGATCGGATACATGTTCTATCGCCGCAACGCCGAGCAGTGGACCGAGCACATGAAGGAATCCGCCTCTGATGCCTCGCGGTGGGTCGACGAGAAGGCGGACCGGACTTCCGGGTCCACGAACCGTATGGCGTCCAAGGTGTCGGACAAGGCGGATGAGGCGTCACGCAAGAGATCGTGACCGCTTCGGCATGCCGAGGGCGCGCCTCCGTGACGATCTCCGTCACGGGGGCGCGTTCGTGTGCGGGGCCGTTGACGTAAGACCAAGCGCTTGTTAGAAAGCCGGGCATGGCGCTGTCACCGCTCGACGACCACCCCGTGCACCAGGCCGCGCAGGTCATGCGGCACGTGACCACCGGAGACCGCAACTTCTACGACCGCTACTACTTCAACTGCCACGCCGCCTCCGACGAACTCATGCTGATCGTCGGCCTCGGCCAGTACCCCAACCTGGGCGTCACCGACGCCTTCGCCTGCGTCCGCACCCCCGGCCTGCATCGCGTCGTGCGCGCCTCGCGCGAGCTGGGCGCCGACCGGATGGACACCCGGATCGGGCCGTTCCGAGTCGAGGTCGTCGAAGGGCTCAAGCGGCTCAGGGTGGTCCTGGAGCCGAACGAGCACGGGCTCTCCTTCGACCTCCTGTGGGAGGGGACGATCCCCGCCGTGCTGGAACCGCGGCACTTCCTGCGCCGGCAGGAGCGGGTGGTGTTCGACTCCGTACGGATGGCGCAGACGGGACGCTGGTCCGGGCACATCAGGATCGGGGAGACGGAGATCCCCGTCACGCCCGACTGCTGGATGGGGACCAGGGACCGGTCGTGGGGGATCAGGCCCGTCGGCGAGCCGGAGCCGTCCGGGATCATGGCCCGCGACCCCGGGACGTTCTACTGGCTCTACGCGCCGATGAGCTTCGGCGACCACGCCATCCTCTGCATCGTCCAGGAGGACGAGCGGGGCCGCCGGCTGCTGGAGGAGGCCGTCCGCGTCTGGCCCGACGGACGCGAGGAGGAGTACCTCGGCAGACCGGAGTACCGCCCGGTCTACGCCCCCGGCACCCGCGACGTCGTCGAGGCCGTGATCACGTTCGCGCCGCCCGGCGGCAAGCCGTTCGACGTGCGCTGCACGCCGCTGCTGCCGGTCCATCTCATGGTCGGCACCGGCTACGGGCTGGAGCAGGACTGGCGCCACGGGATGTACCAGGGTGCGGGGCCCGTCGTGCAGGGCGTGACGTACCGGCTGCCCGACGACGCCGCCAGGATGTGGGGCCTGGTGGACGCCGTCGGGCGCTTCGAGTACGACGGGCACGTGGGCCACGGGCTCTTCGAGTACTGGGCGCTGGGACCGCACCCGTCGTTCCCCGGGTGACACCCGTGACGCCGGGAGGTGCTACTCCGCGGCCTTCACGCAGTGGATCGAGAGCGCCTTGCCCGGGACGCCCTCGGGCGCGGTGCCCTTCTCGGCGGGCTCCGCGGGCCGGGCGGGCATGGCCTTGCCGATCTCGTCCACCGTGAGCGCCCTGACCTTGGCCAGCTTCTCGGCCTCCTCGGCCGGGAGCGGCCTGGCCTTGGCGAACTTCTCGGCCTCCTCCGCCGAGAACACCTCGACCTTCTCGATGTCCTCCGGGCTCACGGGCTTGGTCTTGGCGAAGTCCTTGATCTGCTCCGGGCTCAGCGGCTCGGCCCTGAGCGCTCCTTCCGCGCCCTCGGGAAGCTCGTCGGGACGCACCTTGGTCACCGCCACCCCGTCCGGGGCGACCCGCGCCACCTTCCCGTCGGACGACACGACGCCGTCCACCTTGGCCGCCCGCACCATGGTCAGCTCGACCGTCTTGCCGTCGGGCGTCGTACAGGTCACCTTCGTGCCCGCGACCGGGGCGGGCTCGTCGGCCATGGCCGAGCCCGCCAGACCGGTGACGGCCAGGACGGCGACCGTGCCGAGCACCGCGAGACGTCGCTTGAACATGAACTCTCCTCACTGGGACGATTCATCGGGAATGATCGAACGCCCCGAGCATGGCGACCCGTACCTGAAGTGATCCTGAAGAGCGCCTAAATGATCTTCAGGTTGGCTTTAGGTGCTCTGCGGCACCCTGGACAGCGTGCGAGTGTTACTGGTGGAGGACGAGGAACGGCTGGCCGGCCTGGTCAAGGGCGGGCTGGCGGGCGAGGGCTTCGCGGTGGACGTGGCCCACGACGGGCGCGACGGCCTGTGGATGGCCACCGAGAACGCCTACGACGTGATCGTCCTGGACGTGATGCTGCCCAGGCTGAACGGCTACACGGTCTGCTCCCGGCTGCGTGAGGCGGGCGACTGGACGCCGATCATGATGCTCACGGCCAAGGACGGCATCTACGACGAGGCCGAGGCCCTGGACAACGGGGCCGACGACTACCTGGCCAAGCCCTTCTCGTACGTGGTGCTGCTGGCCAGGCTGCGCGCCCTGGTGCGCAGGGGCGGGCGCGAACGGCCGGTGTCGATCAGCGTCGGCGACCTCGTGATCGACCCCGCCGGACTGCGCTGCCGCAGGGGCGAGGCGGAGATCCAGCTCACGCCGAAGGAGTTCGCGGTGCTGCACGCGCTCGCCCGCCGGTCCGGAGAGGTCGTGTCCAAGCAGGAGCTGCTGGCCCAGGCATGGGACTTCTCCTACGACGGCGATCCGAACATCGTCGAGGTCTACATCAGCGCGCTGCGCCGCAAGATCGACATGCCCTTCGGCAAGGTCACGCTCATGACGGTGCGCGGGGCCGGATACCGGTTGGAGGCGGCATGAGCCGGGCCCACAGGCTCTGGGGATGGACGGTCGCCGGGCTGTCCTCCGTACGGGTGCGGGCCACCGCGGCGGCCACGCTCGTGGTGGCGCTGGCCCTGGGGGTGGCGGCGCTGATCCTGGTGCTGGCGCTGAGCGGCACCCTCCAGGACAGCGCCGACGCCGAGGCGGCCAGGAAGGCCACGGCCGCGGTGGGGTACTCGGACACCCTGCACCTGACGGCGTCCAAGATGCAGCCTTACGGGGACTTCGCGAAGGTCCGGTCGGCGACCCCCGCGGGTGCCACCGACGCCACGCCGAAGGCGATGCGGCTCGTCGAGGGGAAGGGCGGCGAGGTGCGGCTGAGCAGCGAGGAGCCGCTGCCCGTCGTCGATCCCGACCTGATGGTGGCCAAGAAGACCGCCGCGGCGGCCGGGTGGGCGGACCCGGGCGAGTACGCGATCGCCGCGGTCGAGGTGACGACGGAGGGCGGCCCCGCCGTGCTGATGTCGCGGGTGTCGCTGGACGGCGTGCGGCAGGCGCTGCAGACGCTCTACCAGACGCTGGTGCCCGGCGTGCCGGCGCTGCTGCTCGTGGTGGCCGGGATGACCTGGCTGTCGGTGGGCCGCGCGCTCGGCCCCGTGGCCGCGATCAGGACCAAGGTGGCCGACATCACGGCCCGCGACCTGCACCAGCGGGTGCCCGTCCCGCAGTCCAAGGACGAGATCGCCGCGCTGGCGACGACCGTGAACGGCACGCTCGACCGGCTGGAGACGGCCGTGGAGCGGCACAAGAGATTCGTCGCCGACGCCGCGCACGAGTTGCGCAGCCCCATCGCGACCCTGCGGGCCCGGCTGGAACTGGCCGAGCCCAGCGAGCTGACCGCGGAGGCCCTGGCCGACGTCGAACGCCTCCAGTCGCTGGCCGCCGACCTGCTCATGCTGGCCAAGCTGGACGCGGGCGAGCCGCTGCGCACGACCGAGCTGGACCTCGGCCAGGTGGCCGCCGAGGCGGCGCTGCGGGCCAGGCGGCGGGAGGAGGTGCGGGTGGAACTGGACGTCGAGCCCGACGTGGTGCTGACGGGGTCGAGCGCGCACCTCGACCGCCTGGTGACGAACCTGGCCGACAACGCCGTACGGCACGCCGCCTCGACCGTACGGGTCCGGGTGGCCGCCGAGGACGGCGAGGCCGTGCTGGAGGTGCGCGACGACGGGCCGGGCATCCCGCCTGACCAGCGGGAGGCGGTGTTCGGCCGGTTCACCAGGCTGGACGAGGCGCGAGCCAGGGACGCGGGCGGCGCCGGCCTCGGCCTGCCCATCGCCCGCGACATCGCGCTCCTGCACAAGGGGTCACTCGGGTACGGGGACTCCGGGTTCGTGGCGCGCTTCCCCTTGCGTGAGACGTAACGTGTGGTTCGCCTGCCGCCGGGTGACCGCGAAGCCGGCGCGCGTGTAGACGGCCACGGCCCCCGTGGCGTTGCCGAGGTCCACGCCCAGCCCGCTGGCGGCGTACCCCTGGCGGGCGAAGGCGGCCAGGGCGTGTGCCATCAGCGCGCCGGCCACCCCCTTTCCGCGCCAGTCCTTCAGCGTGCCGACGACCTGGATCCACGCCGTCCCCGCGCCGCGGGCGTGCGTCATGAGCACGCCCACCCCCCGGCCGCCCGCCATGGCCAGGAACGACGACTCGGGACGGAAGTTCCGCGAGCCGGTCAGGCTGCCCGCCCAGCTCTCCGGCGTGTGCGGCACCGTGCCCCAGTGGTCGCGGAACGACTCGTTGCGTACGCGGCGGGCCTCGTCGTCCAGTTCGGGGGACCAGGTCGTGACGGACACCCCCGGGGGCGCGGCGAGCGCGGGCAGGCCGCCGGCCAGGCCGCGTTCCATGTGGGCGAACGTACGCACGAGGGTGAACCCGGTGCGCTCCGCCAGCGCGGTCAGGCCGGGGTCGTCCTCGTCGGCGACGAGCAGGAGGTCCACCGGGACGCCGGGGAAGACCCGGCCGCTCAGCCGGGGCGCCGCCGCGATCGCCCAGTCCACGATCCGCCGGCCGTGCCCCCGCCCGCGGTAGGCCGGGTGGACGCCGCCCCCCAGGCGCATCATGTGCACCCCGCCGTCCGCCGACTGCCTGACCGGCAGGTAGCCGAAGGCCACGAGCCGGTCGCCGTCGCGGGCCGCCAGCGTGCCGCCGGCCAGGTCGATCAGGTGGTGGGAGAGCTGGTCGCGCACGTCGTCCACGTTGTGGGCCTCGCCGGTGCGGTCGGCCGCCGCCACCTCGGCCCGGAGGCGGGCCAGCGGCCGGGCGTCCTGGAGTGTCAGCGGTCCCCATTCCATGGGGGCAGCCTAGGCGAGCCGGGTCGGGCACCCCAGTCGCTCGCCGATGGCCGCCAGGCCCTCGGCGAACGCCGTGCGGGTCTGCTTCTCGAACCCGATGAAGAACCGGTTCGCCAGCGGCACGCCCCAGCGCATCCATTCGGCCACGTTGTAGACCCGGTGGACCACGCGCGTGCCCTCCGGGTGGGGCGCGACCGACCACTCGCCCCGGTGGACCACGCGCGTGCCCTCCGGGTGGGGCGCGACCGACCACTCGCCCCGGTACCACCAGCCGCCCTGGTGGGCGAGGGTGTGCCGGCCGGTCTCCTGGCCCGGGAGGTCGCCCAGCAGTTCCCGCCAGACCTGCTCCACCGGGGCGGCCACCACGCCGGAGACCTCGGTGAGGAGCTTCTTGCCGGTCATGGCCGGCCGACCCGGGTGTTCTGGAAGGAGGCGAAGCGCCAGCCCTCGGGGGTGCGCAGGGCGGTCAGCGTGATGACGGAGTCGCGGGTGGGGTCGGGCGTGCCGTCCACGGTGGACGTGCCGCCCGAGATCACCAGGGTGACGTCCTCGGTGAGGCTCCTGACCTGGGGGGCCGGGCCGCCTTCCGTGAGCTTGATCGGGGTCTTGAACAACTCCCGGTGGGCGTCCTCGATGGCCTGCCGGCCCTTCAGGTGCAGGCCGAAGAACGTGATGTAGTCGGCGTCCTGGGTGAACAGCTCGGCGTAGGCGGTGGCGTCGCCGGCGTTCCAGGTCTCGGTGAGCCGGGTGAGCAGGTGGGCGGCCTCGGTGGTCATGGACGACTCCTTCGTTGAGTTGCTTATCTCTATATTGCAGTTTGCAATATAGCGAAGGCAAGTGAAATCTGTCGAGGAGCCGCCGGCGCGGCCTGAGTCAGGCGTCGAGCTGGGTGAAGGCGCGGCCGATGGCCTGCCGCGAGACGTCCTCCGGGTAGGGGAAGAGCCTGATCACGTCCCGCAGCCCTTCGACGTGCGCCCGCTTGGCCAGCTCGGCCACCAGCTCCAGCTCCGCGCACTGCGCCGCCACGTACGCCCGATCGACCACCGCCCCGTGCCCCGGCACGACGACCGGCTCGGGCATCTCGGCGAGCATCGCCCGCAGCGTCGCGGGCCAGTCCAGCGGGTACGAGTCGCCGAACGCGGGCGGCGCCCCCTCCTCCACCAGGTCACCGGCGAACACCACCCCGGCGTCCGGCACGTGCGTCACCACGTCGTTGCTGCTGTGCCCGAGCCCGAAGTGCCGCAGGTGCACGATGCGCCCGCCGATGTCGAGGCTGGCCGCGACCGTGAAGGTGTGGTCGGGCGGCACGATCGCCACCTCCTCCAGCTCCTCCCGCCGCTCGGGGCGCTGCTCGACCAGGCCGGAGCGATGTGTCTCCCCGTACGCCTCGATCTCCTCGGCGCACCTGGCGTGACCCCAGATCTCGGCCCCGCCGAAGAGCGCGTTGCCGAAGTAGTGGTCGAAGTGGGAGTGGCTGTTGACGACCGTCCAGGGGAAGGCGGTGACCGACCTGACAGCCTCGATCAGGTCGGCGGCCTCCCGGTGCGAGCCGCGCGTGTCCAGCACCAGGCAGTGACCGTCACCGACGATCAGCCCGGCGTTGACGCTGTACGACCGATGACGCCGGACGTAAACCCGGTCGCCTACCTCCTGCCACTGCTCGTTCATGCCACCCGACTCTAACTTTTGAACCCTGCTTTTAGGATCGTTGCATGGCATATGACTTCCAGGTCGTCATCGACACCGGCGACCCGCACCCCCTGGCCGACTGGTGGGCCGGCGCGCTCGGCTGGCAGGTGGAGGCGCAGGACGCGGCGTTCATCCGGGAGATGATCGACAAGGGTTACGCCTCGGAGGACGACACGACCACGCACAACGGCGCGCTGGTGTGGAGGTCGGGCACGGCCATCAGGCACCCCGACGGCCTCGAACGGGCTCCGCGCGTGCTGTTCCAGCTCGTGCCCGAACCCAAGTCGGTCAAGAACCGTCTGCACCTCGACATCCGCGTCGGGGCCGGCAACATCGAATCGGCGGTCGCTCGGCTCACCGCCAGGGGCGCGAAGGAGTTGCACCGGGGCCGGCAGGGCCCCAACTGGTGGGTCACGCTCGCCGACCCCGAGGGCAACGAGTTCTGCCTGTCGTGATCGCTCCCTGAGCCGGGCCCGCCGGTGCGCCGTCGTCCGCGCCGCGCGCCGTGGTCAGGCGTTGGCGACGCCTCTGCGCCCGAAGCGGTCGGCCACGGCGTCGAACATCGGCACCGCCGCCCCGAGGTCGGCCACCTCCGCCTTCGGCAGCCCGAGCTGCGGGTCGAAGCACTCGAACCCGGAGACCCGCTCCACCACGGACGCCGCCTCGTACAGCAGGCCGACGACCCGGCGGGCGTCCGCGCCGTGCGTCCAGTAGGGGACGCTCAGCTCCCAGTCGCCTCCCCAGTGGCTCACCGAGATGCCGGTGGCCTCGTGGTCGAGCTCCCAGTTCGGCGGGTACTCGACGGTCCGCACGTCGCCGAGCAGGTCGCGGATCCCCGCGACGACCTCCGCCCACGCCTCCAGATCGGGCTGCCGGGGCGCCGTGGGGGTCTCCAGCGCCTCCGTCAGGGACTGGCCGGGGCCGCGGCGGGCGAAGTAAAGGTCATAACTCATGGAGGACGAAGGTACTACCTTGATCCGTCGTCCTTCGCCCGCCGGAAGTCGAGGCCCTCGAACGCGCCCGACTCGCGCCATCGGTCGATGAAGGAGAAGTACGCCATCGCGCCGTGCGGGTGGCCGACGCCGAGCCAGCCCTTCTTCCCCGGGTCCTGGCCCTCGTTGTTGTAGTAGCCGGGCGTGCAGTCGGGAGAGCCGAGCAGGCGGCCCGCGCCGGTCAGCAGGAAGTCCACCCAGGCGTCCTCGGCCTCCTTGGTGGGCTCGATCTCCGCGTAGCCGTGGTCGAGGGCGTGCTTGACGGTGACGGCGATGGTCCGGCCCGCCTCCGTCAGGTTGTGCGGGATGTTGGAGATGAGGTTGGCGGCCTGCGTGGGCTGGACGAGGAAGGCGTTCGGGAAACCGTGCACGTGGACGCCGTGCAGCGTGCGCATGCCGTCGGCCCAGTGCTCCGACAGGCGTTCCCCGCCGCGGCCGGTCAGGTCGTAGCCGGCGCGGCGGGTGTAGTCGGTGCCGACCTCGAAGCCGGAGGCGTAGATGACGCAGTCGACCTCGTACTCGCGGCCCGCCACCACCACGCCCTTGTCCGTGATGCGCTCGACGCCCTTGCCGTCGGTGTCCACCAGGTGCACGCCCGGGAGGTTGAACGCCTGGAGGTACTCGTCGTGGAAGCAGGGGCGCTTGCAGAGCTGGCGGTACCACGCCTTCAGCTTCCGCGCGGTGGCCGGGTCCTCGACGACGGCGTCCACGCGGGCGCGGATCTCCTCCATCTTCTCCAAGTCGGAGTCCTCGAAGGCGGCCAGCATGTTCTCCTGGGTGAGCTCCTCGGGGGGCAACCGGCCGATCCTGGCGCGGAAGCGGCGGGAGATGTCCGTCCAGCCGTCCATGACCAGGTCCTCGTCCGCCTGGCCGCCGGTCTGGTTGGCGGTGAAGTTCTCCAGCCAGCGCTGCTGCCAGCCCGGGGTCGCGATCGTGGCGAACCATTCGGCGTCGGTCGGCCGGTTGTCGCGGACGTCCACGGAGGACGGCGTGCGCTGGAAGACGTACAACTCGCCGCAGGCCCGCGCGAGGTGCGGCACGCACTGCACGGCCGTCGCGCCCGTGCCGATGACGGCCACCCGCCGGTCGGCCAGCCGGTCCATGGGCGCGCCGGAGGGGTCGCCGCCCGTGTAGGCGTAGTCCCAGCGGCTCGTGTGGAAGGCGTGGCCGCGGAAGTCGTCGATGCCCGGGATGCCCGGCAGCTTCGGGACGTGCAGCGGGCCGATGCCCATGGCGACGAACCGGGCGGTGAACGCGTCGCCGCGGTTCGTCCGGACCAGCCAGCGGGAGTGCTCCTCGTCCCAGGTCAGGTCCGTCACCTCGGTGTGGAGGAGCGCGTTGTCGTACAGGCCGTAGTGCTTGCCGATGCGGCGGCAGTGTTCGAGGATCTCGGGGGCGTGCGCGTACTTCTCGGTCGGCATGTGACCGGTCTCTTCGAGCAGCGGCAGGTAGACGAACGAGGCCGTGTCGCACTGCGCGCCCGGGTAGCGGTTCCAGTACCAGGTGCCGCCGAAGTCGCCGCCCTTCTCCACGATGCGCACGTCCTCGACCCCGGCCTCCTTCAGCCGGGCTCCCGTGACGAGCCCGGCGAAGCCGCCGCCGACGAACGCGACCGTCACGTGGTCGGTTCTGGGCGCGCGCTCGGTCCACGGCGTGTACGGGTCGTCGAGGTAGTGGGCGAAGCGGCCGGTGAGGCGGAGGTACTGGTCGTTGCCGTCCGGGCGCAGCCGCTTGTCGCGTTCCTCGCGATACTTCCGGCGCAGGGCGTCCTTGTCGATGGTCATGCGGATCCTCCGGAGGAGGGCGGCGGCGGGGTGACGATCGAATTTCAGAATGTCATTCGGTAATCGCTCCCGACAAGAGGGACGCGCGCATCCAGGTGACACGCAGACCTCGCGGCGGGTCCGGATTTCCCCGTTTCGGTGACCGGGATGTCCACTATTGTGGGGTGCCGAACCCACGAGGAAGCGGAACCGTCTTGGCCCATCGCGCACTGGTCATCGCCATGTTGCCGGCGGTCGGGCTGCGGGTGCTCGCGGTGCTCGGCTTCCCTCCCGCGATCCTCTTCTACGGCGACTCCTTCGCCTTCCTGCGCGAGGAGCTGACGCCGGGCACCTCGCGGCCCTCCGGGTACTCCCTGTTCCTCGCGCTGCTGCGGCCCGCGCACAGCCTCACGCTGGTGACGGTCCTGCAGCACCTGCTGACGCTGGGCCTGGCCGTGGCCCTGTACGCGCTGCTGCGCCGCCGCGGCCTGCCCGGCTGGGGCGCGACGCTGCTGGTCACACCGCTGCTGTACGACGAGTTCCTGATCCTGCTGGAACACATGATCATGGCGGACGCCGTCTTCATCGTGCTCGTCGCGGCGGCCGTCACGCTCATCGTCTGGCGGGTCACCCCGGCCACCGCCGCCGTGGGCGGGATGTTGCTGGGCCTGGCCGGGATCACCAGGACCGTCGGCCTGCCGCTGCTGCTCCTGACCGCCGCCTACCTGCTGGTCCGGCGGTACGGCTGGCGTCCGCTGGTGGCGCTGCTGGTGGCCGGGGCGATCCCGCTGGGCGCGTACGCGACCTGGATGAAGGTGGAGAAGGACAAGTTCGGGTTCACCGAGGCCGACGGGAACTTCCTGTGGTCCCGGACCATGAGCTTCGCCGACTGCGAGGTGATCAAGCCGCCCGAGCGGCTGGCCGTGTTGTGCCCCGACATGCCGGTCGAGCAGCGGCCCTATCCGCCGCACTGGTTGTGGGAGAGCTTCTCGCCGCTGCTCAAGGTGCCCGGCACGGCCAACCGCAACCAGCTCGCGGGCGAGTTCGCCAGGCAGGCCATCCTCGCCCAGCCCGGCGACTACCTGGGGGCGGTCGCCACCGACTTCGAGCAGTTGCTGCGCTGGGAACGTACCGGCGTGGACGAGAAGACGCCGTACAAGCTGCCCGCCGCCGAACGCCCGATCAGCGAGTCGGTGCGCGGGGTGGCCGAGTCGTACGAGGCCGGTCCGGCGGCGACCCGGGTGGTGGAGCCGTTCGCCGGCTGGCTGCGGGCCTACCAGCGCTTCGGCTACGTGCCGTTCCCGCTGCTCACGCTGGCCCTGGTCGCGACGCTGGCGGCGGCGCTGGTCCGGCGGCGATGGGAGGCGCTGCTGCCCGGCCTGGCCGCGCTCGCGCTGATCGCCTCGCCGCCGTTCCTCGCGGCCTTCGACGTCCGGTACGTCATCCCGGCGATCCCGCTGATCTGCCTGGCGGCGGGGCTGACCCTGGCCAGGGGCGAACAGGCGGCTCCGGCCCCGGAACGCGAAGCCGTCAAGATCGCTTAGCCCCTGTGTTACGGTGCCCGGCAAGAAGACGCTCACACCTGATGGGACGCTATGACGGAGGCCGGGCCGACGGGAGACGCCCTGGTCGAGATGCTCGCGGCGCTGGCCAACCCGCTGCGGCTGCGCATCATCGCGCAACTCGCGGCCGGCCGCGACTACGTCAGCCACCTGGCCCGCGTGATCGGGGTGAGCCGCCCGCTGCTGCACATGCACCTGCGCCGGCTGGAGGCGGCCGGCCTGATCGCCGGCAGCCTCGAACTGTCGGACGACGGCAAGGCCATGAAGTACTACGAGGTCACCGACTTCAGCCTGCACCTCACCGCGTCGGCGCTGGCCGAGGCGGCCAAGACCCTTACCAGGCCGGTCCCCGAGGAGGGCTCCTGATGTCGTTTTCCTGGCCCGAGGTCATCTTCTTCCTCGGGGTGCTGGTGCTCGTCACGTTCCTGATCAGCGTCGTCACCGTGGGCATGTTCGAGGCCCGCAAGTCCAGGCGCCAGGCCGACGCGGCCGACGACCTGCGGCGGCTCGTGCAGCGGTTCGAGGAACTCGCCCAGGCCACCACGGAGGCGCAGCAGCGGATGGCCGCCGACCTGGCGGAGTTGCGCGCGCGTACGGAGTCGATCGAGCGGATCCTGCGCACCGTGGAGTGACCGCCCGGCGACCCGCGGCGGCGACGGGCCGGTGTCAGCGGCCGAAGCGGGTGACGTAGCGGCGCTGCCACGGGGTCTCGACGGCGTGCCGGTCGTAATGCTCACGGACGTAGGCCACCGCGCGGTCGGCGGGGACGCCGTCGAGCACGGCCAGGCAGGCCAGGGCGGTGCCGGTGCGTCCGCGACCGCCGCCGCAGGCGACCTCGACGCGTTCCTCCCCCGCCCGCTGCCACGCCTCGCGCAGGCTGCCGGCCGCGGCTTCGCGATCGGACGGCAGCCAGAAGTCGGGCCAGCGTAACCAGCGCTGCTCCCAGCCGGTGGGCGGCGGCTGCTTGCCCAGAAGGTAGAGGGCGAAGGTGGGCTGCGGGCCCGGCGGGAGCGGGTGGCGCAGGCCCCGGCCGCGGACGAGCCGGCCCGACGGCAGGCGCAGCACGCCGGTGGCATCAGGGGCCCAGGTCGCGGTCATGGCACGAGCGTAGCCAGCCGGGCCCACCCCGGAACCGGCTTCCGCTGACGGCTGAGGGCTGACGGCTGAGGGCTGAGGGCTGAGGGCTGCGCCCGGCGGGTGTGGTCGGCTTTCCCGATTTCCCGGGCACGAGCCGCGGCCGCGTCACGGTTCGAGGCCGTTCAGCCAGCGGGTGGACAGGTCGGTGACGATGGCGCCGCCCCGGTCGGTCAGGTGGAGGTGGTCCACGAGGAGTTCGCGGCCCCCGGCGCGGGCGATCTCGTCCCAGGTGCGCCGCAGCAGGTAGTGCTCGGCGGCGACGGTGAAGGCGAGCGGGAAGCTGAAGCCGTACGACGTCCTGGGGCCCTGCCGGAGGAGGTCCGCCATGCGCTCGTGCAGGGGCAGGTAGGTCACCCCGGTCTGGGCGGCGACCTCCTTGACGGCCGCGTTGTAGCCGGTGAGGGTGCGGTTGATCCCGGTGCCGAGCTTCTCGCCGAGCGGGGGCAGGGACATGAGGGCGATGCGCGCGCCGGTGGCGTCCTTGACGCGGTCCACGATCGCGCGCAGGTTGGCGCGGTACCGCTCCGGCGGGACGCCGTCGCGTACGTCGTTGCTGCCGATGAGGAGGGTCACCGCCGTGGGGCGGCACGCCACGATGTCGGCGTCCACGCGCTCACGCAGGCCGGCACTGGTGTCGCCGTTGTCGCCGGCGTTGACGAACTCGTACGCGGGGTGCGCGGCGCGCAGGGCGGCCACCCAGTCCGCGCCGAGCGAGCCCTGCGTCATGCTGGCCCCGGCCGCCACGACGCGGGGCCGGGTGGCCGGGGCGGCGCAGACGTCGGACGGCGCGTGGTCCGCCGGGCGGAGGAAGGCGAGGTAGCCGACGGTTCCGGTGGCGCAGAGCGCGGCGGCGACCATGATGCTGAGCAGGATGACGATCGGTCTTCTCATGGCCGGCACTCCAGGAAGGCGGTGTGGACGGCTGTGGGGACGGCGCGGCGGGCTGTGTGGCCGCCGGCCGTTCCGGAGGTGGTGAACCGCAACTAAGCTCCAAGTTAGTAAGCGTTTGCTAACCGAGCCTGTAGGCTAGTGAGTGTTTACTAACCATGTCAACGGCGGAAAGGACGAACATGGGCACCAGGGACCTGATCCTCGACGCGGCGGCCCAGGTCATGGCCGAACACGGCCTGGCCAACGTCACCACGCGCCAGATCGCGCGGGCCGCCGGATTCACCGAGGCGACCCTGTACAAACACTTCACCGGCAAGGCCGAGCTGATGCAGGCCGTGCTGCGGGAACGTTCGCCCGGCTTCGTCCAGCTCGCGCGGGCGTTGCGGGGTGCGGGCGGCCTGGCGGACGACCTCACGGCGGCAGCACGGGCGGCGATCGACTTCTACCGGGCGGGGTTCCCGATGTTCGCCTCGGTGTTCGCCGACCCCGCCACGCTGGCCGCGCACCGGGAGGGGCTGCGGCGGCAGGGCGGCGGCCCGCACAAGGCCAACGAGGCGCTGGCCGGCTACCTGCGCGCCGAGCAGGAGGCAGGACGGGTCCGGGCGGACGCGGACGTGCGCGCGGCGGCCGGACTGCTGCTCGGGGCCTGCTTCCAGCACGCGTTCCTCGGGCACATGGCGGAACCCGGCCACCGGGACGGCGCCGAGGCGGCGGCCTCGTTCGTCCGCACGCTGCTCGACACCCTCGTCCCCGCTAGTCGTCCTTGATGCGTTTCATCGTGAGGTGGGAGTCGACGCGGGAGACCGCGGGCAGCGGCAGGATCCGCCGGCTGAGGAACTCCTCGTAGGCGAACTGGTCGGCGACCGCCACGCGCATGTAGTAGTCGGGCCGCCCGAACATCCGCCGGAACTCCACGACCTCCTCCAGCGCGGCCACCCGCGACTCGAACTCCTCCACGGTCTGCAGGTCGTTGACGGCGATCTCCACCGACACGACCACCTCCAGCGAACGGCCCAGCGCCTCGGGTGAGATCTGGGCCCGGTAACCCGCGATCACCCCGGCCTCCTCCAGGCGCTTGACCCGGCGCAGACACGGCGGCGGGGTCAACCCCACCCGGCGGGCCAGCTCGACGTTCGGCAGCCGCCCGTCCTGGGACAGTTGGAACAGAATTTCACGATCAACGGCATCGAGGCTAACAGAATTGCTCACAAGCCTCATTCTGCCTAATCCACGCAACCATATTAGGCGGTTCACCTACTAAAATTACTGTTCATGCGAATGCGGGACTTCTCGGCGGCGGCGAGCGACACCGCCTCGGTGGGGCTGAGCCTGTTCCCCCTCGGGGTCAGCTTCGGCGTGCTCGTGGCGCACGCCGGGCTCGACTGGTGGTGGGCGACGGTGTTCACCGCGGTGATCTACGCGGGTTCGCTGGAGTTCCTGCTGCTGGGGCTGGTCGCGTCCGTGACGCCGCTGGGGCAGATCGCGGTGACGGCGCTGCTGGTGAACATGCGGCACGTCTTCTACGCCCTGTCCTTCCCCTTGCGTCAGGTCCGCCCGCTCGGCCGGATCTACGCGACGTTCGCGCTCACCGACGAGGCGTACGCGCTGACCGCCGGCGGGCGCGCCCGCGACTGGAGCGGCGCGCGCATCCTGTGGATGCAGGTGTTGTGCCAGGTGTACTGGGTCGCCGGGGCCACGGCCGGCGCGCTCGCCGGCACGCTGATCCCGGTCACCCTGCACGGGCTCGACTTCGCCCTGACCGCGCTGTTCGTGGTGCTGACGCTCGACGCCTGGCACGCCCGGCGCGAGTTGCCCGCGCCGCTGCTGGCCGCGGCGAGCTTCGCCGCCGCCGTGCTGCTGGCTCCCGGGCAGTTGCTGCCGGTCTCGATGGGCCTGTTCACGGCGAGCCTGCTCGTCCGGTACGCCCTCCGCCGCCGTCGCCGTCAGCACGGCGATCACGTGGGGCCTGCGCGCGCTGCCCTTCGCCGTGCTGGCCCCGCTGCGCCGCTCGTCCGTGCTGCGCTATCTAGCGCTGCGGATGCCCGTCGGCATCATGCTGATCCTGGCCCTGTACACGCTGCGCGACCTGCGCCTCACGCCCTGGACCGGGGTGGTGCCGGCCGTCGTGGCCCTGGCGGTCGCGGTCGGGCTGCACCTGAAGACCCGCAACGCCGTGGTCAGCGTCCTGGGCGCGACCGCCGTGCACGTGGCGCTGTCCACGGCCCTGGCCTGAGCACGCCCCTGACCAGTGCGGACCCGCTCCCGGCGGTGGGGTGTCGGCGGCGATCCGCGCCGCTGCGGCGGGTTACTGTCGTGCCGACCGGGCACCTGACGGCCGCCCGGGTAAAGGCTTGGCACAGCTATTAACTGGGACTATTCGTTATCTTGCATCATTCGTGTTTAGGGCGATAGGTTGAGGCACTATGACCGACGCACCCAAGACTCCGACCACCGCCGAGGAGTTGCGCGGCGCCGGACTGCGGGTCACCGCCGCTCGGGTCGCGCTGCTCGAGACCGTACGCGGTGGTGATCACCTCGACGTCGAGGCCCTCGCCTCCGGGGTGCGCGACCGCGTGGGCCACGTCTCGCTCCAAGCCGTCTACGAAGCCCTGCACGCGCTCACCGCGGCGGGCCTCGTACGCCGGATCGAGCCGGCCGGCAGCCCGGCCCGGTTCGAGGGGCGGGTGGGCGACAACCACCACCACATCGTGTGCCGTTCATGCGGTGCGGTGGCCGACGTCGACTGCGCGGTCGGTCATGCCCCGTGCCTGCACGCCGCCGACAACCACGGCTTCACCATCGACGAGGCCGAGGTCATCTACTGGGGCCGGTGCCCCGGTTGCTCCACCACCAGCAGTTCTTGAGCACGCTGAACCCCACGTCCTGGAAGGATTCCCATGACTGAGAACCACGACGCGGTCGTCACCGACCCGAAAGCGGAGGGCGACGCCGCCGGCTGCCCGGTCGCGCACGCGCGCGCCCCGCACCCCACCCAGGGCGGCGGGAACCGCCAGTGGTGGCCCGAGCGGCTCAACCTGCGGATCCTCGCCAAGAACCCCGCCGTGGCGCGTCCGTTCGGCGAGGACTTCGACTACGCCGAGGCGTTCCTCGCCCTCGACCTCCCGGCCGTGAAGCGGGACATCGCGGAGGTGCTGACCACCTCGCAGGACTGGTGGCCGGCCGACTTCGGGCACTACGGCCCGCTCATCATCCGGATGGCCTGGCACAGCGCCGGCACGTACCGGATCAGCGACGGCCGCGGCGGCGCCGGGGCCGGGCAACAGCGCTTCGCGCCGCTCAATAGCTGGCCGGACAACGCCAACCTCGACAAGGCCCGCCGCCTGCTGTGGCCGGTCAAGAAGAAGTACGGCCGCGCGCTCTCCTGGGCCGACCTCCTGATCCTGTCCGGGAACGTCGCCCTGGAGACGATGGGCTTCGAGACGTTCGGGTTCGCCGGCGGCCGTGAGGACGTCTGGGAGGCCGAGGAGGACGTCTACTGGGGCCCCGAGACCACATGGCTCGGCGACGCGCGCTACACCGGCGACCGCGAGCTGGAGGGCCCGCTCGGCGCCGTCCAGATGGGCCTCATCTACGTCAACCCGGAAGGCCCCAACGGCAACCCGGACCCGCTCGCCGCGGCCCGCGACATCCGTGAGACCTTCCGCCGCATGGCGATGAACGACGAGGAGACGGTCGCCCTGATCGCGGGCGGTCACACCTTCGGCAAGACCCACGGCGCCGGCTCGGCCGACCACGTCGGCGACGACCCCGAGGCCGCCTCGATCGAGGAGCAGGGCCTCGGCTGGCGCAACGCCCACGGCACCGGCAAGGGCGGGGACACGATCACCAGCGGCCTTGAGGGCATTTGGACCAACACCCCGATCACCTGGGACAACAG
This sequence comes from Nonomuraea sp. MG754425, assembly GCF_021699195.1. GTDB lineage: Bacteria > Actinomycetota > Actinomycetes > Streptosporangiales > Streptosporangiaceae > Nonomuraea. Next base: position 20,950 of record NZ_SSXE01000082.1, on the reverse strand, counting down.
CTTCTTCGAGATCCTGTACGGCTACGAGTGGGAGCTGTTCCAGAGCCCCGCGGGCGCCAACCAGTGGCGGCCGAAGGACGGTGCCGGGGAGGGCACCGTCCCCGACGCCCACGACCCGGCCAAGAGCCACGCGCCGACGATGCTCACGACCGACCTGTCGCTGCGCGTCGACCCGATCTACGACCAGATCTCGCGCCGCTTCCGCGACAACCCGCAGGAGTTCGCGGACGCGTTCGCCAAGGCGTGGTACAAGCTGACGCACCGCGACATGGGCCCGATCGTGCGTTACCTCGGCGCCGAGGTCCCGTCCGAGGTGCTGCTCTGGCAGGACCCGCTGCCCGCCCGCGGCTACGAACTCATCGACGCCGGCGACGTCGCCACCCTCAAGGACCAGATCCTCGCCTCTGGCCTCACGGTGCCGGAACTCGTGTCCACCGCATGGGCGTCGGCCTCGTCCTTCCGCGGCAGCGACAAGCGCGGCGGCGCCAACGGCGCGCGCATCCGCCTGCAGCCGCAGATCGGCTGGGAGGTCAACGACTCCGACCGCCTGGCGACCGTGCTCGGCACCCTCGAAGGCGTGCAGAAGTCCTTCAACGGCGCCCAGAACGGCGGCAAGCAGGTCTCCCTCGCCGACGTGATCGTCCTGGCCGGCGGTGTCGGCGTGGAGCAGGCGGCCAAGGAGGCCGGCTTCGAGGTGCTGGTGCCGTTCACGCCGGGCCGCGTGGACGCCACGCAGGACCAGACGGACGTGGAGTCGTTCGCCGCGCTCGAGCCGTCCGCCGACGGGTTCCGCAACTACCAGGGCAAGGGCAACCGCCTGCCGGCCGAGTACCTGCTCCTGGACCGGGCGAACCTGCTCAGCCTGTCCGCTCCCGAGCTGACCGTCCTGGTCGGCGGCCTGCGCGTGCTCGGTGCGAACCACCAGCAGACGCAGCTCGGCGTCTTCACCGAGACCCCCGGGACGCTCACCAACGACTTCTTCGTCAACCTGCTCGACCTGGGCACGACGTGGAAGGCGACCTCCGGCGACGCGACCACCTTCGAGGGCCGCGACGCCGACACGGGTGCGGTGAAGTGGACCGGCACCCGCGCCGACCTGGTCTTCGGCTCGAACTCCGAGCTGCGGGCGCTCGCCGAGGTGTACGCGAGCGACGACGCGAAGGAGAAGTTCGTGAACGACTTCGTCGCGGCGTGGGCCAAGGTCATGGACCTCGACCGGTTCGACGTGGCCTGACGTCTGACCGATGTGCCGTGGGGCCGGTTCCGCCGCGTGGCGGGGCCGGCCCTTCGGCCTGTTCCTGGCCCGGGTCCCGCGCCTGATCCTTGGCCGGATGCAGACGTTCCTGGCCGGGACGCGAACCGGGATGTGGGGAACGATCACCAGTAGTGATCGTTGACTCGCGACGAGCTCATGATCTCGGGGGTGCGAAGATGTGTGACTATCCGCCGTCCGCCTTCATTCGTAGTGCACCGTCCAATCCCGGCCGTCGAGGCCGCGGGCCATTCGCCATCGTGACCGTGTTCGCCGTCTCGTTGGGGCTCAGCGCCGGTGTGGGCTTCTCCGCCGGGTACGCCGTACAGGGTGATCAGGGCGTCCTGCATCCGCCCGCCGCCGCTGCGCAGGCGGCGAGAGCGCCGGTCACGCGGCACGCCTCCCCGCCGGCGGCGCCCGCGCCGAGCGCTCCACCGGCACCGGTGCCGAGTTCTCCAGCGGCGCCGGCACCGGCCGCGCCGCCCGCTCACCCGCCCGCTTCCGCCGCGTCGGCCTCGACGGCCGCGCCGGTGGCCGCCGGGCGGCGGGCGCCGGCCCGGCGCGCGGGCAAGCCGAGGAGGCTGGTCATCCGGGTGCAGAGCCGCGTCCCACGACGCGGCCCGTCCTACCGGCGGCCCGCGCCCGTGGCCAAGCACGCGCACGCGAGACACCGGAGACCCGATCCTCTCCACGGCCTCGGGAAGACCATCCGCAAGGCGGTCCGCGTGAAGGTGCTCAAGCACCTGCGCGACCACTTCCGGAACTGACCGGAACGAACTCCGCCATCCGGTCACCCATCCGGCGCCCCGCAGGACAGACTGCCACGAGAGCCGCCTCTCGAAGGGAGCACGCCGGATGGGAGCCTGGGGGCCCGCACTGTTCTCGGACGACCTCGCCTGCGACGCCCGGGACGAGTACCGCCGGCTCATCGAGGACGGGACGGCGGACGAGGAGGCGCGACGCCACCTCCTCGACGCGTACGCCGAAACGCTGGACGATCCCGAGGACGGCCCCGTGTTCTGGCTGGCCCTGGCGGTCACCCAGTCGAAGGTCGGGCGTCTGGACCCGATGGTCCGCGACAGGGCGCTGCGGATCGTCGAGCGCGGCGAAGGGCTCTCCGCCTGGGCGGACGCGGGCGCGGCGGTGCTGTCCAGGAGGCGGGCCGTGCTCGACAAGGTGCGCAGCCAGTTGACCGGCCCGCAGCCGGAGCGCAGGCGGCTGCGTCCGCCGTGGCGGCACGTCACCGACCTGAGCCCCGGGACGGTGCTGGCCTACCGGGACCCCGTCGGCGACGACGCCCTCCTGCGCGTCGCCCGTGTCAGCGACGACCGCTTCGGCGTGTTGCCGATCGTCTCCGTGATGGCTCAGCGGGGCGAGGTGCCGTCCTTTCCGACGCCGCCGGTCGTGCGCGTGTGGGTGTTCCGGCGGAAGGACCCGGACTACCGGGACGCCGGGTTCCGGGTCCTGGAGGGCAGGCTCGACGTGCGGCCCGGGGACGAGTCGATCGAACCGCTCGCGGAGACGCATTGGGAGGCCCTGGCCAGGAGCCTCGGCTGACGGGGCCTGCTACGCCTCCTCGTCGGAGAACACGACCTCGCGGCGGCGGCGGATCGTCGGCAGCACGGCGACGGCCAGCGCCGCCACGGCCAGGACCAGCAGCACCGCGGAGATCGGCCGGGTGAGGAAGACCGACGCGTCGCCGCGGGAGATGATGAGCGCCCGCCGCAGGTTCTCCTCGAGCAGCGGCCCGAGGACGAAGCCGAGCAGCAACGGGGCCGGCTCGCAGCCGCACTTGATCAGGATGTAGCCGAGGATCCCGAAGAACACGACCGCGTAGACGTCGAACGCGTTGAACCCCAGCGAGTACGTCCCGATCGCCGCGAACAGGATGATCATCGGGAACAGCACCTGGTACGGGATGTGCAACATCCGCACCCAGATGCCGATCAGCGGCAGGTTCAGCAGCACGAGCAGCACGTTGCCGATCCACATCGAGGCGATCAGGCCCCAGAACAGCGCCGGCTCGTCGGTGATGACGTTCGGGCCCGGGGTGATGCCCTGCACGATGAACGCGCCGACCATCAGCGCCATCACCGGGTGGGCGGGCAGCCCCAGGGTGAGCAGCGGGATGAACGACGTCTGGGCGGCGGCGTTGTTCGCCGACTCGGGGCCGGCCACGCCCTCGATCGCGCCGTGCCCGAACTCGTGCCGCCGCCGCCGGGAGACCCGCTTCTCGACGGCGTACGAGGTGAAGGAGGCCAGCACGTGGCCGCCGCCGGGCAGGACGCCGAGCGCGGCGCCGAGGCCGGTGCCGCGCAGGATCGGGCCGATCATCCGGCGCCGGTCCTCCTTGGTCGGCCAGAGGGAGTTCACCCGGCTGACGACCACGGTCCGGGTCCGTTCGTGCTCCAGGTTGCGCAGGATCTCGGCCACCCCGAACATGCCCACGGCGACGGACACGAAGTCGATGCCGCCGTACAGCTCGCGCTGGCCGAACACGAAGCGCGGGGTGCCGGTGTAGATGTCCTGGCCGACCGTGCCGAACAGCACGCCGAGCGCGATCATCGCCAGCGCCTTGAGCGCCGTGCCGCGTGCCAGCGCGATCGAGACGACCAGGCCGAGCAGCACCAGCGAGAAGTATTCGGCCGGGCCGAAGCGCAACGCGACGCGGGCCAGCGGCGGGGCCGCGACGGCCAGCGCGACGGTGGCCAGCGTGCCCGCGACGAAGGAGCCGATCGCGGCGGCTGCCAGGGCCGCGCCGGCTCGTCCCTGGCGGGCCATCTCGTGCCCGTCCAGCGCCGTGACCGCCGCCGACGACTCGCCGGGCAGGTTGATCAGGATGGCGGTGGTCGAGCCGCCGTACTGCGCGCCGTAATAGATGCCGGCCAGCATGATCAGCGCCGTCACCGGTTCGAAGCTGAACGTGATCGGCAGCAGCATCGCCACCGTCGCGGTCGGCCCGATGCCGGGCAGCACGCCGACCGCCGTGCCGAGCAGCACTCCCACGAAGCAGTAGAGGACGTTCTGGAGCAGGAAGGCGGTGGAGAAGCCCAGCGCGAGGTTGTCGAGAAGTTCCATGCCCTCTCAATCCGGAGACCGGGTCAGAACCCCAGCCACGGACCCCATAACGGGATCCGCAACTGAAGCCCGAAGACGAAGATGAGCGTGGCGGCCACGGTCAGCCCGGCGGCCACGGCCACGGCCGCGATCGGCCGCACGCGGGTGCTGGCCAGCGTCGTGAGCAGGGCGGTCACCGCCGACGTCGGCACGAACCCGAGGCCGCGTACGGTGAAGCCGAAGAACAGCACCGCGACCACGATGACGGCGACCGCGCGCCAGGGGATCGTCCCGAACGTGATCAGCTCGCCGGCGACGAGCCCCTTGACCACGATCGCCAGCCCCAGCGCGGCCGTGATCGCGCCGACCAGCAGCGGGAACGCGCCGGGGCCCATCCGCAGCGGGGTGCCCAGCTCGTGGCCGAGCGCCCCCACGGCGAACGCGCCGCCGATCAGCACGAAGATCCCCCCGGCGAGCACGTCGGGGAAGGACCGGCGGCGCTCCACTCAGGACGCCTTGACGCCGGCGTCGGTGATGACCTTCGCCCAGGTGCCTAGTTGTTCCTGGAGCTTGGTCCGGTGGGCCTGCGGGGTCGCGCTCTCGGCCGGGACCGGCGTGGTGCCGAGCTTGGCCATCTGGTCCACGACCTTCTGGTCGGCCAGCGCCGCCTTCAGCGCCTCGGACAACTTCTGGACGATGTCCTGCGGGGTGCCCTTCGGGACGTACAGGCCGTGCCACACGCTGACCTGGAGCTGGGGCAGGCCGGCTTCGGTGGTGGTGGGCAGGTCGGGCAGGCTCTTCACCCGTTCCGGCGTGGTGACCGCGTACGCCTTCACCTCGCTGGCGGAGATCTGGCCGCTGGTGTTGGTCGTCTGGTCGCACATGAAGTCGACCTGGCCGCCGACGAGGTCGGTCAGGGCGGGGCCGGTGCCCTCGTACGGGACCTCCTGGAGCTTGACGCCCGCGGCGGTCTGGAACAGCAGGCCGCACAGGTGGGAGGCGGCGCCGATGCCGGCGTTGGCCAGCGTGACCTTGCCGGCGTTGGCCTTGACGTAGGTGACGAGGTCCTGGAGCGTGGCCGGTTCGAAGTCCTTGCGCGCGACGACCGTCATGGGCACCTCGGTGACGAGCCCGACCGTCTCGAAGCTCTCCAGCGGCTGGTAGCCCAGGTCGCGGTACAGGGAGGGGGCGGTGGACATGCCGATGTGGTGCATGAGCACGGTGTAGCCGTCGGGCTCGGCCCGCGCGACCTCGCCGGCGCCGACCGTGCCGCCGGCGCCCTCGACGTTCTGCACGACGATCTTGCCGCCGAGCTTGGCGGCCATCGGCTCGGCGATCATGCGGGTGACGGTGTCGGTCGGGCCGCCCGCGCTGAACGGCACCACGAACGTGATGTTCTGGTCGGGGTAGCCGCCGGTGTCGGCGCCCGTCCCGGTATTGCCCGCGCCGCCGGAGCAGGCGGCGACGAGTGAAGCGGCGCCGATCGCGGCGATCATGCGGACGGCGGTCCAGTACCTGCTGGTCGTTGTCATATCGCGGCCTCCTCGTCAGCGCGGGCCCGGGGGTCGGAGGGCGCGCGCGGCGTCAGTCTCGGCTGGCTGGGACGCGGATGGTGTCGGCTGGATCTTGAGGGGATGCACCGGATGTGAGCAGAATTTCAAGCCTAACGGCCTAACACAAGCATGAGTTTGGGACGTGCACCCGACCGCGGCTCTCCCCTGCCGCGCGGCCGTCACCGGACGATCAGCGCGGCGGCGGAAGGTCCGCGGCGGGTGGTGGTGATCGTGAAGTCGGTGAGCTCGCAGGAGTCAGGTGACGGCTGCCGGAGCTGGATCTCGACGGTGCCGAGCACCTCCCCGGCGTCCGGGCCGCCAGGAGATCGTTGTGCGGCGGAGCCTGCCGAGGGTGGGCGACAGTCTCGCCCGGGACGGCCGGTTCGGCGGACGCCCTCGTCGCTGTCGTCGGCGGTCGCGGACGTCCACGCGATGACGTCCGCGCCGCCGCCGTGCCAGGACGAGGGCGAGAATCGAGGCGGTCAGGAGCCGTGGGCCGGCACTCGGCCGCCACCGGCGTGCCCCGGGTCAGCTACCCCGGACGCCTGACCGGCCGGCGATCAGATGTAGCAGCAGTAAGGGGTGTTCCGCCACGCGCCGGGGCCGGCCGCCCGGCAGACGGTCCGGACCTGCTTCCTGACCTTGTAGTCCATGGTCCCGGTGCAGCCGTAGGGGCCGCAGCGGTACTGGTTGGAGCACTCGTCGGCCGCCGCGTGGTGCTCGGGGACGATCAGCGCGAGGAGCCGGTCCCCAAGCTTGGCGATGGTCTGCGTCATTGCGTTCTGTTCCAATTCTTTCGTGGTTCGTCGGTGGATTCAGATCAGAAGGTGTCTTGCCGGCGTGCTCTCCGTTCCGCTGGGGTCATCGGCTGAGGTGAGCTTTCGAATGGCCACGGCGTGCACGTCGGCCATGGAGAAGTAGCCGTGGTCACGGGAGTCGAAGCTGGCGTCGACGTTGTCGCCGATCACGACGAGCCGCCCGTCGGGCACCCGCTCGTCGGGGACGATCCCCCGTACGGACTCGGGCACGGGGTCGCCGGGCAGCGCGACGATGCGCTTGATGAGGAACGGTCCGCCCATCGGCAGCGGGCTGCGCACCACGGCGATGTGCCCGTTCCGCAGCGCGGACGCGGGCAGTCGCCGGGCCAGCAGCCGGTCGCCGTCGGTCAGGGCGGGCGTCATGCTGAAGCCGTCCACCCGGATGGTCGAGTACGCCCGGCGCAGCCGCACGACCAGCGCGCCGGCGATGGCGAGCACGGCGACCGCGACCGCGACGGCGAGCAGGACCGAGGCGTTCACCCGGGCACCGTCCCGGCCGCCGCGCGGGCTCGGGTCATGCCTGCACCAGGGCGAGCGCGTCCAGGTCGGTGCCGGCCACCGCGCCGTCGGCGTCGATCACGTAGACGGTCGGGTAACCGCTGACGCTGAAGGCGTCCTGCAGGGCGCCCCCCGGCTCCTCGACCACGACCCGGGCCACCCCGGCCAGGTGCTCGGCCTCCTCGGCGGCGTCCTCGGCCGAGGTGGCGACGACCACGGCGAGCGCCTGGCCGTGGAACTCGCGGGCTCGTGCGACGAAGCGCGGCAGCAGTTCCTGGCACGGCTCGCAGCCCGGGGTGAAGAAGCCGACGAGCGCGGGCCCGCCCAGCAGGTCGTGCGAGATCGGCTCGCCGGCGGTGGTCGTGGCCGCGAACTCGGGCATGCGCTCGCCGACGGCCAGCCCGTCCGTGGGCGGCAGGCCGTACGCGGGCCGCGCGGCCAGCTTGCGCAGCCGGCGGATCACCCCGACCATCAGCAGCAGGTTCACCATGCACAACAGGCCGACCACAACGACGGCCGCGGCGAGATACTCCATCACACCCGTTCCCCGGATCTTCTCGAATGACCAGATCGTCGATGTCGTCGAAGACGATCAGCAGGACGGCTCCCACCGGACCGGTGGCCTCCGTCGCGCCGCCATGCCGCGTGGAGCGGCTTCGTACGGGCGCGGACGGACAACCCCGCGGCGAGCACGACCTGGCAGGCCAACCGCCACTGGAGCCATGGCGGAACATCCTGGAGCAGGCTGGTAGCGCCTCACTAGCGCCCCGCTAGCGCAACCCACCCGCATCACAGCATTTCCTGACGAACCTGCCGACAACTTGTTGTCCCGCCACCATTGATCACGTTTTAATGACGATGAGTCCAGGCGGCCACCATTCCGGGGACGGGACGGTGTGCGATCGAGATTCGGGGACAGCATGCCCGCACGATCACGGCGTAAGTGACGGCTTGGAGTCCAGATGCATGACGAACCGGCACCGCCCCCTTCCTTCGCCACGCGCGCCTGGAACCTGTTACGGCAGGCGGGCACGCTCTTCCGCCGACGGCTGGTGGTGATCGTCGTGGTCGTCGCCGTCCTGATCTCCACCGGGGTGCTCGTGAGTTACGCCCAGGGCTGGTGGCCGTGGGGACGTTGCGAGACGAGCAGTTCGGACGTGGTCAGCGTCGACGGCGAGTGCGTCGGGCTGATGGACCCGGCCGACGGGACGATGGTCCTCGGCCCGCAGTACCGCCAGATCCTGGAGGTCATCGCCTCGGAGAACCGCACGGTCACCGAGAAGGACGACTACAGCACGATCGCGCTGCTGGCCCCGATGGGCGCGGGCCCACGCGGGCTGGTCGGCGAGCGCGCCCTGCACCAGCTCGAAGGGGCGTTCATCGCCCAGTACCGCGCCAACCACTCGGAGACGTTCCCCAAGATCCGGCTGCTGCTGGCCAACACCGGTCACGACGGCTCGAAGTGGAACACGACGGTGCAGGCGGTGCGGCGCAACGCCGCGACGGGCGCGACCGCGGGCCCCGGGCAGATCGTCGCCGTCACCGGGATGGGCCCGAGCCAGCAGGAGAGCATCGACGCCGCCCGCGCCCTGGCCAAGGACCCCGGGATCCCGATGGTCGCCGACTTCATCACCGCGGCCGGGTTCAACACCACCGGCGAGATCGACGACGCCGGTCCCATCCCCGGCCTCACCCGCACCGCGGTGAGCACCTCGGCCCAGCTCGCCGCGATCGCGGAGGAGTTCAAGAAGAAGAAGGTCGAGGGAAGCGCCGCCCTGATGTGGGCCGACGTGACCCCGCAGGGCACCAAGGACCTCTACGCCCGCTCGCTCAAGGACGCCTTCCTCGACCCGAAGCTCGGGCTCAAGCCGTACGTCGACAAGTCCGGGCTCAGCTTCCCCTTCGACCCGCGCGGCGGCCCCTCGCTCCTGCGCACCATCAGCGACACCATCTGCGGGACGAAGATCGACATGATCTTCTACGCCGGCCGCCAGGCGTTCATGCCCGCCTTCCTCAAGCTGCTGCGCAGCAGGCCCTGCCGCTCCACGCCCATCACCGTGGTCACCGGCGACGACGCCCAGGACCAGAACCCGGACGACCCGTCGCTGCACGACCCGGAGGCGCCCATCAAGGTGATGTTCGTGCCGCTCGCCGACCCCGCGCGGCTCGACAACGAGGACAATCCGCACCGCCAGCTCTACCGCGAGTTCCGCGACGAGTTCGTCACGGCCCACCACGGGGTGAGCTTCCCCGCGACGCACCTCGGCACCGGGCTGGCGATCCTGGCCTACGACGCGGTGACCGCGGCGGCCACCGCGGTGCAGAAGGCGGCCATCGGCGTGGACCCGTCCCAGCTCAGCCTGCCCTCCGCGGTGGCGGTGCGCGGGCAGCTCTACCTGTTCACCGGCACCAACGTCATCCGCGGCGCCAGCGGCGCCTTCACCCTCGACTCCAGGACCGGGGAACGGGTGAACGTCACCACGCCCACCCCCGTGACTATCCCCTGACGAGCACGATCAGCACCGTCACCAGCACCGCGACGAGAAGGAGCAGGAGCCACCAGCGCGCGCCCGGCGGCCGGCCGAACCGGACCCGCTCCAACTCCCCCGTGCCGGTGAGGCGGAGCACCACCGGGCCGAGCGCGAACCGCTCCCCCGGCCGCAGCGTCGCGTAGAGGACGGGACGGCCGTCGATGTACGTCCCCAGACCGCCGCTGTGGTCGTGCAGCCGGTAACCCGCGCTCACCCTGCGGACGGTGGCGTGCGCCGGGGCGACCCCCTGCCCGTGGATGACGATGTCGGCCGCGGGCCCGCTGCCCAGCGTGGTGATCTCCTTCAGCGTCCCGAGGGTGACCGGCAGGATCCCGGCGTGCGGGACCGTCGCCTGCGGTGTCTCCGACGGATGCCCCACGAGGCGGCCGAGCAGTTCCATGGCCGTGGGCCGCCGGGCCGGGTCCTTGGCGAGGCAGTCGGCGATCAGCGAGCGCAGCGGCTGGGGGATCACCCGCACGTCGGGGGTCTCGGTCAGGACGCGGTTGATGATGACGGCCACGTTGCTCCCCGCGAACGGCACCCGTCCGGTGGCGGCGAAGTACACCGTGCCCGCCCACGCGTGCACGTCCGCGGGCGCGCCCACCTCGCTCTCGGGCCCGCCGACCTGCTCCGGCGCGAGGTAGGACGGAGTGCCCACGGTCGTGGTGAGCACGGAGGTCGCCTCCAGGGCCCGCGCGACCCCGAAGTCCACCACCCGGGGCCCGTCCGGCCCGACGATGACGTTGGCGGGCTTGAGATCCCGGTGGATGACCCCCACGCCGTGGATCGCCGCCAGGGCGGTGGCCGTGTAGGTCGCCAGCCGTTCGAGCACGGACCCCGACAGCGGCCCGTGCGTGTCCACGAGCTTCTGCAGGGACGGCCCTGCCACGTACTCGCTCACGATGTACGGCTGGTCACGGTCGATGTCCGCGTCGATGATCATCGCCGTGTACGCCCTGGGCACCCGCGACGCGATGGCCACCTCGTCCGCGAACCGCCTGCGCGCCCTCGGGTCGGCCGCCCCCTGCGCGTGGATCACCTTGATCGCGACCCGGCCCGCCTCACCCCGCGCGAGGTAGACCGTGCCCTGCCCGCCGACGCCCAGGCAGCCGAGCACCTCGTAGGGGCCGATGCGCCGTGGTTCGCCGGTGTGCATTCAGGCTCCCAACGTGACCGCGACGACGACGGCGATCGCCGCCAGGACGACGATCGCCACCACGATCCCCCGGCGCCGGCCGCGCGAGCCGTCCCCGACCGCGGACCTGCCCCGCCGCCACGCCTCGCGCAGGTTGGAGTCGGTCTCGACGTAGATGTGCTCGGGCGTGACGAGCCACCGCCACGACTCCCCCGCCGCCCGCCACCGCTCGGTGTCCACCGTCTCCGGCGCGCCGTCCAGGCACTGGCTGATCAGGCGGCGATGCCGGGACGGCAGCACCCTGGCGAGCGCGGCCTCGTCGAGCGACCACGCCTCGGCGCTCTCCTGGAGGCAGCGCACGACGGCCCAGGCGAACTTGTAGTAGTCGGACTCCGGGGTGAACCCCGCCTCGCGAGGGAGCTTCCACTGCTCAGGATCGGCCTCCGGCAACGCGCCGCGACCCCCGGCGGGCAGGCACGAGTCGCAGTCCAGCAGGAACACGGCGGGCGCGGGGTCGATGGTGAAGACGGCGTTGCGCAGTTGCAGGTCGCCCACCACGTAACCCTGCTCGTGCAGCCACTGCACGGTCGCGAGCAACTGGCCGAGCACGGCCAGCTTGTACGGCGGCTCGTAGTAACGCGTGCCGTAGTGCTCGCGCAGGGCGTCCACCCGCTCGGGCGAGCGGGTGAGCTCGTCCAGGTGGCGCGGCACCAGGCGGGTGCGCAGTTCGGCGAACATCGGCTCGGGAGCGGGCCTGATCAGGATGCCCGAGATCCGGTCGCCGCGGACCGCCGCGACCGGCCAGGCGCAGAGCCGGTCGAGCCGGGCGCGGTCCTGCCGGGGCAGTTCGCGCCGCCAGCGCACCATGGCGAGCAGCGCGTCCTCGTCCAGGCCCGCCAGCGTCTCCTCGTCGTACCGTTTGAACAGGAACCGGCCGGAGACGCCGCTGATCTCGCACGCGGCCAGGCCGGCCGCCTGACCGCCGGGGCGTAGCCGGTAGAGATCGGCGTCCGCCGGCGTTGTCAGGTCCGCTTCCTCGACCACGTCCGGTGGGTTCATCCGGCCGCGCTCTCGTCACAGGACGGCTGTGTCGTGGCGGCCGGCCCACACCGCCAGCACGGTCCGGTCGTCGTCGTAGGTCGACAGGTGGAAGTCGACGTCATGCAGGAAGCCGCGCAGCGCGGGCGGCGAACTCCACGACGTGACGAGCCGCTGGGCGAGCGTGCTGCCGCCGCCGCCCATGGCCGTCCCGAACCCGTCACTGCACAGGACGAGCACATCGCCAGGCCCCCAATCGATCTGCCGTTCCCGCAGTTCACCGAGGTCCTCCGGCAGGGCCGAGGTGACGTTGTCCGGTCGTTGCCCATCAGGCGGGAAGATCTCGGTCCACCTGCCGTCATGGAGCCACAACGCCGGCGAGTCGCCGATGGCCGCGCAGGCGGCGATCCCGCGCCGGCCGTCCGCGGGGACCACCCCGATCGTCAGCGTCGTGGCGGGCGGGTTCGGCGTCCGGCCGCCGAACCGTGCCGTGGCCCGCATGACCTCCCCCGCCACGGCGGCGAAGGCCGCGTGCCAGCCGAGGTCGGGGGTCAGGGACAGGTTCGTGGCGGCGCGCACGGCCACCGCGGCGGCGTGCTCGGCGTGCGACGTGCTGCCCAGCCCGTCGGCCACCGCGGCGATGACCCAGCGCCCGTCCGCGCTCAGGCGCACGGCGTAGGCGTCCTGGAGGGGTTCGCCGCGATAGCGGTGACGCCGGCCGCGGATGCTCACGGCGCGGACCGTGGTCTGCGCGAGCATGCCGCCGTCGAGCGCGACCCCCGGGGCACGCGAGTCCGCCCCGCCCGCCAGCAGCACCGGCAGCGGCTGGGGCAGCGGCCCGAGCGGCGTCCTGGCCGCGCTCCCGGCCCGGTTCCTGCGGGCCAGCAGCGATCGTCCGGCGAGCACGGCGCCGCCGCCGGCGAGGCCGGACAGGATCCACAGCGGCCAGCCCGCCGCCCCGCCGCCGTCCTGCTGCGGGGCGGGCGTCACGGTCACCGTCGCGGTCGGCTCCGGCGGCGGGCCGTGCTCGGCTGCCATCAGGTCGATCCCGATGGCCAGGAGTAAGCCCGCCAGAGCCGCCCTGATCATCTCAACTGCCGCATCCCGCCGGGTCCGCGCAGCACAGCCGTGTTCCGGTTGACCGAGGCGCTGATGCTGTCGGACACCGCCTGCGCGATGCCGTGCAGCACGGTGGCCGCGCCGGTCGCGATCTCGCCCGCGAAGGCCAGCACGTCGCCCCGGAGCGTGGTGGCGACCCGCCGCAGGGTCTCCTCACGTACCGTCCCGAACCCGAGTGCCACGATGTACGGCGCCGGGTGCAGGTTCGCCAGCCGGTCGCGCGCGGGGCCCCAGACCTCGACGTCCTGGTGGTGCTCGCCGACGTAGGGCTCGCCGTCGGTGATGAAGAAGACCACCGGCGCGCGTACGTCGAACTGCCTGGACAACTTCCGGTGATCCTTCTGCACGATCTTGACCAGTTCGCCGAAGACCGCCAGGTAGTCCGTCTGCCGGCCGGGCCGCAGGGCCGGCACCCTGATCGCGTCGCACGGCCTGGTCAGCGGCAGCACCAGCTCGACCCTGTCGGAGAAGGACACCACGGCGACATGCGCGGCCTCGCTCACGCCGGGATCGCCTGCCTCCAGCTCGAACAGCAGCTCACCGACACAGTTGGAGAGCACCTCGAAAGGAGTGGGCCGTCCGTCCTCGCGAGGGGTGTGCATCGAGTGCGACACGTCGCACACGATGTAAAAGGGGAAGGCGCGGGGGCGCCCGCTGGCCGTTCTCATCGGCTTTTCATCCTGATGGGAATTATCGGTCTTTGCAAGGTTTCAAACAGAAGGGGGACTTTGCCCGGAAAGGCGCAGCAGTCCGGACGGCCTGTCACCTTGCCGCCGATTGCCCGCGCCGAGCAGGAACAGGACCGCCCGACTCCGCGCCGCGGCCGGACCGGATACGACCGCCGGGACCCCGAGCCCCAGAGGTATTCCGGACCCTTGAATTCTGGCTGACTCCCGCCCCAGCGGCCGTGAGCCTTAGCGAGCCGTCGGCAAATCCGCACGGCGGATACGCTGGTCCAGCTCCCACAGCGCCGTCTTGTCATCGTCGTAGCGCAGAGTCTCATACGCGGCCTCGTACGGCAGCCACCGCACGTCGTGATGTTCCCGGGAGAGCACTATCTCGGCCTTTTCCTGGGTGACGTCCATGGCGAAGAAATGCTTCGGCACGATGTAGACGTCCTCGGGCCAGAACCTACTGGCCGCGAAACACTCCTTCTCCACTCCGCTCACCATGTCAAGTTTGAACAGCGGGCCGTTCGCCGGCAGCCCGGACTCCTCGGCGGTCTCACGGCGGGCCGCCGTCTCCAGATCCTCGCCCTCTTCGACCCCGCCGCTCACACTCTGCCAATGGGAGTCATCGGCCCGCCGGAAGACGGCGTACTCCGGCCGGCCGGCCGGTCCTCGGAAGAGGAAGACGAGCACGGTATGGGGCTGACGCATACGACAGATCCGTTCTCTGAGGCGTTCCACACCAAGCAGGAAACCACTTTTATCGAACGAGATTCATGTACGCGGCATCCCTGCGAATCGAGCACGATGAAGAAGTGGGCATACTCGTTACCGCACCACCCCCACCTCGACCGCCTGCAGGTAGAGGCGGGAGTGGCGATTGTTCACAGACGGCGCGGCAATCCTGACCGGGGTTCAGGCGGACGTGTAGTTCGCGGCGTACTCCTCGGACGGGGGGATCGGTGTGATGACGTCGATCAGCACGCCGTTGGGGTCCGGGACGATGAAGTGCCGCTGGCCGAAGTCCTCGTCGCGCAACGGCAGTTCCGGGACCAGCCCCTCGCCGACGACCAGGCGTTCCCACTCGGCGTCGACGTCGGGCACCTCGACGTTGAGCAGCAGCCCCGTGACCGGCCGCCGGTAGCCCTGCGGCAACGTCGCATGGGTGTGGTCGAGCAGCGCCAGTTCGTACGAGCCGCGGCGCAGGCTCACGTACCAGTCGGCTTCGAACGTCACCTCGAAGGCGAGCAGGCGCACGTAGAAGTCCTTCGACTCGGCCATCTTGGCCGTGCAGATCACCGGATAGAAGCTGGTCGGTTCCATGTCGCTCCCCTTCATTCACATACCAACGGTATGTGACGGTACGCTAGTTCGCGTACCATCGGTATGTCAAAGTGAGGATGCGGTGACCAGAGCGGAGCAGAGGGAGCGCACCAGGCAGACGCTGGTCGCCGAGAGCAGGCGCCTGTTCGCCGCCAAGGGCTACGCCGCGGTGAGTCTGACGGAGATCGTGCGCGAGTCCGGGGTGACCAAGGGAGCGCTCTACCACCACTTCGACGGCAAGACCGACCTCTTCCGGGCCGTCCTCGAACAGGTGCAGCAGGAGGTGGCGACCCGGGTCGCGGCGGCGGCCGAGGCGGCGGGAGATCCGTGGTCCCGGTTCAAGGCCGGGTGCGCGGCCTTCGTGACCGCGGGCGCCGACCCGGAGATCCAGCGAATCATGCTGATCGACGGGCCGGCGGTGCTCGGCTGGAACGACTGGCGGGCGATGGACGAGGACGCCTCCGCCAAGCACCTGGCCGAAGCGCTCACCGACCTCGTCAAGAACGGGACGATCCCCGACCGACCGGTCGCGCCGCTGACCCGCCTGCTGTCCGGGGCGATGAACGAGGCGGCCCTGTGGCTGGCGCAGACCGCCGGCCCCGGCGACGTGACCGCCACGCTGGAGGCGCTGTCACGCCTGCTGGAGTCGTTGCGCGCGCCCTGACGTCCGGCTCGGCCGCCGGAGGACGAAGCCGTCCGGGAGTAGACCCGCGCCGGGTTGACCCTCACGTAACGTCAAGATCTAGCGTGTAAGCCATGGAGTGGTCGATCCAGGAGATTGCCCGGCTGACCGGAACGACGAGCCGCACGCTCAGGCACTACGGAGAGCTCGGCCTGCTCATGCCGAGCCGGGTCGGCAGCAACGGCTACCGGTATTACGACCAGGAGGCCCTGGTCCGGCTGCAGCGCATCCTGCTGCTGCGCGAACTGGGCGTGGCGTTGCCGGCGATCGCGCAGGTGCTGGAGGGGCGGCAGAACACCAGCGCCGCCCTGCGCACGCATCTACGTCTGCTGGAACAGGAACTGGAGCGCATCCGGCGGCAGATCGCCTCGGTGCGGACCACTCTCGTCCGAACCGAGAAAGGAGAGCCACTCGTGGCGGCAGAGGTTTTCGACGGCTTCGACCACACCCGGTACAAGGAGGAGGTCACCGAACGCTGGGGGCGCGAGGCGTACGAGAAGGGCGACCGCTGGTGGAGCTCGCTGAGCGCGCAGGACAAGCGGGCGTTCCAGAACCGGCAGGAGCAGATCGCCCGCGATTTCGGACAGGCGCTGAAGGACGGTCACGCGGTGGACGGCGACGTCGCGCAGGCGATAGCGCAGCGACACCGCGAGTGGCTGATGGTCAGCCAGGCAAGCGGGCAGAAGTCGTACGTGATCGGGCTCGCGGAGATGTACGTCGCCGATCCCCACTTCGCCGAGACCTACGAGCGGCATGGCCAGGGCACGGCGGCCTTCGTCCGCGACGCGATGAAGGTGTACGCGGAACGCCATCTCAGCGACGGCTGAGGCGTCTGTTTGCGGGGTGCACAACGAAAGCGCGCGTCGTTCAGAAGGGAGCCCGGCCGAGCTGTGTGCGCTCGGGCAGCATGACCGGGTCCTCGGGGGCCCGCCGCAACACGGCCCTGGCGACCAGCGCCGCCATGCCGACGCTGAGCACCGCGCCGGCCGCGAGCGACGTGACGAACCACGGCGACGCCTCCCTGAGACCCATGGCCACCAGCACCGCCACCGCCAGCCACGCGATCGCGTTCAGGACGGCCGCCACCGTCAGCGACTTGCCGGCGGCGCGCGCGGCGGGACTCAGCACGGGTGACGTCGCCGCGATGAGCGGCAGCGGCAGGATCAGCGCCATGAGGGGCGGCACGAAGAAGCCGCCCGTGATGGCGCCGCCGAGCGGCCCGAGGGGTTCGCCGGCGTCCAGCATGAGACCGGCGTACATGGTCAGGACGAGCATGATCGGCAGGACGACGGCCAGGCCGGTCACGACCACTCGCCGCCCGGTCGTCCGGGCCGCCGCCCCGAGCGGGGCATGCTTGCCGGCGGCGCGTACGGCGGTGCCGAGCTGCGCCAGCGACAGCAGGGCCAGCGCGCCGGCCGAGGCGAACATGGTGGTGGCCGTCCCGCTCAGCTCGTCGGCGAGCGATCCGGCCCGCGCCGCCTCGTCCCACACGCTCCCCAGGCCGGCCAGGTCGCGTGCACCCGGGCTCCACAACAACCACAGGCCGTAGATCCCCGCGACCAGGACCGCCGCGAGCGGCAGGCGCAGCGGCCGGGCACCGGGGATGCGCCGGCGGTGCAGCCACGCGTCGCCGGCCCCGGCGGCCAGGTCGGCCACCGTGCGCAGCCGCACCGGCCGCGCGGTGACCAGGTCGGCGACCTCCTCGCCGTACCGCTCCCGCCACGCCTTCGGGTAGAGGCTCAGCACGGCCCCCGCCACCGCTCGCAACACGCCTGCCCTCATGCCGTCCCCCACGCCACTCGCCTGACTCCCGCCTGCTCGATCCGGCGCAGGGTGGCGAGCTGCTCGCGCAGCGCGTCACGCCCTCCGTCGGTGATCCGGTACGGCTTGCGCCGCTCGGCCGGCTGCACCGCCTCGATCCAGCCGCGCTCCTCCAGCCGCATCAACGCCCCGTAGAGGGTGCCCGGCTCCAGCGATGTGCCCGAGAACTCCTCGATGTCGCTGATCATCCGATAGCCGTGTTTCTGGCCTTCGGCGAGGCTGATGAGCACGAGCAGCGCCACGTCGGTGAAGCGGCCGAGCTCCGGTGTTCTGCGTGCCATGTATTCAGTAAAACTTAGTAAGTCTCGCTGAGCAAGTCATGGAGTGCCCGAAGGCCGACGACGTCCACCATGGGCTTCTTCGAGACGCGCCCTGGTGCCGGCAACTAATATGCGCGGCATGTCGTCTCCGTCCCGCTATGAGGTACCGGCTGCCGCCTGGCGTGTGCGGCCGACTTGGACCAGTCTGCTGCCGAAGGGCGTGACGTCATGTCCGCCGCTCGGCACCACCGACGGCCACGGCAACTGGGTGGCGTCAGTGGCGACCACGGTCCTCGACGGCCGCGCCGTGGCGGTCACCGGGAGTGGCGACAACACCGTCCAGATGTGGGATCTGTCGACCGGCGAGCGGATCGGCGCCCCGTGGACCGGTCACACGAACGGGGTGCGGGCGCTGGCGATGTCCGTCCTGGACGGCCGCCCGGTCGTGGTCAGCGGTGGTGACGACGACACCGTACGGGTGTGGGACCTCGCGTCCGGCAAGCCGGTGGGCGAGCCGTTCGACCTTCAGGCTGACAGTGTGGAGGCCCTCGCGATCGCGGAACGCGCCGGCCGCCAGGTGGTGGTCACCGGGTGCTACGACACGACGGTACGGGTGTGGGACCTGGAGACGCGCCAGGAGGTGATGGCGCCGATCGACGGTCACACCGGCCCGGTGTTCACGGTGGCGACCGCGGTGCTGGACGGCCGCTGGGTGGTTGTCACGGGCAGCGAACGAACCGTCCGGGTATGGGACCTGGACACCGGTGATCCGGTGGGCAGCCCGTTCACCGGCCACACCGGGCACGTGGACACGGTCGAGGTCGCGGAGCTGACCCCCGGCCATCTGGTGGTCATCTCCGGCGGCTACCGGACGACCACGCGCGTGTCGGACCTGGCCACCGGACTCCCGGTCGGCGAACTCCCCCGATGCGCGAACCTGGAGGCCGTGACGACCACGATCGTGGACGACCGGCTGGTGGCGATCACCTGCACCTCCGATGAGCCGACCCTCCAGCTATGGGACCTGAAGACGTCCGAACTGGTCGGTGAGCTGTTCCCGCAACATCGCCGGACGGTGCACGCGGTGGCGACGGCAGTGGTGGACGGCCGGCAGGTGGTGGTGTCGACCTGCGACAGCGGATCGGTCCGGGTGTGCGATCTGGTCGTCGGCGAACCGTCCGGCAGACCGGTTCGCCACGACGCCGCGATCACGGCGGTGACCACCACCTCAGTGGACGGCCGGCCGGCGGCGGTGACCAGTAGCGATGACGAAACCGTACGGGTGTGGGATCTGAACACCGGCGCCCAGGTGTGCCCGCCACTCACCGACCACACCGGCGCCATCACCGCCGTGGCCGCGACCCAGGTGGACGATCGCGCGATGGCGATCACCGGAGGCGAGGACGGCGCCGTCCGGCTCTGGGACCTCACCCTGGGGAAGGCGACCGCAGCACCGTTGACCGCCCACCACCGCCCGATCACCGCGGTCGCGGCCGACATCACGGGCGACCTGCCCCGGGCCATCACCGCCGGCGACGACAAGACCATCCGCGTATGGGACCTCCGCACCGGCCAAGAGACCGGCAACCCCCGCAAAAGCGACCATCGCTGGGTACTCGACCTCGCCACCACCACGCTCGACGACCGGCCCGTCGCCCTCCTCGGACGGTGGGGCGGCGGCTTCCGGGTCCGTGACCTCGCCACCAACCGCGACACCGGACTCCAGACCGCCGGAGGCAACGGCAAACCGGTCCGCCTCGTGGCCGCCACCGTCGTGGACGGCCGCCCCATCGCCGTCACCACGAACGACGACTGGCGCGAACCGCCGATAAAAGTGTGGGACGTCGCCACCGCCCAGCAGATCGGCCACCTCTCCATGGGAGCCGTGGCCGCCCTCGCCGCCACCACGATCGACGGCCACCCCATCGCGGTCGCCGCCGGCCACAGAACGGTAGCGGCCTGGAGCCTCACCACCTTCGACAAACTCGGCCCTGACCTCGAATTCCCCGACATGGTCAACGCCGTCACCGCCACCCCACAGGGCCACATCATCGTCTGCTTCGACCGCGACATCGCCGTACTCACCGTGCCCCGATCGAGCTGACCACGGACGAACCTCGCCACCGACCCCGTGTCGTTCGAAGCCATCCACCGGCGGCACATCGACCCTGCGCACACGTACCGCCCGGGTCATCCCTGATCCCAGCCTCAGCGACCGAACTTCTTTGCCACCAGGCTCTGAGGCAGGTCATCAGCGGCGTCCGAAGCACCCACGGCGGTAGCGACAATCAGCCGTATCCCTGTGACGAGCATGGCCGGCATAACGAAGAAGGCCCAGAACCCCCACGCGTCCCGATCCGCTGTCCAACCCCGGACCATGATCATCCCGTCTGCCGTGGACCCGCCCGATAGGGAAGCGGGCCAGACTTGTCCCGGGTCGATGGCGGGCAGGATGATCCGGCTTCCACCTCAGCCACCTACGGCCTTGATACCCGGCATGACGACCATCCCGGAGCCGGAGCGCCCCGACGGAGGCAAGGGCAACTGGCTGCACTTCACACGCGAAAGCATCTCATGGTCAACTCGGGGAATGTCAGCGATCATCACATCCATCATTGCGGTCACGGGGACCCTCTTAGGTTCTCTGATGACGTTCCTGCTCCAGCGTCGTTCCATCGATAGATCGGAAAGGTTCGCTCGTGCGGAGCGGCTTCGAGGTGAGCAGATCAAGATCTACAGCGACTTCGCGCGTACGATTCTGGACTTCCGCAGTGCTCAACGACGGGCCTGGGGCGAGCGGGCCAAAGACGACAGGAACGGCGATGCCTATCGCACGGCGGTGGATGAGGTTTTGCGCGCACGTGCAGCGGGGTGGACGGCTCTGTATCAGGTAGAACTAATCACAGAGGATGTCGAGATCAGACGGCTCGCGAACCACGCCATGGAATTGGTCAAGAGCATGAACAAGGCCGAGACCTCGGATGCTGTGAAGGCTCTGACTCCGGAAGTTCGCGTGGCGGTGGAGGACTTCGTCCGTACGGCCGGCGTCATGGTGCGGAAGGTATGAGGGTGCCGTAGGGTCCTGCCGAGCTTCCCAGTGAACGCTTTTCATCCTCACGCCGCCTGCGAAACTCGGTGATTCTGCAGGACGGCGATGGCCTTGCACAGGTGGCCGGCCTTGGACGGGCTGCACCG
>NZ_SSXE01000081.1 GCF_021699195.1 Nonomuraea sp. MG754425 | reverse complement strand
GCGATCGTCCGCTGAGATCGTCCACGCACGCGGGGTCTCACGCCGGGTCCGGCCGCCGCTGCGTTCCCGCGTGGGAGGAGCCCGGCCGAAGCCGCCGGGCGAGGGCGGCGAGAATCAGGTGCCCGTGCGTGCGGGCTCCGTGGGTGGCGGCCCGCCGGGTGAATGCGGCCCCGGCGTCATGCCCGGCATCCCTGGCATTTCTGGCATTTCTGGCATGCAGGGTGTGCTCTGTTGTCCGAACCACTGGACCAGGTACTGGCGCATCGTGCGGACTTCCGCCCACTGGTCGTCGCGCACCTTCTGGGCGAAGGCGGCGACCTCGGCGTGCGGTGCCTCGCCGTGCATGAGGAGCTGCTGCGACATCATGATCGCCATCATGTGGTGCGGGATCATGTACTGCAGGAACGTCTTGTCGAGCTGATCTCCGGAAAGCCCTGACAGGTCGGGCATCGTGCTCCCGCTCGGGCTCGGTGCCGGGCTCTGCGGGTACCACTGTTCCAGCCAGCCCTTCATCCTGGCGACCTCGGCGGTCTGCGTCGTGACGATCGACTGCCCGAGCTGCCGCATCTCGGGCCGGTCGGACCGCTGGAGCTGCCGTGCCGCGGTGATGGCGTCCTCGTGGTGCGGAATCATCTGCGACAGGTAGTCGTACTCACTGGTGACGGGGTGCATCTGCCCCATGCCGGGGCACGTCGGCCGCGGAGGTGGTGATGCCATGGCCGCCGCCGTGGCCCCTGAACCCAGGGTGCCGGCCGCCAGGAGTGCTCCGGCGGCGATCGCGGTTCTCACAGAGCGTCGCTTCATGCGTCCCCCTCACGCCGATTCGACACCTAATCCCACGGTAACCCCGCTGCTCCGACCGGCCGACGGGGGCCTCTTCCGTGGCTGCCCGCTGATCTTATCTCTTCAATATGCAATATAGACAGCGCAAACAATGGGAGGTGGCGATGGCCATCCCTGCCCTGGCCGGCTTCGCGGGCGTCCTGATGCGGAACATCGTCTTCACCGCGGCGGAGGCGCTCAGGTTCGGGACGGTCTCGGCCGCCGTCCACGACCGTGGCTCGGTGGTGGGCCTGTGGCGGCTGACCGACGCGCTGATGGCCTGCTTCTCCTCGGCGACGCCCGGCACCGTCGGCGGCGCCAGGCGCTTCGGCCTGGCCGGCCTGGTCGCCGCGTTCGGGTGGGGGGTCTGGATCGTCTCCTCCAGTGTCGTCCTGCTGGGTGTCTGACCTCATGGGGTGCCGGTCGGACGGCTCAGCAGTTCGCGGGCCAGCGCCTCACCCCACCACTGCTCGATCCGGTCGGGCGACCAGGAACACTCGGTGCGGAGCGTGGTGTAGACGTCGACGTTGCACAGGGCTGCGTAGATGTCGACGGCGGTGGGGACGTCCAGCCCGGGGCGGAGCGTGCCGTCCGGCCAGGAGGAGAACACCTGGGTGCGGTGCTCGCCGGCCTGCCGCCGGCCCAGCAGGTAGAAGTCCGCGAGGTCGGGTTCGGTACGGCCCGCGTCGCGTATCAGGTTGATGAGATCGCCCGCGCGCTCGAAAAGACGCCGGTCGTAGCCGGCCATCGCGGCCAGGTGCCGCCGGGGGTCGGCGGTGGCCTCCAGTTCGTCGATCGCCTGCGGCAGGTCCGCGGCCAGGTCCGCGGCGTCGGCCAGCGCCCAGACCAGCCCCGTCTTGTTCTGGTAGGCCGCGTACACGGTCGGTACGGCGACCCCCGCCTCCCGGGCGACGTCGCGCACGGTGGTCGCCGCCCATCCCTGCGACACGAACAGCCGGCGGGCGGCGTCGGAGATCTCCGCCCGCGTCTGATGTGCCTGCGCGACGCGGCGCAGCGAGTTGTAGCGGCGCCGCCCTGGCTCGTTCTCCATGATTGCATCCAGACTTTCCGTGGCTTATATTCAATATATGCTTGATAAATTCAACTGGTGGTCGCGGTGACCATCACCAGTCTGGCGGGTGCGGCAGGCATGGGATTCGTCCTGCTCGCGATCGTCGTCAACGTTCTCTACGTCCGCGCCGGGCTCCCGTTGCCCACCTCCGGCCACTCGCTGGAGGCGGCCACCGACGCGCTGGCCGGCATCGGCAAGCGGATCAACGCCCCCTCGGTGGTCGCACCGGCCACCTGGCTGTTCACCACCCTGTTCGCCGCCGGACTGCTCGCCGTGCTCTGGCGCGGCGACCAGGTCGGCAGCAACATCTGGGCCCTGGCCGGGTTCGCCGGCGTCCTCATGCAGAACGCCACCTTCATGGTGGTCGAATCGCTGCGCTTCGGGATGGCCGCCGCGGCCCGGCAGCATCGCGGCTCGGTGGCCGGGCTGTGGGCGTTCGGCAACGTGCTGTTCGGGTTCAACCAGGTCTTCCTGGCCATCGCGGTGCTCGGCTTCACCGCCGCCGGAGTGAGCCTCGCGTTCATCCCCGCCTGGCACGCGTGGCTGGGCTGGATCAGCGCGGCCCTGCTGTTCGTCTCCTCCACGGCCGCCCCGTACAACTCCGACAGCACCAACCGCATCGCGGTGACGGGCCTGCTCGGCTGGCTCGGCTGGGCCGCCTGGATCGTCGTCTACAGCATCGCCCTGCTGGGCGTCTGAGGAAGGAGCAGGCACATGATACTCGTGACCGGGGCCACCGGCCGGATCGGCGGCCGGGTCGTCCACGAACTGATCGCGGCGGGCGCTGCGGTGCGGGCGCTCACCAGGCGTCCCGACGATGTCCGGCTGCCCGGCGGCGCGGTGGCCGTGTACGGCGATCTCCTGGTGGCGGCGTCCGTCGAGCCGGCGTTCGAGGGGGTGGACGTGGCCTATCTGTTCCCCGTGCCCGGCTGGCCCGTCGCCGCCCTGCTGGCGGCGGCGCGCAAGGCCGGCGTCCACCGGATCGTCCTGCTGTCCTCGGCCCCGCTCCCCGGCGGGCCCGGCGTGATCGAGCGGCAGCATCGAGCCAACGAGGACGCCGTACGCGTCTCCGGCCTGCCCTGGACGTTCGTCCGGCCGAGCGCGCTCATGGCCAACGACCTGTCGTGGGCACCCGCGATCCGGGCCGAGGACACGGTCTACCAGGCGTTCCCCGACGCCTCGCTGGCACCGGTCGACGAACACGACGTCGCCGCGGTCGTCGCCGCCGCGCTGCTGGACGGCGATCGCGCGGGCCACACGTACGAGCTGTCCGGGCCGCAACCGCTGACCACCGTCGAACGGGTCGCCATCCTCGGCGAGGTGCTCGGGCGGCCCCTTCGCTTC
The DNA here is from genome assembly GCF_021699195.1 of Nonomuraea sp. MG754425. Taxonomy (GTDB): domain Bacteria; phylum Actinomycetota; class Actinomycetes; order Streptosporangiales; family Streptosporangiaceae; genus Nonomuraea. The sequence goes on along the minus strand of NZ_SSXE01000081.1, from coordinate 36,102 downwards.
ACCGAGCTGTCTCCGCGGGAACTGCGCACGGCCCTCGCCGCCGGCCATCCACCCGCGGTCGCGGACGCCATGATCGGCATCCTGGCCGCCGCCACCGGCACGACCGCCCCGATCCTCCCGGGAGTGCACCAGGCCACCGGCGGCCCGCCGAAGACCTATGCCGAATGGGCCACCAGACACGCCAGCCACTTCCGCTGAAGCCGACGCGAGGCAACGCTCCCGTGGCACGACCGATGAGAGGTGCATGACATGGCCGTCAGCCACTCCGGCAAGGCCGCCGGGCCGACCGGACCGTACCGTGCGGGCCGGATCGTCCAGGCGGGAACGCGATCGTCGGCGTGCTCATCCGCGCGGGCCTGATCCCGCGCGGCCACCTGCTGACCACCCGGGGCCGCAAGAGCGGCCGCCTGCGCACCCAGCCGGTGGCGATCGTCGAACACGAGGGCCGGCGCTGGCTGGTCTCCCCGCTCGACGGCGACCCCTGGTCAGCGGGGTGACCTCGGGTCAGAGGCGATCGAGGAGTTCCGCCTTCTTGGAGGTGAACTCCTCGTCCGTGAGCAGCCCCTCCTTGTGCAGCCGGCCGAGTTCGCGGATGCGGTCGTAGACGCTGAGGGCGGCGGCCTCGGCCTCGGCGGAGGGCTGCGCGATCGCGGCCTGCCTGCTCCCCGCCGCCCTCGGTGCCGCCGTCCACAGGTGCGCCGTGACCGTCGCGGCCATCACCAGCGTCCAGGCGTCCTGCCTGGCGCTGTTCTCGGTGAGCAGGCAGGCGAAGTCCTTGCCCGGCTTGGCCGGTTTCGCGTCGGGGTCCCGCTGCCAGGTCACGATGCGCAGGTAGCCGTCGTTCATCGACTTCTGCGGGAACCATTCGATGCGCTGGATATCGGCCAGCGCGTACTCCATCCGGCGTTTCCTGGTCTTGGGGGAACTCGCGTCGTCGGACCACTCCAGCCGGACCGCCTGCCCGTCGAACATCGCCGTGCCCTCCGACGTCCGGATGTGCAGCGGCACGGGCGGGACGAGCGCGAGGGCGTACTCCTCCGGCGCGCGCTCGCCGTCGCCGTTCCTGGCCGCGTCGGCCGCGATCCGGATCTGGTCGGCGTGGTAGTCGGCGAGCAGTTCGGTGTCGGGCTCGCCGGTCAGCAGGAACGGCTGCGCCCGCTCGGCGAGCATCGGCCCGACGGCGGCGTAGGGGTCGGCGTGCTCGCGCAGCCGGAGCTGGAGCCGCCAGCCCTTCTTCCCCAAGGAGGTGAAATCGACCGCCGCGATGGCCGGCAGGGGGATCTCACAACGGGCGAGGACCTTCAGCAGCGCGTGGGTGCGCCACCGGGAGCTGTACTGAATGATGACCTTGTCCTCGCCCAGCAGCCATGTCGCCGTTTTTCCCTGCAACTCGTCCATACGAGGAAGTCTAGGAGCGGCGATCGCCATGACATCGAGGAGCAGGGAAGGATTCAGGGCCGCAGGAGCGCCGGCCGGTCGGGGGCTGGAATTCAGTTCCAGATCGGAGCCGGGAGCGCTCGGTCCGCGCTGGTCGGTTCACTCACTGGATGCCTGCGGGCTGGACAAAGTTCGTCCCGTGCTCTCTGACCGGAAGGAGGACCGTGCAACCCAGTCTCGAACTGGCCGACCTCGTGTTCCGCCTGGCCGCGGCGACCACGTCGCCGGCGTCCGCACGCACACGCTGGTGGCGGTGGGCGCGGCCGTCTTCACCGTCAGCGGGGCCTACGGGTTCGCCGACTTCGCCAGGGCCCCCGTCGTGGACCCGGCCAGGGTCGCGGCGCAGATCGCCTCCGGCATAGGCTTCATCGGCGCGGGGGCCATCGTCAAGGACGGCATCGTCGTGCGGGGCCTGACCACCGCGGCGACCCTGTGGCTCAGCGCCGCGCTGGGCATGGCGGCCGGGGCCGGGGCCTACCTGCCGGTCGCGGTCGGCCTGATCCTCGTGATGCTGGTGCTCGTCGCGCTGCGGATGGTCAAGCCGGCGGCGCGCGGCATCGCCCGCGCCGGCCCGTCGCTGCGGATCACCCACCGCCGGGACCACGACACGCTGGACACCATCCTGCGCACCGTGGAGGCGGCCGGGCCGAGGATCAAGCGCCTGTCGATCTCCGAGGACGGCCAGGAGCAGGCGGCCACGCGGACCGTCCTGCTGGAGATGGGCGAGCACCGCGAACACCGCCTGCTGCGGCCGGTCCGGCGGCTCGCCCGCCGCGGCCGGTAATGTCGGCCGCTCACCTGAACGGACCGCCCGGGATCGATGAGGAAAGGTGGGCGTGTGTCGGAGCCACGGTATTTCGAGAAGAGCGGCGGAGGTGTCGTGCGGCACTGGCAGATCAGCCGCGACGGCATCCGCTGTCATATGGCATGGGGGCAGGTGGGCGGCCGGACCCAGGGGATGAGCATGACGCTCGACGATGAGGAGCACGCCGAGCGGCACCTCAGGAAGAAGATCAGCGAGAAGCGGCGTCAGGGATACGTCGAGGTCGCGGCCGTCGGGACGGCCGCGCCCGCCGCCGGTGTCATGGCGGATGCGAAACTGCTCGACGTCATGCGGACGCAGGAGGAGCAGCGGCGCGAGGGGGCGTGGGCCGGCTACTGGGCGGGCTACGAGCCGGTCGAGGGGCAGGAAGGGGTGTTCACGAAGTTCCACGACTTCGCGGCCGGGCCCGGCCCCTTCCACGAGTACCTCGTCCTGAGCGCGGACGAGCGCCGGGGCCTGCACTTCGTCGTGAAGGCGCCCGGCCACGACCCCGGCCAGGTGGCGGCCTTCCTCGACTTCGTCCGCCCCCGCGTCGAGGTGGCCTTCGACGGCCGGTCCCACCACAAGGTCGCGCTGCCGTCCCGCATCGGCCAGTTCGATCACGTGCTGTTCTGCGCCCCCTCCCTGAACCACTACCGCTACGGCGGCCGGCTCGGTACGGTCCTGCCGATCCTCGGCTGCGAGATCGCCGACGAGGACACCGAGACGCTGGTCGAGGCCCGGTTGCGGGGACGCCACTCGATGCCTTCGACCACCTGGGACCGCGAGCCCTGTCCCGTGCTCGACCTGAGGTTCGACCTGCGCAGCGAGCACGGCTTCGAACTGCTCGGCGGCAGAACGGCGCTGCGGGAGAAGACGTTCAAGGTCTACCCGCGATCGATGCTGGACCGGGGGCTGCGGCTGCTGTCGGAGGCCGGGCAAGGCAGCCGGCTGGAGATCCGCAACCACCGGCGTGACGTCCTGGCCCTCACGCGGGCGGACCTGGAGCGGGGGACCCCCGCCGAGATCGACCGGTTCCTGCTGGGCGACTCCGCCTGACGAGGACGCCACGGGATCCGCCGGCACCCGGGACAGGTGTCCTGGGAGTGTCGCCTCGACAGGCGATTCGGCGTTCACTAGAAAAGGATCAGGTCCGGGACCTGCGGGATCGGGGTGCGGATGGATCCACTTTCCAGGAGGTGGCCCCGGTACGTCTCCTTCATACCGGCCGCCATGGTCGTCATCGGCGCCGTCTTCAACCTGCTGTCCCCGCGCTACTACTGGGGCGACTACATGCTGGGCGCCGCGGTCGTGGTGGCGGGGGCGCTGCTGTCGCGACGGCACACGATCGCGGTCGCGGTGGCCATCGTGCTGGTCCAGCTCGCGTTGCTGGTCAAGGACGGCTGGCTCGGCCACGCCGTCGGCGCGCTCTCACTGATCGCCGCGGTGTTCACCGCGCTCGTGGGCCTCGGGGTGAACCAGGTGGTCACCGGGCACAGCCGCCGGCTGCAGGCGGCGCGGTCCGTCGCCGAGGCCGTCCAGCGTGCCGTGCTGCCCACGCCACCGGCGCGGGTCGGGCCGCTGGCCGTCGCCGCGGTCTATCGGACCGCGCAGACCGAGGCCCTGATCGGCGGCGACGCCTACGCCGTCCAGGCCACGCCGTTCGGCACCCGGCTGCTGATCGCGGACGTGCGGGGCAAGGGCCTGGACGCGGTCGGCACGGTGGCCGTCCTGCTGGGCACCTTCAGGGATGCGGCGGAGCAGGCGCCCGACCTTGTGCTGCTGGCCGAGCACCTGGAACGCGCGCTGGTCAGGGAAGCCTCCTCGCGTGAGGAGGTCGTCCGGATGGAGGGGTTCGTCACGGCGGTGCTCGGCGAGATCACGCTGGGCGCCGACCGGGTGCGCCTGCTGAACTGCGGCCACCCCTCGCCGTTCCTCCTTCAGGGGGACACGGTGTCCTGCCTGGATCCCGGGGAGCCGAGCCTCCCTCTGGGCATGAGCCACCTGGGCGTGCCACGGGCGCGGCCCGACGAGTGGCCCTTCCCGATCGGGAGCACGCTCCTGCTCGTCACCGACGGGGTGACCGAGGCCCGGGGCCGCACCGGGACGTTCTACGACCCGGCGCGCCGGCTCGCCGGACGGGGCCCGTTCCGGCAGCCCGAGGAGGCGGTCGAGGTGCTGGTGCGCGATGTCGAGCGCTGGGCCGGCGGTCCGCGCGACGACGACATGGCGATCCTGGCGATCACCCGGCGCGCCGATGGACCGGCCGCTCCGTGACCGGTCCGCGCCTCAGTCGCCGCCGAAGTCGCCTCCGCCGCGGCCGAAGTCCCCGCCCGCGCCGCCCCCGAAGTCCGGGGGCCGCCTGCGGACCTCCCGTTGGATCTCCTCGTTCCTGCGCCGCATCTGATTCCAGGACTTCCGGTCGATCTCCGGCGGCCGGTTGTTCCAGTGGTCGTTGTTCGGCTTCGGGATCCCGCGCCAGCCGGGATGCTCGTCGCTGTCGCTGCTCGAGCCGACCAGGTAGATGAACGCGACGATGATCGCTATGCCCAGCAGGACTTCCATGGGCGACTCCTTCGCCGGCGCGCTGCCCCGGCCGCGTGCCTGTCGTTCCGTTCAGGGTGCCTTTTCGCGCCGGGCCGGGCAACCGTTCTGCGGATTCACAGTCGCGGCCAGGATCCGGCCACATCTCCCCGTACGTTGGGCGTCATGGAGATCGCCATCACCGCACCATCGGGAAACGTCGGGCGCTACCTGGTCGGTCACCTGGTCCGCGCCGGTGTCCGTCCGCGGCTGCTGAGCCGCCACCCCGAGCGGCCCCGCGCCACCTGGGGCGACCTCGTCGACGCCCGCGAGGTGGACCTGCGGGACGCCACCGCGGTCACCGAGGCGACCCGCGGCGTGGACGCGCTCTACCTGGTCGTGCCGCCCGGCGCGTCCGGCGACCCCGTGGCCGCGTACGCCGAGGTCGGCGAGATCGTCGCCGCCGCGGTCGCCGCGAACCGGGTCTCCCGCACCGTCCTGCAGAGCAGCGTCGGCGCGGAGCTCCGCGAGGGGGCCGGCGAGATCGACGGGCTGGCCCGCGTCGAGGAGACGCTGGACCGGGTCGTCGCCGCGGACGCCGGCCTGGCCGTCACCCACCTGCGGTGCGGCTACTTCTTCAGCAACCTGCTGTTCGAGCTCGACGCCATCCGCTCCGGCACCGTGTCCGTGCTGCTGCCCACCGGCAAGCCGTTCTCCTGGGTCGCGCCGGCCGACATCGCCGGGGTGGCCGCGTCCCTGCTGCTGCGCGCCGGCTGGTCGGGACGCCGGGTGCAGGCCGTGCACGGACCACGGGACCTGTCCTGGGACGACGCCCTGGCCGTGGTCGGCGACGTCCTGGGCCGCACGGTCACCGCCCGGCGGGTCGCCGATGACGACACGCGCGCCGCGCTGGCCGCCGCCGGCATGTCCCCGGGGCAGGTCGAGGCCGTCATGGGCATGTCGACCGGGCTGCGCGACGGGTTCGTCCCCGAGCAGCCGAGGACCCCGCTGACCACGACCGACACGACGCTCGGAGCATGGGCCCTGGCCGAACTCCGGCCCGCGATCGACGGATGAGGGAACGGCGGCGCTCAGGCGCGGAACGTCCGGCGATAGGTGTCCGGCGGCACGCCGACCGTGCGCTGGAAGTGGCGGCGCAGCGTCGTCGCCGTGCCCATGCCCGCGGCCGAGGCGATGGTGTCGACGCTGTCGTCCGTGGTCTCCAGCAGTTCCTGCGCGCGGCGGAGCCGCTGCGTCAGCAGCCACCGCAGCGGGGTGGTGCCGGTCACCGAGCGGAAGTGGCGGGTCAGGTGGCGCGAGCTCATGTTCGCCTGGCGGGCCAGGTCCTCCACGGTGAGCGGTCGGTCCAGCCGCCGCATCACCCAGGTGAGCAGCTCGGCCAGGGGATGGCCGTCCTGGGCGGGCACCGGCGTGGTGACGAACTGGGCCTGGCCGCCGGCCCGGTGGGGCGGTACGACCAGGCGGCGGGCGACCACGTTGGCGACCGCCGAGCCGTGGTCGCGGCGGACCAGATGCAGGCACAGGTCCATCGCCGCGGCCTTGCCCGCTGAGGTGAACACGTCGCCGTTGTCGACGTAGAGCACGTCCGGATCGACCCGCACCCTGGGGTAGCGCGCGGCCAACTCCTCGGTGTGGGCCCAGTGCGTGGTCGCGCGCAGCCCGTCCAGCAGGCCGGCGGCGGCGAGCACGAACGCGCCCGTGCACAGGGAGACCACCCGCGCGCCCGCCTCGTGCGCCGCGCGCACCGCCTCGACCAGGTCGGCCGGCGGGTCCACCGCGACGTCCGCCAGCGCGGGGACGATCACCGTGCCGGCCTGCGCCAGCCGGTCGAGCCCGCAGTCCGGCTCCAGCAGGAACCGGCCGACCCGGACGGCACGCGTGCCGCACACGCTGACGTCGTACCAGGGGCCCGGCAGGGCGTCCGGGGCGGAGCCGAAGACCTCGCAGGCCAGGCCCAGCTCGAAGTGCAGCATCCCGTCGGTGGCGGCGACCGCGACGGAGCGCGGGGCGGAACTCATGTCGGAAATTGTACGGGTCATGTCATTCCAGACACTGGCACCGTCGCTCCGGCGGGGCCAGGATTTCCGGCGTGGATCACTTCGAGCACGCGGGAGCAGGCATGGGATCGGGTCGGAACGTGGCGGTGTTCGGCGCTTACGGACACACCGGGCGGTTCGTGGTCGCGGAGGCGCGCGAGCGCGGACACGTCCCGCTGCTGCTCGGCCGGGATCAGGACAAGCTGCTGGCGCTGGCGCGGGCACAGCCGGGGCTCGAGACACGGCAGGCGTCGGTCGACGATCCGGCCTCGCTCGACCGCGCGCTGAACGGCGCGGACGCCGTGATCAACTGCGCGGGGCCCTTCGCCACGACCGCCGCCCCGCTGGTCGAGGCGGCGCTGCGCGCCGGCATCCCGTACGTCGACGTGGCGGCCGAGATCGAGGCGAACCTCGACACGTTCGCGCACTTCGCGGCGCGCGCCCGCGCCGCGGGCACCGTGGTGGTCCCGGCGATGGCCTTCTACGGCGGCCTCGGCGACCTGCTGGTCACCACCGCGATGGGCGACCGGACGGCGGCGGACGAGGCGCACATCGCCTACGGCCTGAGCAGTTGGCACCCCACCGCCGGGACGCTCGCCTCGGGCACGGTCTCGGGGCAGCGGCGGGCCGGTCGCCGGGTCCGCTTCACCGGCGGACGGCTGGAGTACCACGATGACGCCCTGCCGACCCTGGAGTGGCCCTTCCCGGCTCCGCTCGGCCCGCAGCGCGTCATCGGCGAGTTCACCATGGCCGACGTCGTCACCGTGCCCAGCCACCTCGACGTCCCTGAGGTGCGCACCTACCTGACCGTCAAGGCGGCCGGGGACCTGTCCGCCCCCGGCGCCCCGGCGCCGGCCGCCGTGGACGAGCGCGGACGCTCCGCGCAGACCTTCGTCGTGGACGTCCTCGTCCGCTCCGGCGGCACGGACCGCCGTGTGGTCGCCACCGGCCAGGACATCTACGCCGTCAGCGCGCCGCTCGCGGTGGAGGCCGTCGATCGCGTCCTCACCGGCCGGGTCAGAACCACCGGAGTCGCCTCGGCGGGCGCGGCCTTCGACGCCGCCGACTTCCTGGCCGCCCTGTCGCCGCACCTCGCGCTGCACGTCCCGCTCGACTCGCGCGGCTGACCGGTGCGGACGGCGCGCTCAGGCGGGAGGGGCCGTGCTCTCCCGCACGACGAGCTCGGTGGCCAGCTCGACGCGGTTGTGCGCCGGCGGTTCGCCGCGGGCGAGCTTCAGCAGCAGTTCGGTGGCCGCGGCGGCCATCTGGCCGAGCGGCTGGCGGATGGTGGTCAGCGGGGGGATGGCCCATCGTACGGACGGCATGTCGTCGAAGCCGATCACGCTGAGGTCGGCGGGGATGCGCAGGCCGAGCTGGTGGGCCGCGTGGTAGACGCCGATGGCCTGGCCGTCGTTGGCGGCGAAGATCGCGGTGGGCGGGTCGGGCAGGCGCAGCAGGCGGTGCGCCGCGGCCAGGCCGCCTTCGATGAGGAAGTCGCCCCGGTCGGTCAGCTCGGGATCGACGGGCACGCCCGCCAGGTCGAGCGCGGTGCGGTAACCGTCGAGGCGGGCCCGGCTGGACAGTGCCGAGTCGGGCCCGGTGATGATGGCGATGCGGCGGTGCCCGAGCTCCAGCAGGTGGCGGGTGGCGGTGAGCCCGCCGTTCCAGTTGCCGGCGCCGACCGACGGGATGGTGCGTGCGGGGGCGTCGGCGGGATCCAGCAGGACCAGCGGGACCTCGCGGCGGGTGAGCTGTTCGTGCTGCGTCTCGGTCAGGCCGGAGAACACCGCGATCACGCCGCTGGGACGCCGCCGCAGCACCCCCTCCAGCCAGGCGTCTCCCGCGGACGGATCGCCCCGCAGGTCCGACACCACCACCGTCAGCTCGTGCGCGGACGCCACCCGCGCCACGCCCTTCGTGATCTCCACGGGGTAGTCGCCCTCCAGCGCGTGGAAGACCAGCTCCACCAGGGCGGCCCCGGTGGACCGGCGGCGCTGACGCCGGTAGCCGTGCCGGCGGATGAGCTCTTCGACGGCGGCGCGGGTCTCGGAGGAGACCTCGGAGCGGCCGTTCACGACCTTGGAGACCGTCGCGGTGGAGACGCCGGCCAGCTCGGCGAGCTGGGCGATGGTGAGGGGGGACGACTCTGCGGTCATGGCGGCAGTCTAGTCAGACAGGGCTGACGGGAGCGTGGCCGCTGACCAAGATCAATTCCTCTGCGCCCCTGGTCAGGTGGTGCTCGTGGGCCCTGGACACGGCGGACGCTCCCAGTCGCGGTGTCCAGGGCCCGGTTCACAGCAGGATCACCGGGAGAAGCCGGTCGGCGTCACGCCGTCAGCGCTGCAGCGTCAGCAGGCCCGGCCGGTAGGGCAGCAGGCCGTAGTCGCCGCCGGAGCTGGGGCTGCGTCCCTGGTAGAGCAGTTGCAGGTTGCAGGGGTCGACGGTGAACGTCTGGTCGGCGCCGGCGCGGATCAGTTCGCCGTGGCTGATGTCGTTGGTCCAGGTGGCGCCGCTGTTGGCCTTGCCGGCGAAGGGGTTGCTCTCGGTGGCGGCCTGCGGCGTCCAGGAGCCGTTCAGGCTGGTGGCGGTGAACGAGCGGAAGTAGCGGCCCTGCGCGCCGATCGCCTCGACGATCATCAGGTACTTGCTCTGGCCCTGGAGCTTGTAGACCTGCACGGCCTCGAACAGGTTGTTCGTCGTGTCGCTCATGATCACCGTCGAGGTGGTGCCGAAGCTGCCCGGGAAGTTCCCGATGGGCATACTGGCCCGGTAGATCTTGCCGTTGTCCCCGGCGAAGAACAGGTACATGTTCGTGCTGTCGCCGATGAGCGTCTGGTCGATGGGGCCCGTCCCCGAGCCCGAGATGCTCCCGGAGAAGAGCACCTGCTGCGCCGACCAGCCGTTCGGGTTGGTGGGGTCGCTGGAGGTCCGGTAGGAGAACGCGGTGCCGCCCCACTGGTAGGCGAGCACCCAGATGTTCCGCGGGGCGAAGTAGAAGAGCGTGGGCGCGACGGTCGAGGAGGACATCGTGTTCTGACTGGCCGAGGCCATTTCAGACCAGTTGGTGAAGAGACCGAAGTTCATCGAGCCCCAACTCGTCCCCGTGTCGTGCGTGGTGGCGTAGACGAGGTGCCTGCCGTTGTAGGGGGCGACGGTGAAGTCCTTGAGCGAGACCCACCCGGACCTCGGGGTCGCCAGCGATCCCGTCGAGGTCCAGCGGTAGGTCGAGGGAAGATCGCACTGGCCGGGGTTGCCGCCGCCGTCCACCCGGACGAGTTGCCACTGCTGGTTGGCGCCGCTCCAGTCGTCGTACTGGACGACGTTCGCGCCGTCGGCGGTCGAGGCGCCCTGCACCTCCAGGGCCTTGCCGCTGTGGCGCGAGATGAACCGCACGTACCCGTCCGGGCTGTCGGCCAGACGCCACTGCTGGTTCGTGCCGTTGCCGTCGGCCCACTGCACGATGGCCCCGCCGTTGGCGGTGGAGAAGTTGTAGACGTCGAGCACCTTGCCGGAGTGCCGGGATTTGACGCGGTAGTAGCCGCCGCCGGAGTCGACGAACTGCCACTGCTGCTGGTTCTGGTCGTTCCTGGTCCACTGGGTGATCCGGCCGCCGTCGGCGGTCGAGAGGTTGTAGACGTCCAGGGCCTTGCCGCTGTTGCGGTTGACCAGGACGTACCAGGCGTTGGTGTCCACGGTGGCCGCGACGGCGGGCTGTGTCTGCAGGGCGGCGAACAGGCTCGCCAGTAAGGTGGCCACCGTCGCGACGACGGCCAGGGATCTGAGTTTCACGATGTGCTCCGATTCATCTTCAGGAGGTTCACGTACGTCGCGTCACCCAGCTCGCCGGCGGCCACGGCGGCGCCGAAGTAGCGGCCGCCGCGCTCGGCCGCGGAGGCGCCCAGGGCCGAGGCGGCGTCGGCCGGCCCGGTGAGCGCCACCGAGGGGCCGACGGCGGTCAGCCCAGTGGTGAACATGGACAGGAGTCGTTTCATGGACGGGCGGTACCTTCCTGTTCGACGCGTTCTGTCAGGGGGTGGTGAGGTCGAAGCGGCGCACCGTGACCGCGCCGCCGAGAGACTGGGTGGCGTAGTTGAAGATCCCGAAGCGGTAGCCCATGAAGAACTGCCAGGCGTTGGTCAACGTGAAGGCCGGGCCGAGGCTCACGAAGGTGCTGCCGTCGGTGCTGTAGGAGAAGCGGGCCTGCCGGCCGGAACCGGGGCGGACGTCGGCGCTGACCCGCAACCAGATGCGGTCGCCCGAGATGTTCGCGCTCGCCGCCTCGGTGCCGGTGCCGGTCGTCTGCCAGGAGCCGTTCATGGTCAGGCCGTTGGTCATCACGACCCGGCTGACGCCGTTGTCGCGTTTGACGCCGATCCAGGCGGACTGGTCGCGCAGCATGGCCAGCCCGGCGCGGTCGCCGCCCGCCATCTGCGCGTGGTCGAGTTCGATCGTCGCCGTCGAGGACGGGCCCTGGATGCGGTGGGTCAGGGTGTTGCGGGCGTTGTAGAGGTCGTTCGTGACGGTCGCGGTCTGCAGGCGCAGGCCGTTGCCGGTGGAGAAGCGGCCGGTGTCGGGGTTGTGGTTCCACTCCCAGCGGTGGCCGAGGCTGCCCGAGGAGAAGGTGTCGGGGCCGATCATGGACGCCACGGTGCGGCTGGTCTGGATGTTCGGCCTCGGGTAGGTGACGCCCCAGCCGCCGTTGACGGTCTGCACGACCGGCCAGTCACCGGTCCAGGTGATCGGCGCGAGTGCCGGGACGCGCCCGCCGGGGTAGGCGTCCACGAACGCCATGTAGTACCAGTCGCCGTTCTGCGTCTGGACGAGCCCGCCCTGGTGCGGCACGCCGCCGCCGGTGATGGGGCCGGGCAGGTCGAGCAGGACCTGACGCATCTCGTACGGGCCCCACGGCGAGGTGGAGCGGAGCACGTACTGGCCGTTGGCGGGGCGGGTCAGCCAGATGTAGTAGTAGCCGTTGCGCTTGTAGAAGCGGGAGCCTTCCAGGGTGCCGACGTTGCCCGGGGTCTGGAAGACCTGCTGGGCGCGTACCTGGCTGGTCCCGTCGGCCGAGAGCTGGGCGACGCTGATGGTGCCGTTGCCGTAGGCGACGTACATGGTGTCGTCGGTGTCGACGAGCAGGCCGGCGTCGTAGTAGCAGTTGCCGATCTGCGCGCGTTTGGTCCACGTGCCGTCCACGGCGGCGGCGGTGTAGACGTAGGTGCGGTTGAACTCGACGCAGCCGAGCCAGTAGTAGGTGCTGTTGCTGGGCCGGTAGTTCAGCGTCGAGGCCCAGATGCCCTTCACGTACGCCCGGCCGCCGTTGAGGTCGTAGGCGCCCGAGCCGAAGTCGAGCTTCGGGACCGAGTGGCCGGCGTACTCCCAGTCGACGAGGTTGTAGGACCGCAGGATCGGCGCGCCCGGCGAGTAGTGCATCGTCGAGGCCGAGTAGTAGTAGGCGTCGCCGACCCGGATGATGTCGCCGTCGGCGAAGTCCTGCCAGACGACCGGGTTGGTGTAGGCGTCGCCCGCGTTGACCGGGACGAGTTGCCACTGCTGGTTGGCGCCGTCCCAGTCGTCGTACTGGACGATGTTCGCGCCGTCGGCGGTGGCGGCGTTCTGGACCTCCAGGGCCTTGCCGCTGTGCCGGCTGATGAGTCTCACGTGGCCGCCCGCCGAGTCGGCCAGGCGCCACTGCTGGTTGGCGCCGTTGCCGTCGGCCCACTGGACGACGGCCGCGCCGTTGGCGGTGGAGAAATTGTAGACGTCGAGCACCTTGCCGGAGTGCCGGGATTTGACGCGGTAGTAGCCGCCGCCGGAGTCGACGAACTGCCACTGCTGCTGGTTGCCGTTGTTGCGGGTCCACTGGGTGATGCGGCCGCCGTCGGCGGTCGAGAGGTTGTAGACGTCCAGGGCCTTGCCGCTGTTGCGGTTGACCAGGACGTACCAGGTGTTGGTGTCGACCGTCGCGGCCGACGCCTGGGGCGTGATGAACACGCTCACGACGAGTAACGACGAGAGAATCGCGAGCACGCGTCTCACAGGAACCTCCAGAGGTTGTCGTCGGCACTGACCCGGGGTTGTTAGCGTTAACATTCGATCTTGGAGAGCGGCGTGGATCCGTCCGGTGAATGCGTTGTCGCGGAGTACATCCGACGGTTCGGCCGGGCGTCAACAACGGCCGCGCCTGGCCGGTCTGGGCGGTGTCGCCGCAACGCCCTCCCGCCTGGAGTTTCGCCTCCACGGCGGTGGTGTCACGTCGCTCGTGCGGGTGAAAGTTTCACGGAATCACCCGTCGATGACTGGGTAAGTTGCGACTGATCTCGTGTTAACTTGCTGTCGCCGAATTCCCGTCCGAACCGGGTCGCCTGCGCCTTGCGGCGACCATGGCACCTGTATCCAGGGGTCGCGCGTAACACGCCGGGCCGCCCGACTCCGTCAGGGGCGGGCGAAAGTGGCGACGGGTTCGTGGCTCGGGTGAGTGGCCGGCCATCAACGTGATCTTAGTTAAGTTTCTGCAAGCTGGCTCGCGGTTCTATATCAGCCTTGACTTATATAAGCCTTGAGTGGGATTGTTGGCCCGTGCAACGCACTCGACGTGCTCGGCGGGGAGGTCGGCAGGCAGATGGAGCGCTTTCGCCGGTTCTGGAGCCGGTACCTGGACGCGCTGGGCGCCGAACTCGCGCGCACCCGGCGCGAACGCCGCCACCCGCCCGCCGGGACGCCGTCCGAGGAGCGACGACCAGGCCCGAACGACGAGGAGGAAGAAGACGAATGATCGACATCGTCAACCAGATCAACGCCACCCGGCGGGAGATCGGCAACCAGCCGGTCGCCGCCGGCGCGGGACGCTCGCTGCTGTTGCGGCGCACGTACGACGCCTCGATCGAGGACGTGTGGAGCGCCTGCACCGACCCCGACCGGATCGGCAGGTGGCTCACCCCGATCGAGGGCGACCTGCGGCTCGGCGGCACGTTCCAGCTCAAGGACAATGCCGGCGGGGAGATCCTGCGCTGTGAGAAGCCCCGGCTGATCAAGGTGACCTGGGTGCTGGGGGATGCCATGCCCACCGAGGTCGAGGTGCGCCTGACGCCCGGCGGCGACGGGACAATCCTGGAACTGGAGCATGCCGCACCCGCCGAGACCGTCGACGAGATGGCGCGCACGTACGGGCCCGGCGTCACGATCGGCATCGGAGTCGGCTGGGACCTCGCGCTGCTCGGCCTCGACCTGTTCCTGCGCGGCGTCACGTTCGACCCCGCGACCTGGGGCGACACGGCCGAGGGGAAGGAGTTCGCCGCCGCCGGCTGCCGCGCCTGGGGGCCCGCGGTCCAGGCCGCCTGGGGCACCGGCGACGACGACCTCGCCGCGGCCGTCGCGTTCGCCATCGGGCACTTCGCCCCCGAGGCCGGCGGGGACGGCGACAGATGACCCGCCGCGCGGCCGGAGCGGGTCGATGACCGGGCACCTCACCGCGACCGGCGGGGCGACGCGGACGCTGCTGACCTGCGGCGCCGTCGCCGGTCCGCTCTACATCGTCGTGGTCGTGCTGCAGGTGCTCACCAGGGACGGGTTCGACGTCGGCCGGCACCCGGCCAGCATGCTGAGCAACGGTGAGCACGGATGGATCCAGGTCGCCAACTTCGCGGTCAGCGGCCTGCTGTTCGTGGCGGGAGCGGCCGGCCTGCGCCGGGCTCGGGGTCCGGCAGGCTGGGACGGCACCTGGGGGCCGCGGCTGGTGGGCGTCTTCGGCGCCGGGATGGTCGCCGCCGCCTGCTTCTCCGCCGACCCCGCCGACGGTTTCCCGCCGGGCACGCCCCTCGGCCCGCCCACGGGCATGAGCACGCCCGGGATGATGCACTTCCTGGTCTCCGAGGTCGCCTTTCTCGCGCTGCTCGTCGCGTGTTTCGGGTACGGCCGGCGGTTCGGGGCGGCCGGTCGCCGCGGCTGGGCCGCCCTCAGCACGGTTACCGGCGTGCTCTTCCTGGCGGCCTGGGTCTCGATGTTCGCGCTGCAGGGTTCCCGGGTGGCCAATGTCGCCTTCGCCCTCGCCATCGCGCTCGTCCTGGCCTGGGCGTCGCTGCTGGCCGCGTACCGGCTGACCCGGCGCACCTGAGGTCCGGAGCGGGTATACACCGTTAACCTGAAAGGTATACGGTGTATACATGGGGACTGCGGAAAAGATCGCCGAAGTGGCTCGGGACATCCTCGTACGCGAGGGCTCCGAGGCGGTGAGCATGCGCCGCGTGGCCGACGCCGTGGGTGTCACCGCGATGGCCATCTACAAGCACTATCCGAACCGGCAGGCGCTGCTGCAGGCCGTGGCCGACGCGACCTCCCGCGAGCTGGCGGCCGGCTGGGGAACCCGCGCCCCCGGGGGCGACTGGCAGAGCAGGGTGTCCGGCCTCCTGCACGACTTCCTCGACTTCGCCCTCGGCAGCCCGCACCTGTACACGTTCCTGATGACCGATCGGAGGGAGCAGGCCAGGCACTTCCCCGACGACTTCAAGGGCGGCGGCTCGCCCACCTTCGAGCGGATCGTGGCGCTCGTCGAGGAGGGCATGGCGGCCGGGATCCTGCGCGCGGACGTGCCGCTGGAAGCCGCGCTGGCGCTGACCTCCTCGGTCCAGGGCCTGGTCCAGCTCTACCTGGGCGGGCGCATCGGGCTGGACGAGCCCGCCTTCCGTGACCTGTGCGAGCGGAACGTACGGAGGATCCTCGATGGCCTCCATGCTTAGGAAGGCCCTGGTCGCCGGCCTGGCGCTGCTGGTGATCGCGGTCGGGTGCGGCGCCTGGCTCGGCAGCGACGCGAGCGTGCGGGTCGTCCACTACGGCACGGGCAACACGAACGTGCTCGCCACCGGCGACGGAACCATCACGCTGACCGAGACGCACGAGACTTCCAAACCCGGCGTCTACTGGCTGGAGTGGACGGGCTCCTTCACCATGCTGGGCGACATCGTGAGCCGATCGCCGGGGCGGATCACCCGCGAGGTGCTGCGCGGGCCCGCGCCCTCCGTGGGCACGCCGGGCCACTTCGGCAACGTGCCGCCCGGCGATCCCCAGGTGACCTGGGACATCGGCTTCTCCGAGATCATGGTTCCGACCGAGCTGGGCCCCGCCCCGGCCTGGTACGTGCCGGGCAGGGGGAGCACGTGGTTCGTGGCCGTGCACGGGCAGAACGGGCGGCGCAAGGCCGAACTGAAGGTCCTGCCGGTGGTGCACGAACTCGGCCTGCCCTTCCTGGCCATCAGCTACCGCAACGACGAGGGCGCGCCGGGCTCCCCCGACGGGCTGCTGCACCTGGGCGACTCCGAGTGGCGCGACCTGGAGGCGGCGCTGCGCAGGGCGCGGCAACTCGGGGCCACCCGGTTCGTCCTGTACGGGACGTCGATGGGCGGGCAGATCGTCGGACAGTTCCTGGCCAGGTCGGAACTCGCCCCACTGGTCGACAAGGTGATCATGGACGCGCCGATGGTCGACGTGCGGATGACGTCCGAGCAGGGCGCACGCAACCAGCACCTGCCCGGCTTCATCGCCGCGCTGTCGAACCAGGTCGTCGAATGGCGGACCGGGGTTGACGTGGAACGGCTCAGCATGATCCGCTACCCGCCGAAGGTCAGGCCACCCCTGCTGCTGATCCACACCAGTCCGGACGCCGACCACCCCATCGAGGAGGCCCGCGGCCTGGTGGCCACGGGTGCACGGCTGAGCTGGGACATCAGGTTCGAGGAGTTCGCGCAGGGCGAGCACACCGAGGCCTGGAACGTCGACCGCACCCGCTACGACCACGCCGTACACACCTTCCTGGCCGCGCGCTGACCACAACAGGACCCAGGGGGGTGGCGACTCTTGGTTTTCGACTTCGACGTTCCCGACGAACCGAAGGTGGCAGAAATGCTCCACGCTGATCCGGCGAAGTCGGACAGCTATGTCGTGATATCGCTGTCGAGCGTAGAAGAGTGAGTCATTGAGGGCCGTACGGGGCTGTTCCTCTGCCCGGCGCCGAACCCGCCGCCCGTGGTTCGGGCGGCGGGGTTTTCTCTGAGAGGGGGTCAGCGCAGGGGGAAGGCGCGGGTGGTGGTCTGTTCGGCCTTGTTGCCTGCGGTGTCCCAGGCCTCGGCCCTGAGGGTGACGGCGCCCTTGGTCCGGGCGAGGGGCGGGTAGGTGAGCGTGGTGGTGTAGACGCCGGTGCGGAGCTTGCGGACCTTGGCGTCCTGCCAGGTCTGGCCGTCGTCGGTGCTGTAGGCGAGCTTCAGCCCCGCGATGGCCGGCAGCCGCTCGGACGAGGCGGGATGGGACACGTCGATCTCGAAGGTGTGCCTGCCTCCGGCGGGCACGGTGTTGTCCAGGGCCTGGGTGTCACGCAGGTCGTAGCCGACGAACAGCAGCGGTTGCGGGTTGCACGGGCCGGACCCGCCGGCCAGCGGGTGACAGGCGGTGGTGGGCGGGGTGGTGTCCTTGTCCATGCCCTTCGAGCGGAAGGTCCAGGCGTTGACCGTGCCGGGGCCGCTCTGTTCGAGCCGGTAGACGCCTTCGTCCTTGGGCAGGGTGAACATCGGGATCGGGGTGCCGGCGACGCGCGGGACCTCCTTGCCGTCCCTGAACAGCTTCGCGTTGGTGTTGGCCTGCGCGCCCTCCGCGCCCAGTCGGCCGTCGCCGGTGACGAGCGTGTAGGCGGGCAGGAACGTGTCGCCGCGCCGGCACATGGCGCACATCACCTTGTACTGGACACCGGGGACCTCGGGGATCACCTGGCCGCCCGGGGTGGCCGGGCCGGTGCCCCAGCGCCGGGTCTGCCTGCCGGGCTTCTCCAGGGTCGTCGCCAGCCCCCAGGTCGAGATGGCGGGGCCGCCGACCGTGCCCTTGCGCAGCGTGTCCGCGGCGAACCCACTGAAGTACTCGGTGCGCCTGGAGGGGGCGGCGAAGTGGAAGGCGGCCGAGAACGAGATCCGCTCCAGCGGCTTGAAGCTGTGCCAGGTCTCGAGCTGGTGGTCGAGGGTCTTGGGCGTGTGGTAGGCGGTGTCCACGGCCGACAGGCGGCCGTTGGTGTAGCGGTAGGTGAGGTCGCGGGGGACGCGGCCGTCCTCGTACTCCTGGAACTGGTAGGTGTAGTCGATCTTCGGGTTGCTGGTGATCTCGAGTGTCACCGGGCCGTCGGCGAGTTGGGCGCGGAGCTTGTCGCCGGCGGCCTTGAGGATCTGGGCCACCGGGAGTTCCGGCGCTCCGGTGCCGTTGTCCGGCCAGGTGGGGATATGGCAGCCGGGGTACACGCGGTTGGCGAACAGCACGATTCCGGCCGCGCCCGCGGCCTTCAGCGCCTCGACGCGCTTGAGGTCGAGGCCGCACGTGTCGTCCGGGTCGATCGTCATCAGCGCGAGCTTGCCGCCCAGGTCGCCCCCGGGGTTCTCGCCGCCGCCGACGTGGACCAGGTCGTAGCGCCGGGTCCCGGCGGGGAAGGGCGTGTCCTGGCCGAGGTCGAAGCTCAACCCGCCGTCGAAGTACTCGTACGTCCTGGCGTCGATCGGGTACTTCTGCGGGGAGACGGCGCGCACGGCCAGTTGCGTGTTGGCCGCCGTGGCCCGGACCGAGAACAGGAACGTCCCCTTGGTGACCTTCTTGGTGGGGCTGATGTACCAGTCGTTCGCGCCGAGGGCGCCCATCGAGCCGGAGGACAGCGGGGTGCCGTCCCAGGCCGTGCGCACGGTGGTGACGGCGCCCCTGCTGTGCCGCCAGTCGATCGGCTTGGGCGTCTCGAAGCGCAGCGGTACGGCGTCGCGGGCGTCGAGGGTGATCTCGGCTCCCTGCTCGGGCACGACCGTCTCCGGGTCGTACAGCAGGACGACCGGGCCCGGCCCGCCGTCGGTCGTCTGGTGCTGGACCCCCGACTGGACGTTGTAGGTGCCCGGCTCGACCATGAAGCGGTAGGTGCCGTCGCCGACGTACTCACGACCGCCGGCGCCGTGGGTGTCGGGGACGTCCACCGCGCCCGCGGACACCCAGAACTCCTGCGACTGCGGCGCGTCGCCGTGCCTGTTGACGACGTGCACGGTCAGCGGCACCTTCTTCGGCCCGCGGCGCAACCCCACCACGGTCCTGACGAGCGCGCCGGAGGGTCCGGTGGCCACCACGGCGCCGCTGTAGCCGCCCTTGGCCAGGCCGTCCGGGCGCAGGGTGACGGTGACGGAGGCGGTGCCGCCGGCGGGGACGGTCACCGTCGGCGCGCTCAGCGTCAGCGCGTCCGCGGCCGCGCCCATGGTGGCGTCGAGAGTGAGCGTCACCTCGGCGGCGCCGTCGTTGGCGTAGGTGACGGTCCGCTGCACGGCGTCGTTCGCGTCGACCGGGATGAGGCCGTAGTCGACGTTCGGCGTGGTGGCGACGACCTCCTGTGAGGTGGCCCTGGCCACGTCCACCCGGCCGGCGCCCTGCTCGTACGCGGTGTAGCCGGTGTCCTTGACGGTCGACATCAGCGCGGCCTTGAGCCGCTGACCGGTCCAGCCGGGATGCTTCTGGGCCAGGAGCGCGGCGGCGCCCGCGACGTGCGGGGTGGCCATCGAGGTGCCGTTCAGGCTGGTGTAGAGGTTGTCGACCGGGCTGCCCAGCGAGGTGCCGGCGGCACGGGCGGCGATGATGGCCACGCCCGGGGCGGCGATGTCCGGTTTGAGGGCGCCGTCGATGACCCGCGGCCCGCGGCTGGAGAAGTCCGCGAGCCGGTCGGTCTTGTCGGTGGCGGCCACCGTCAGCGCGGACGCGGCGGCGCCGGGCGTGCCGATGGTCTCCTTGTCCGGCCCGGTGTTGCCCGCGGCGATCACGAACAGCGCGCCCGTCGAGGCGCTGAGGTCGTCCACGGCCTGGGACAGCGGGTCGGTGCCGTCGGTGGGTGAGCCGCCGAGGCTCATCGAGACGATCTTCGCCTTGGCCTCGGTGGCGGCCCACTCCATGCCGGCGATGATGTCGGAGCTGCTGCCCGAGCCCGAGTCGGCGAGCACCTTGCCGATGACCAGCCTGGCGCCGGGGGCGACGCCCTTGCGCGCGCCCTCGGAGCCCGCGCCCGAGCCCGCCACCGTGGCCGCGACGTGAGTGCCGTGCCCGTGGCCGTCGGTCACCTCCTGTCCCGCGACGAAGCTGCGGCTGTCGGCGATCCGGCCGGCCAGGTCGGGGTGGGCGGCGTCCACACCGGTGTCCAGGACGGCGACCGTGGTGC
Organism: Nonomuraea sp. MG754425; assembly: GCF_021699195.1. Taxonomy (GTDB): domain Bacteria; phylum Actinomycetota; class Actinomycetes; order Streptosporangiales; family Streptosporangiaceae; genus Nonomuraea. The sequence goes on along the minus strand of NZ_SSXE01000081.1, from coordinate 16,085 downwards.
CGGAGCCGTCGAAGCCGGCTTTCCACGCCTGGGGGGCGCCGATCAGCGGCACGCTCTCGGCGAGGTCGGCCTTGACCCTCGCGTCCAGCCAGACCTTGCCGACGCCGCCGGTCAGCGCGGCTCTGCCCGCGGTCGCGCGCTGACCGCGCAGGGTGGACCAGAAGTCGTCCGCCTTCGCCTTGTCCACCGTCAGCGCGGCGCCGTGGATGCTGGGCAGCGACCGGGTGGCGGTGCTCGCCGGCAGGGCCTGCGCGGTGGTCTTCGGGGCGTCACCCCGGTACTGGACGATCAGCGGCAGCCGGTCGGCCATCCCGTCGGCGTAGCCGTTGTCGGCCAGGTAGCGCACGTCGAACAGCCTGCGGTCCAGGAGGCCCGCGTCGAGGGCGGGCTGGGCGTCGTCGGGGATGACGAAGACGCCCTCCGGCCCCGCCTCGCTGCGGAACAGCGGCGTGTGGCCGTCGGGGCGGCGGGCGGCCTCGGGGGTGGCGGTGTAGCGTCCGCTGCCGTCCCTGGTGAGACGGACGGTGTCGCCGGTGATCAGGGTGAGGTTCCACTGGCCTTCGGCTCCTGGCAGGGTGACGACGGCGCCGTCGTCCTCGGCCGCCTGGGCCGTCGCCGGGGTCAGTAACCCCGCTGCCAGCGCCGCGACGGCCGCGCCGGTCAAGACTCTCCGCATCGGGCGGTGCACCTCTCTGCTCATACGTCGACCCAGCCCTCTTCGGGGTCGGGGTCTTGGGGGCCTTCAGGGCCTTCAGGGCCTTCGGGGTCTTCGGGGTCTTCGGGATCGAGGTCGGGCTCGTCCGCCGGATCGCTCACTTCGGACATGCGCCAAGGATCACAGGAGCCGCAGATGGCTATCCATGGGGCAAACGCCCCATTAGTCAGGCGTCGAGACGGCGGGCCAGCCCGGCACGGGAGCGCAGGCCCAGCTTGCGCATGGCGGAACCCAGGTGCTTGTCCACGGTCTTGGCCGAGATGAACAGCTCCTTGGCGATCTCCTTGTTGGTCAGCCCGGCGGCGGCCAGCCTGGCCACGGCGTGTTCCCTGGGGGAGAGCGCGGAGCCGTAGCCGCGTGGGCCGCCACGATGCCTGGCCGGCAGGGACAGCCCCCATCGCCGGCCCAGTTGGACGGCCCGATCGAGGTCCCAGCTCGCGCCCAGCGTGCCGTACGTGTGCAGAGCGGCCTCCAGCACCGGCACCCCCTGCTCGGCACCGGCCGCGAGCAGGCGCGCCGCGGCCTGCTCGCGGGCCTGCGCGGCCTCGTACGGCGCGGGCAGCCGGTCGTAGGCGGTGGCGGCGGCCGTGAAGCGGGCGGCGTCGGACGTCAGGAAGCCCCCGGCATGGTCGAGCGCCGCCCGCGCGAGCGGCGCGTCCAGCCCGGCGAGCTCGCGTTCGAGGCGCGTCACCAGGTCCCCGGCCTCGTCGCCCCTGCCCAGCCCGACCAGGGCTTCGGCCAGGGCGGGGACGGCGCGCACGCCCACCGGCCACAGCCCCTTGGCCGCCCACAGCCGAAACGCCTCGGCGGTGCGCGCCACGGCCTCCTCCGCGCGGTCCTGGGTGCCGGCCAGCCTGAGCAGGGCGCTGACCGGGAGCGGGAGCACGTCGGCGGCGCCCGTCGTCAGGTTCTCGCGCACCAGGTCGTCGAGGCGGACGGCGTCGCCGTGCCCGCGCGCCAGCGCCAGGCAGGCGGCCACGGTCTCCGCCGTGAGCCGGTAGCTGCGCAGGTCGGCGAAGCGCGCGAGCGAGGCGTCGAGCTCGTCCTCCAGCCCGTCCCACGGACCCCGGCAGTAGGCCAGGGTCGCCAGGTTCAACCGGCACCTGAATTCGAGCAGGCCCGTGACGTCGTGCTCGGCCGCCTCGTGCAGCGCGGCGTCCAGCAGACGGCGGGCGTCGTCGTGCCGTCCGGCCAGGCAGGCGACCTCGCCGATCGACTCGTAGGCGACCGCCTCCCACCGGTTGGCCGGACGGCCCCCGGTCCGCGTCACGACCTGCTCGGTCAGGCCCGCCGCACGGGGGTCGCCGACGAGGGTCAGCACCATGGCGACCTTGCCGAGGACGGAGCTGTGCCGCTCGGGCTCGGCGATCTCGGGGAGCCGGTCGAGGGCCCGGTCGAGCCAGTGGAGGTGCTCGGCGAGTGGGATGCCGGGGCTTCGCGGCATGCCCAGGCCCACCATCGCGTAGGCGGCGAGAACCGGCCGGTCCCCGAGGTCGGCGACGGCGTCCGTCATGGCTCTGCGGGCCGCCTCCGGGGGTGCGCCCGCGGCCTCGAGCTTCACGCCGATGAGGTAGTTCAGCTCGCCGCGAACCGGTCCGGGCGGCTGCCGCTCCGCGGCGCGGCGCAGCAGGGCGACGAGTTCGTCGCCGCCCAGCGCGTGGCCGCCGGCCCAGCCCAGCTTCGCCGCGAGCCTGCCCTCCCGTACGGGATCGAGGGACGTCAGCCCGGACGGGGCGAGGGGCTCGTGCCGGAGCACCGCGGCGAGGAGGCGTTCGGCCTCGGCGTCGTTGGCCAGGGCCACGGCCTGGTCGGCGGCCTGCTCCGCGGCGTCCACCCAGGCGTCGTGATGGCCGGCGTGGCGGTGGTGGTGGGCGATCTGGCCCAGCGGCGTGGGACGTTGCCCGGACACGGCCGTGGCCGCGCGGGCGTGCAGGTCCTGCCGCCTCGACAGCGGGATGCTGCCATAGACGGCCTGCACGGCCAGCGCGTGCCGGAAGCCCGCCGTTCCGGAGCGTTCGGTGAACAGACCGCGGTCGAGCAGCTCGTCCAGGCCCTCGTGGGCGTCCCGCTCGGGCACGCGGCAGGTGGCCGTGAGCACCGGCACCGCCACGCTCACCTGCAGCACCGCCGCGGCCTCCGCGACCGCCTGGGCGTTCGCGCTCATGCGGCGCACCCGCTCCAGCACCGAATCCCGCACCCCGGCGGGGACGCCCAGCCCGTCGAGCGTCTTGCGGGCCCACCGGGTGCCGCGCTGGACCAGCACGCCCCGGGCACGCAGCAGCGCGACGAGCTCCTGGACGGCGTACGGCAGGCCGGAGGCGCGCTCGCACAGATAGGCGGCGAACTCCTCCGACACCTGCGCGGTCCCCAGGATGGAGGCCGCCAGCTCGTTCGTGTGCGCGGCGTCCAGCGGGGCCAGGACGAGATGGGCGTGGGCCAGCCCCGGACGCAACCGCGCGGTGAGCGCCCGCAGCCCGGGCCCCGCCTCCTCGCCACGGAAGGTGAGGACGAGCCCGAGCCCCGGCGGCGGGTCGGCGAGCAGGTAGGCGAGGAACTCGATCGTCTGCTCGTCGGCCCAGTGCAGGTCCTCCAGCACCAGCACGACCGGCCCGAGCGCCCCGATCAGCTCCATGAGCCCACGGAACACGCGGTGCCGCAGTCCGGCGGGGTCGTCCAGCGGTCTAGGCGCGTCCGGAAGCAGATGGGCGAGTTCGGGCAGCAGGGGGTGCAGGGCGCCGGTCACGGGCGACAACCCCGTCACGGCCGGCCCGCCGGCGGTGGCGGGCGGCGCGTCGCCCGAGGGCAGCCGCGCGGCGGCCCCGCGCAGGGCTTCGATGACGGGGCCGAGCGGGAACGGCTCGCGGATCTGCGCGCAGCCGCCGACGAGCGGCGGGCGGTCACGCAGCTCGTCCGCCGCGGCCAGCTCGCCGACCAGCCGCGTCTTGCCGATTCCGGCCTCGCCCTCGATCATGACCACGGCCGGGGGACGCGCCACCACCGCCATCAGCCGGCGCAACTCCGCGTCCCGGCCCACGAGGATCGGCGAGATCACCCGCTCGACGGTCACATCGGCATCGTCCATGGTCGAAGCCAATTGAAGCGCCGACCGCATGAAATGTCACGTCTTGTCGGCATGCTCCACCGGGACCCGGCACGTGGACAGGGAAGCGGGGTTTCTGGCGGGGGCGGTGGCGAACCTGGTTGGATTGGGTCATATCGCTCTCGGCCATGGGTGGCGGGCTCGCGTGCGGCCGGAGTGAGCGTCAGCATCCAGGAAGGTGAGACACGTGCGTAGCTCTGTTTTCGGCAACCTCGACCCCCAGCAGTTGCCTCCGGGCTTCGCTCTGGAGAACGACAAGCTGCTGCGCGTGCAGTTGCCGCACGAGGTGCTGGCCAAGCAGGGCTCGATGGTGGCCTTCCAGGGGCAGATGGACTTCGACTACGAGGGCGCCGGCGGCATCGGGAAGTTGTTCAAGAAGGCGCTGACGGGTGAGGGCGCCTCCTTGATGCGGGTCCGCGGCGAGGGGCTGCTGTACCTGGCCGACAACGCGGACGACGTGCACCTGTTCTTCCTGGAGAACGAGGGGATCACGGTCAACGGGCGCAACCTGCTGGCCTTCCAGCCGCAGCTCACCTGGGACATCCAGCGGGTCCAGGGGGCCGGGATGGCCGCCGGAGGGCTGTTCAACACCACGGTGACGGGCACCGGGTGGGTGGCGGTGACCACGCACGGCGCACCGGTGCTGCTGGACGCGGCCCGCATGCCGACGTACGTGGACGGACAGGCGGCGGTGTGCTGGAGCACGTCGCTGCAGGTCGGGGTCAACCGGACGATGAAGGTGGGGGCGTTGATCGGGCGGGGCAGCGGGGAGGCGATGCAACTGGCGTTCAGGGGGCAGGGCTTCGTGCTGGTGCAGGCCAGCGAGGGGCACCCCGTCCCGCAGGCGGCCCGCTGAGCTTCGGCCGGGCCGTCCGACGCCCGATGACGTCGGACGGCCCGGCACCGCGACCCGGTCGGAGCCGCTAGGCGCAGGTCGTCACGGGGACGGTGTTCGTGCCGTTCCAGGAGCCCAGGAAGCCGAACGTGGTCGCGGCCCCGGGCGAGAGCTGGCCGTTCCACGAGGCGTTCCGCACCGTCACGGACGAGCCCGAGGCGCTCAGCGTGCCGCCCCAGAGCTGGCTGATCTGCTGGCCGTTCGCGTACGTCCAGGTCACCGTCCACGCGGACTTCGCCGTGCTGCCGGTGTTCTTGACGGTGACCTCACCCTGGAAGCCGCCCTGCCACTGCCCCGTGACCGTGTACGTGGCGGTGCAGCCGCCCACGGGCGGGGGCGTGACGGTGGTGGTGACGGTGGGCGTGGGGGTGGTGCCGAGCGCGTCCACGAGGGCCGGGTACCACTTGTCGGACATCTTCTGGTCGCCGGCGGCGTTCGGGTGCACCCCGTCGTAGGTGTCGGTGCCGGTGCTGAAGCCCGTCCACTGGTCCACCACCGTGATCGGCGACTGGAGGGTGCTGGTCGAGGCGGCCCAGGCGGGGATGGCGTTGTTGAAGTTCACGGCGCGCTGGGCGCAGTCGGCGCAGGTGGACGGGTTCATCGGGATGATCTTGGCGACGAGGATCCGCATGTTGGGGTTGCTCGCCCGCATCTGGTTCACCAGCGTGGTGAACGCACCGAGGATCGTCGCCGGGGCGATGTTGCTCCACACGTCGTTGGTGCCGAAGTGCATGAGCACGATGTCGGGCTGGGTGGCGGACAACCAGCCGGGCAGCAGGCCCTGGTTGGCCACGTTGGTGGCCAGGTAGCCGCCGTGCCCCTCGTTGTCGCCGTCGTACGACACCCCGCACCCCTGCGGCGGGAGGGTGCCGACGAAGTCGATGCCGGTGTGCCCGGCGGTCTGCAGGCGGTTCCAGAGCAGGGCCCGCCAGCAGCCGGGGGAACCGGTGATCGAGTCGCCCAACGGCATGATCTTGATGGGCGCGGCGCTCGCCGTGGCGGTGGTGGCGAACAGCACCGCGGCGGCCAGCGCCACCATCGCGGCCAGCACGGAGCCGATCTTGCTGCGCATCGTGTGCTCTCCCGTCGTAAGCCTGCGCAGATCGTAGGATCGGCGGCCGCGGGCGGGAAGGCGGCGATCACCGCGAGGGCTCCAACCTGCGGCGACGGATGTAAGTTTCAGGCGGCCCGGCCGCGCACCACCGCCAGCGGGCAGGGGGCGTGGTGCAGCAGGGCCTGACTGATCGAGCCGATGAGCATGCCCGCGAGTTGCCCGTGCCCGCGCGACCCCACCACCAGCAGGTCGGCGTCCGCGGCAGCCTCCCTGAGCACCTCGACCGGGTGCCCGTGCACGACCTCGGCGACGACGTCCACGCCGGGATGCCGGTCGCGGTGCCCGGCCAGCGACACCTTCAGGGCGCGCAGGGTGTCCTGCTCGCTCTCGCGGGAGGCCGGCTCGAAGCCGCCGAGGTGGGGCCAGGCCCACGCCTGTACGGCACGCAGCCGCGAGCCGCGCAACTCGGCCTCGGCGAAGGCGACGTCGAGGGCGTGGCAGGCGCCAGGCGAGCCGTCGGTCCCGATCACGATCTCACCGCGCGGCGCGGCGGGCGCCTCGTGGATCAGCACCACGTTCGTACGCGCGTGCGCCGCCACCCCGTACGCGACCGAGCCGACGAGCAGCCCGCGCACCCCGCCGATCCCGCGGCTGCCCACCACCAGGAGTTCGGCCGCCTCGGATGCCTTGACCAGGGCCGAGCGGGGGTCGCCCGGCAGCAGCACGCTCTCCAGCCGCACCTGCGGCCACACTCGGCGCGCGCGGTCGCAGGCGGCGGTCAGCACGGTGTCGGCGCCGTCGCGCAGCCATCGGGCCACCTCGGCGTAACGGACGGCGCCTTCCTCACAGATCCACTTCGGGACGGCGTGCGCCACGGTCAGCGGCACCTGACGCAGAGCCGCCTCCGCGGCGGCCCAGCCCGCGGCCTCCAGCCCGGTGCGGGAACCGTCCACACCAACGATGATCATGACAGCGCGTAACACTCCACCTCGGCGCGGCGGAAGGGTATTCCCTCCTGCTCGGAGTGGCGGATGCACGAGCGCTCGGACTTGCTGAGCTGCAGCGTGCCGCAGACGGTGATGCCGGAGTAGGTCCGGCAGTCGAGTGTCAGGTCGGCCTGGCCGATGCGGTACATACGTTTGACGGCCGCGCGGCACTTCGCCTTCCCCAGGTCGGAGAAGCGGCATTGGGCGATCAGAGTGTCGTACTGCTCCTGGCTCACTTCGTGGCGTTCCATGCCGTCTCCGGCGGCGGCGGTGGCGCCGGGGATGGCCATCACGACGAGTAGTCCTGCGACAGCGGCGAATCTCTTCATGTTCCCCCTGATGGGGACCGTACCGCTGACGGCGATCGCCAAACCTCCCGGGCCCGGCCGCGACCGTCGCCGGCCGTCGTGGCCGCCGACCGTCCGGGTGGGGCTTTGCGCGACGGAGGACGTGCCTTGTGCCGAGGTTTACCGGGCGAGCCGCCCGCCGGTCACTTCACGAAACCCTGTGACCTGAGCCAGTCGCGGGCGACCAGCACGGGCACGTCGCCGTCCACGTCCACGCGGGCGTTGAGGTCGCGCATCACGTCGTTGGTCAGCCTGGCGGTGATGGGCGCGAAGATCCGGGCGATCTCCGGGTGCGCCCGCGCGATCGGGAGACGCATCGTCACGGCCGCGTTGTACAGCGGGAAGAAGTGCCGGTCGTCCTCCAGCAGCACCAGGTCGAGCGCCTTGACCCGGCCGTCGGTCGAGCTGACCAGGCCCATGGCGCACTGCCCGCTGGCGACCGAGTTGTACAGGATGCCGACCGACACCTGACGCACGTTGCCTCTCGGGACGTCCTCGCCGTAGGTCAGGCCGTAGCCCCTGAGCATGCCGAGGAAGCCGTCCTCCCGGCCGAACGCCTCGTGGTCGACGCAGTACGTGCGCCGCGCCACGGGGATCTTCGTCATGTCCGAGATCTTCGTCAGGCCGTACTCCTCGGCGGTGGCGCGGGTGGCGGCGATCGCGTACGTGTTGTTCAGCGGGGCCGGCGGCAGCCAGACGATGCCGTTCTCGCGCAGGTCGAGGTCGCGTACGGCCTCGTAGAGTCGCATGGCGTCCGGGATCGGCCGGGTCTGGCCGAGATAGGTGATCCAGGCGGTGCCGGTGTACTCCCACATGAGGTCGGCGTCGCCCCTGGTCAGCGAGGCTCGGGCGTTCACGCTGCCCTGTACGTTCGTCTGGTCGCGCACGTCCGCGCCGGCCGCCGCGAGGGCGAGCACGGCGATCTTCCCGAGCACGAGCTGCTCCGTGAACTCCTTCGAGGTCACCCGCACTTCCGCGCCCTCCAGCGACGGCACCGGCCGGATGCTGCCCGGCTCCACCGGCGGCACGAACGACGACGCCGGCTGCAGCCCGCACGCCACGACGGCGACGAGCAGCAGCATCGCCGCGAGCGGCCTCACGCCAGCCCTTTCGGCGACAGGACGCGCTGCGCGAGCCCGGCCAGCCAGTCGATGAGCAGGGCCAGCACCGCGATCAGCACGCATCCCGTGATCAGGACCAGGTTGCGCTGCGTGCTGACGCCCGTGGTGATGAGATCGCCGAGACCGCCGGACCCGATGAACGCCGCGATGCCCGCCGTGCCCACGTTCAGCACCAGCGTGGTCCGCACGCCGGACAGGATGACCGGCGCCGCCATCGGCAGCTCGACCTTGAACAGCACCCCGGCCGCCGACATGCCGATGCCGCGCCCGGCGTCCACCAGCCGCGGGTCCACCTGCTCGATCCCCACCATCGTGTTACGCAGCGTCGGCAGCAGGCTGTAGGCGAACAGCGCCGCCACCGCCGTCCAGAAGCCGATCTGGAACAGCACCGCCAGCAGCACCACCAGGCCCACCGCCGGGGTGGCCTGACCCAGGTTGACCAGGCCCAGCACGATCGGCGTGGCCCGGCGCAGCCCGCGCCGCGTGAGCAGCACGCCCAGCGGCAGCGCCACCGCCAGCACCAGCACGGTCGAGAAGAACACCAGCTCGATGTGCTGCCACGTGCGCCTGAGCAGGTACGGCAGGTTGAGCGAGCCGCGTTCGATGCTGTCGAGCGGCACGATCTGCGTGTAGGCCACCATCGCCACGGCCACGGCGAGGTAGCACAGCGGCGGCACGATCACCCGCCACGACCGCCCGATCCGCGGCTCCGGGACGGTGGCCTCCTTGGCCGCCGCGCTCTCGACCGTCACCGGGCCTCGCCCCTGCGCAGGCGGCGCTCCCGCTCGCGCGCCTTGATCGACTGGATCGCGTTCTGCACCGTCGCCAGCGACAGCGCCCCCGCGTACGCCCGCCGCCTGCCGAGCACGGGCACGATGTCGGTGTCGCTGTTGAGCAGCGTCTCCAGGGCGTCCTGGAGGGTCATGCGGTGGCCGATCGTGCTGGTGACGGGGGCGCCGGCGGTGCCGACCGGGCCGTTCAGCGTTTCGAGGTCGGTCTGGGCCAGCCACCTGAGCGGGCGGCGCATCCCGTCGAGGACCAGGGCGTAGCCGCGGCCGTCGAGCTCGACCTCGCGCAGCAGGTCGCGCGCGTCCATGTCCTCCGAGGCGGACGGCACCCGGTCGAGCTCGATGTCGCCCACCTGGGTCAGGCGCAGCAGCCGCATCGAGGAGCCGCCGCCCAGGAACTGCTCGACGTAGTCGCTGGCCGGGTTCGTGAGGATCTCGGCCGGTCTGGCGTACTGCACGATGTGCCCGGGACGCTGCATGACCGCGATGTGGTCGCCGATCTTGAGCGCCTCGTCCACGTCGTGCGTGACGAAGACGATGGTCTTGGCCAGTTCTTCCTGGAGGCGGAGCAGTTCGTCCTGGATGCGTTCGCGGCTGATGGGGTCGAGGGCGCCGAACGGCTCGTCCATGAGCAGCACGGGCGGGTCGGCCGCCAGGGCCCTGGCCACGCCGACCCGCTGTTGCTGGCCGCCGGAGAGCTGGCGCGGATAGCTGTCGCGGAACGTCTGCGGCTCCAGGCCGACCAGCGTGAGCAGTTCGTCCACGCGCTCGGCGACGCGCTCGCGGCCCCAGCCGAGCATCTTCGGCACCTGGGCGACGTTGGCGGCCACCGTCATGTGGGGGAACAGGCCGGCCTGCTGGATGACGTACCCGATGTGCCTGCGCAGGCGGTCGGGGTCGATGTCGCGGGAGTTCTGGCCGCCGATGAGGATGTCGCCGGCGGTCGGCTCGATCAGGCGGTTGATCATCCGCATGGTGGTCGTCTTGCCGCAGCCGGACGGGCCGAGCAGGACCACGATCTCACCCGCCGGGATGCTCAGGTCCAGCTCTCGGACGGCGGGCTCGCCGCCGCCGGGGAAGGACTTGGTCACCTTCCGCAGCTCGATCGGCACCCCGCCGGTTACCTGGTCAGCCACGGGCGGCCCGCGTTCCCGGAGTGGTGAGCCGGCCGAGCAGGACCAGGCAGCCGTCGAAGAGGAGCGCGAGGATCGCCACCCCGATCGTGCCGGTCAGCGCTGAGTTGACCGCGTTCGCACCGCCCAGCCTGGCCAGCCCCGAGAAGATCTGCTCACCCAGGCCGGGGCCCGACACGTACGCGGCCACGGCGCCGATGCCCATCGCGAGCTGGGTGGCGACCCGGATGCCGGTCAGGATCACGGGCCAGGCCAGCGGGAGTTCGACCCTGGTGAGCGATCTGCGGCGGCTCATGCCGATGCCGCGGGCGGCGTCCACCAGCAGCGGATCGACGCCGCGCAGGCCGACGACGGTGTTGCGGATGATGGGCAGCAGCGCGTACACGACGATCGCGGTCACGCTCGGCGCCACCCCCAGGCCGAGCGGTGGGATCAGCAGGCCGAGCAGCGCCAGCGACGGGATCGTGAACAGCACCCCCGCGGTGGCCGTGGCGAAGGCGGACGTGCGCGGGCTGCGGTAGGTGGCGACGCCGATGAGCACGCCGAGGACGGCCGCGACCAGGACACACTGGGCGACCATGCTGGCGTGCTGCGCCGCTTCGAAGGCGATGAGGTCCCATCGATCCTTGACGTACTCCCACAGGTTCATCCCTCGAAGACTTAACCGTGATTCCACGCCTCAAACGCCCCAGAAGTCACGCCGGTAACGAGGTTCTCGTGCGGGCGACGGCAGGCAGATGAGAGGTTTCTCATCTGTGCTTCAGCGTGGTCTCCTCGAAGGGCGTCAGAGTCGGGTCCATGAAACTTCGGGGAACGATGCTCCTCCTCACCCTGGGAGTGATGGCGGCCGGGGTCATCTCGGTGGGGCTGGTGCGGGCGGCCGACGAGGAGCTCGATCTCGGCGGGCCCGTCGTGGTCTCGCCGTCGTCCTCGTCCTCGTCCTCGTTCACGCGCTCGCCCGCGCCCTCAGCCGTGCCGTCGTCGTCCCCGTCCGGTGGGGGGCGCGCCTCCGAATCCGCTTCCGGGCCCGCTTCCGGGCCCACCGGGAGCGACCTGCGGCCGACGCCGCGCCGGGCGAAGGCCGAGCCGGTGCAGCCGCCCCCGCCCAGCCCGGGGGGCGACGACGACGGCGGCGACGACGATGATGGCGAAGATGACGGCGACGACTGATGGGGAGAGCACATGCGGCTGAGCGCCCGCGCCCGGATCGTGGGCTGGATGCTCGCCGTCGTCGGTCTCGCCCTGGGCGTCGCCGTGTCCGTGACCTGGTCCACCCTGCTCACCCGGCTCGACCACCGGATGGAGCTGGAGCTGGGCAACGAGGTCGAGAAGCTGCGCCGCTACGCCGGCTCCGCCCTCGACCAGCAGGCCGGCAAGCCGCTCATCGACCTCGAGAACCTGCTGGTCGGCTACCTCCAGCTCAACGCGCCCGACCGGTGGGAGACCTTCTTCAGCATCATCGACGGCAAGGCCCACAAGATCACCGCGATTCCGCCGCCCGTACGCCTCGACACCGATGACGCGCTGGTCGCCCGGATGGCCGGGGCGTCCAAGGTCGAGCGGCACGAGATGGAGACCGCGCGGGGAACGGTCCACTACGCGGTGATCCCGGTGAGCGTGGCCGGCGACACCCGGCGCGGGCATTTCGTCGTGGCGCACTTCTACGACCTGCATCGCGCCGAGATCGTCGACGCGGTGGGCGTGCTCGGGCTGTCCGCGCTGGCGGCGCTCACGCTGGCGGGGGCGGCCGGCTGGTTCGTGGCGGGGCAGGTGCTGGCGCCGGTGCGGCTCGTCCGCCAGACGGCCGAGCAGATCAGCGACTCCAGCGACCTCACCCGCCGGCTCGACGTGCCGGGCGACGACGACGTGGCCGCGCTGGCGTCCACCTTCAACCACATGCTCGACCGGCTCGAACAGGCATTCGTCGTGCAGCGCCACTTCATGGACGACGCCGGTCACGAGCTGCGCACCCCGATCACGGTCGTGCGCGGCCACCTGGAGCTGATGGGCGACGATCCCGACGACCGGGCCGAGACCCTCGCCCTGGTCACCGACGAGCTCGACCGGATGAACCGCATCGTCGACGACCTCCTCACCCTCGCCAAGGCGGAGCAGCCGGGCTTCCTCGCGCTCGACAACGTCGAGCTGGCCGACCTCACGGTCAGCGTGGTCGCCAAGGCGCGCGCGCTCGGCGAGCGGCAGTGGCGGGTCGACGAGGTGGCCGAGGCCCGCCTGCCGGCCGACCGCCAGCGGCTCACGCAGGCGCTCATGCAGCTCGTGGCCAACGCCGTGCGCCACACCACCGACGACGACCTGATCGCCGTCGGCTCCGCCGTCCGCGACGGGCGCGTCGAGCTGTGGGTGCGCGACAGCGGTCCCGGGGTCGCGCCGGCCGAGCGGGAGCGCATCTTCGGGCGGTTCGTCCGCGGCGCCGGCCGTACCGGCGCGCACGACGGGGCCGGTCTCGGCCTGGCCATCGTGCGTTCCATCGCGCAGGCGCACGGCGGCACGGTACAGGTTACGGAGGCTCCCGGGGGAGGGGCCTGTTTCGTCATGTCCCTTCCGTTGTGGGAGTTGTGGAGGCTGGGTTGAACCGGATTCTGATCGCCGAGGACGAAGCCCGCATCGCGTCCTTCGTGGAGAAGGGCCTGCGGGCCAACGGCTTCGTGACCGCCGTGGTGGGAGACGGGGCCGCGGCCTACGACCTGGCCGGGGCGGGCGGCTTCGACCTGCTCATCCTCGACATCGGCCTGCCGCTGAGCGACGGGTTCACGGTGTTGCGGCGGCTGCGGGAGTCCATGGTGACCATCCCGGTGATCATTCTGACCGCGCGTGACAGCGTGAGCGACACGGTGGCGGGGCTGGAGGGCGGGGCCGACGACTACATCGCCAAGCCCTTCGCCTTCGAGGAGCTCCTCGCCCGGGTGCGGCTGCGGCTGCGGGCCGACCGCACGCCGGAGGTGACCGTGCTGCGGGTGTCCGACCTGTCGCTCGACCTGCGTACGCGGCGGGTCTACGTCGGGGAGCGCGCGGTCGACCTGTCCACCAGGGAGTTCGCGCTGGCGGAGATCTTCTGCCGGCACCCCGACCAGGTGCTGACGAGAGAGCAGCTCCTCAGCCACGTGTGGGGGTTCGACTTCGACCCCGGCTCCAACGTGGTGGACGTCTACGTGCGCTACCTGCGGCGCAAGATCGGCGCCGACCGCATCGAGACCGTCCGCGGCACCGGTTACCGCATGAGAGTCGCCTAATCATCAGCTCACGGTCGCTTCACGCCCCACCGCCAGGCTGTTCATCAGGAACGCTACGGAGGGAGCGGTTGTGGCAACCGGACTCATGATGGACGTCGTGTCGATCGTCGTGCTCGCCTACGGGCTCTACTATCGGCGCCACCACCGGCGTGATCTGCTGTTCGCCTACATCGCGCTCAACGTGGGCATCTTCGCGGTCGTGTCGCTGCTGCTGGTGCAGCGGATCGACATCGCCGTCGGGTTCGGGCTGTTCGGCGTGCTGTCGATCATCCGGCTGCGGTCCAGCGAGATCACCCAGCAGGAGATCGCCTACTACTTCGTCGCGCTCGTGCTGGGCCTGGTCAACGGCATCGCCGGCATGTGGCCGCTGACAGCGCTCGCGCTGAACGCCGTGCTGCTGACCGTGATGTGGATCGCCGACCACCAGAGCCTGCTGGGGCGTACCCGCCATCAGGTCGTGACGCTCGACGTGGTGCACGCCGACCCGGAGGCGCTGAAGGTCGATCTGGAGAGCCGGCTGCGGGCGCGGGTGCTGCAGTGCGAGGTCACACAGGTGGACTACGTACGGGATGTGACGGTGGTGGACGTCCGCTACATGGTGCCGAACTCGAGGGTGGGTGCGCGATGAGGGTCTACGCCGGGAACACGCCGAGGAGACCGGTGTCGTCGGGGAAGGGGGCCGTCGATGGCTGAGCTGTACGCGGACGCGCTGCTCGCGGGGGCCGCCGCCACGATGCCGGCGATCGGGCTCGACGACGTGCCGGAGCTGATGAGCCGGGTCGACCGCAAGTACATCCTGACCGCCTCGACCATGGCGCGGCTGGCGGCGGAGCTGGGTGACCGCTTCCACGCGCTGCGGATCGGGGGGCGGCGGCAGTTCCGCTACACCTCCACCTACTTCGACACCCCCGGCCTGCTCACCTACCACCAGCATCGGCAGGACCGGCGGCGCAGGTTCAAGCTGCGCACGCGCACCTACCTCGACGGGGGTGGCCAGTGGCTGGAGCTCAAGCTCAACGGCGCGCGGGGCAGCACGGACAAGCACCGCATCCCCTACGACGACGTGCCGTGCCATGCGCTCACGAGCCGGGCCCTCGACTTCGTGCGCGACACGCTGCTGAGCGAGCTGCGCATCGTCGCGCCCGAGACCCTGGAGCCGGTGCTGGCCACCGACTACCGGCGGGTGACGCTCATCGACCGCTCCGGCTCGGCCCGGGTCACCTGCGACACCGGGCTGCTGTTCCGCGAGGGGGAGCGGGTCGTCCCGGCCAGGGGAGACCTGGTGCTGCTGGAGTCGAAGTCGGCCGACGGGCGGGCGCTGGTCGACAGGGTCCTGCGCGGGCTGGGGGTGCGGCCGGTCAGCGTGAGCAAGTACTGCCTCGCCGTCGCCGCCCTGCGGGGCCTGCCCGCCAACCGATGGCGGCCGGTGCTGGAGCGGTATCTCGTCCATCGGCCGGGTCCTCGACGCCCGGCCGCGCGGACACCCGGGGCCGGGCTCTGGCAGGGGCACCCGCACGGACGCTCGGCGACGGGCCCAGTGACGGGCCCAGTGACGGGCCCAGTGACGGGCCCAGTGACAGGCTCAGCGACGGGCCCAGCGATTGGCGGTGTGGCGGGGGCGAGCCGGGGCGGTGAGCGGTCGTGGTCGCCGGGAGGTGGTGGCTGATCGACGGGCTCGACCCGCCCGCGCTGACCTGCGGAAACTCGACACAGCGACTTCGTGGTGATAGTCAGGGACTTGACCGGAGAGTGCAGGTGGCGATCATCGTCGGCGGTGTTGACCGGCCGCGCTGAACGCCTGGTGGTGGTCCTGCGGGGCAGGCTGCCTTCGGCAAGAGGGATGTGCCTGATGCTGGAGCGCATTCGGGAGATACCGGGCGTTCTGCTGAGTGCGGATGAGTATCTCGACGACTTCTGGCCCAACTTCCACCGGATCGACGACGTCCTCTGGAAGCTCGAACGCATCCAGAGTTTCCAGGAGGCGGGCGAGCCGAGCTGGGTCGCGATGATGGAGGGCGACTGGGAGCGCTCGCTCAAGCTCATCGACGACGGGCGCGGGGTGTGGCACGAGCACGAGCGGGCGGCCAAGCGTTTCCCCCGGCGGCGGATCAGGATCGTCGAGCAGCCGGTGACGCCGTACCTGCAGTGGGAGATGCACGTACTGGCGCTGCGGGCGGCGAGCGTGGAGCAGGTGCGGGTGCTCGACGCGGGCGAGGTGGCCGAGATCGAGGTCGGTCGGCGGCTGCCCGAGTTGGTCGTGCTCGGGACAGTGGCGATGTACGAGGTGACCTACGACGACTCGGGCACGCACAGCGGGGCGCGGCGGATCGACGATCGGGAAGTGATCGCCGCCTGCCGGGGTGAGCTCGACAAGCTCTATGCCGGGGGAGAGGAGTTCCGGGCCTATTACGAGCGCGAGATCGTGCCGCTGCCCGCTCCCCGGGCGACCGTCCGAGGGCGTGACGGTTCGTTGACCCGGCGGCCGGGGCGCTCAGTGCCGGCACCCGGGCGCGGTCCAACGGCCTGATCCCGGCCTTCCTGGCCGGGTCGGCGAATCGAATCACGGCCCGGGGGATCGGGTCTGGCGCCTGCCCCTGTCCCCAGCCGAACCGGGTTGCGTCCTGAGACCCGAGCCGCCCGTCTGGCTGCTCGTCGGTGTCGGTGTCGGTGTCGGGGTTGGGGTTGGCGTTGGGGC
>NZ_SSXE01000009.1 GCF_021699195.1 Nonomuraea sp. MG754425 | reverse complement strand
GGGGGGTTCAGCCGCGGGTGAAGCCGGGTCGCTCCGGTGCGGGGACCACGGGAGGCAGCGTGTCGGTCCACTCGGAGACCTGGACCGTGGTCGTCCCCTCCTTGAAGATCTTGCCGTCCTTGCCGCTGCGGTAGCTGGAGCCGAGGACGAGCGAGGTCTCGGGGTCGATGATGACCTTCAGGTCCACGCCTTGGTCGGAGATCTCCAGGCCGTCGCCGGCGCGGCCGAGACCGTCCTCCATGGTGCCGATGCTCTTCACGATGGGCATCGTGGCCAGCGCCCGGAAGGCCGCGGCGCGGACCTCCGGGCCGGCCGGCACGTCGCCCAGCAGGCTGACCAGGGAGTTGGCCACGAACCACTCGCGGGCGGCGGGATCCACGTCACCGTCGCCGTGGTCGACCTTGTCGGCGATCCACGCCTGCAGCGCCTCCGGATCGGCCGGCAACCGCTCGATCTGGGCGAAGCTGACCTGGTTGTCGGCCAGGGAGAACGTCTTGGGGCCGGTGGCCTGGTAGACGGTGCCGCCCTCGTCGGACGGCACCCACGCCTGCCCGTCGCGCCTGACCCAGCTTTCGCTGGACTTCGTGGGAAGCGCGTTCTTCCCGGCACGCACGCTGTGGTCGGCCTTGACGTGCCAGTAGGTCCCCGAGTCGGACCTGTTCAGTGCGGTGGAGGCGGCCGCGAGCAAGATCTGCGCGCTGGACAACCGCAGCGGAGCCGCCGACGCGCTGCCCGGCGATCCACTGGGCACCGCCGCAGGCGTCGTGCCGGTGGTGACCACCACGGCCACCGCCGCAGCCGCCGCGACCGCCCCGAGGCTCAACCCTCCCGCCAGCCAACCGAAGCCGCTGCGCCTCGGCCGCGCCTGGGCGTCCAGGAGCCGGCGCCGCCCGTCGCGGACGACGTCCTGCGAAGGGTCGGACTTGCGCAGCATCTCGCTGACCATCTCCAGTTCGTTCATGGTTCGATGTCCTTCAGTTCGGTGCGGAGCTTCTTTCGGGCGCGGCTGAGCCGGGAGCCGACGGTGCCGTACGAGATCCGCAGGCTCTGCGCGATCTCCTCGTGGCTGAGCTGGCCGAGCGCCATCAGCAGCAGCACGTCCCGCTCGCCTCGGGTCAGCTTCATCAGCGCCTTCGCCAGTTGAGGCTGCAGTCGTTGGGCGCTGACCGCGCTGACCACCAGTGACTCGTGGCTGTCGGCGTCCGGTTCGGCCCCCGTGCGGGCCAGGGCCCGGTAGTGCCGGGCCTCCTTGCTGCGGTGCCGCGCCACGAGGTTGGTGGCGATCCCGAACAGCCAGGGCCGCAGGCCGCCCCGCTCGGGATCGAACTTCTCTCTTCTGCTGAGGGCGATGAGGAAGGTCTCGGCGGCCAGGTCGTCGGCGGCCTGTACGTCCAGGCGTCCGGCGATGTACCGGTAGATGTCCAGGAAGTACCGGTCGTAGACGGCCGTGAAGACGGCGGGATCACCACCGGCCCAGGCGTCGAGCTGGGCATCTGCGACGTCCTCGACCGCGCCTGGTCCAGGGGTCATGTGTGGGTCTCCGTCATGCGGGCACCTCTCGGGATCGGCAACACTCACCTGAACTTCCCTCAACCACCCGATCGCTTTCCCACCTGGCACCGTACGGCTGATGCGCTGTCGCTGCTCGCGTGACCCATCACGAGCTGCGCTTGCAGCGTGATCTCGGCCGCCGAAGTCACCGGTAGGGGTCGAGGTGGTCGACGGGTCCGATGAGAGCGGGACCGGCGTAACGCGCGGAAGTCAGGTGGACCCCGGTGGCGCGTTCGGCAAGGGCAAGAGCCCGGGAGACGGGATCCTCAGGAAATCCGCATTGCCTTTCGTCAGGGCGTACCGCGGATCATGGCAGAGAGCACCGACGACTTCGCTCGTGATGCGGCGCGACCTCCCCCACCAAGGTGAGGGAGGTCGTCCATGCGTACGGTGGTCTACCGGCGGATCATGACGTTGATGACCTTCTCCGAGGTGTAGGAGAGCAGCTCCTCAAGACACTCTTCCTTGGCCCCGACGCCCGATGCCTTGACCCCGCCGTACGGCACGTTGGGGTAGTGCGCCGCGGAGCCGTTGATCCAGGTGAAGCCGGCTTCCATCGCCTCGGCCACCCGGAAGGCGCGGTCGAGGTCGTTGGTCCAGACCGCGCCGGTGAGGCCGTAGCGGACGCCGTTGGCGATCCGGATCGCCTCCTGCTCGGTGTGGAACCGGAGCACGGCCAGCACGGGCCCGAAGATCTCCTCCTGGGCGACGCGCGAGGCCGGGGAGACGTCGGCCAGGACCGTCGGCGCCACGAACGCGGCCTGCCCGGATGCCTCCGGTATTCCGCCGCCGCGGACCAGCCTCGCGCCGTCGGCGACGGCGATCCTGACGTGGTCGAGCGTCTTCGACTGAGCCCGTCGGTCGACCATCGTTCCCTGGGTGGTCGAGGGCTCAAGCGGGTCGCCGACGCGGATCTCGTCGACCGCCCGCGCGACCGCGTCGAGGACCTCGTCGTACACGCTGTCGTGGAGCAGCAGCCGCGAGGTCGAGCCGCAGGACTGGCCCGCCCACATGAAGTTCATCCCCGCGACGGCGCTGCGCGCGGCCTCGTCCACCGGGGCGTCGTCGAGGACGATCATCGCGTTCTTGCCGCCCAGTTCCAGCGTGACGTGCTTGACGCCGGACTCGGCCGCCGCCCGCTGGATCGCCCGGCCGGTCGGCTCGGAGCCGATGAATCCGATCCGGCGGACGGCAGGGTGCCGCACGATCCGGTCCGGGACCGCGGGCCCGTCGCCCACCACGATGTTGAGCACACCCGGCGGAAGGAGGTCGCGGACCAGTTCGCCGAGCCGCAGGGTGGACAGCGGCCCCGCCTCGGGCGGCTTGATGACGCACGGGTTCCCGGCGATGAGCGGTGCCGCGACCCGGCAGGCGAACATCAGCGGGTGGTTGAACGGGAAGATCTTCGCCACCACGCCGACCGGCTCACGCACGGTCATGTGCAGGGCTCCCGAGCCCGGGACGGTCTGGCCCTTCATCTCCAGGGCGAGCCCGGCGAACATGCGCATCTGCTCGACGGCGATCCGCACGTCGGCGCGGGCGTTGGTGATGGGGGACCCGACGTCGAGGGTGTCCAGGAGCGCGAGTTCCTCGGCGTGGGCCTCGACGACGTCCGCGATGGCGAGGACGCGGCGGGCGCGCTCCGCGACCGCGGTGGAGCGCCAGCCGGCGCGCGCCCGCTCGGCGGCCTCGACCGCCGCGTCGACGTCGGCCGCCTGCGCGTCCGGGACCGAGGCGAGCACGTCTCCCGTGTAGGGGTCGGAGGTGGCGAACGTCGCTCCGTTGGCGGCGCCGGCCGACCGGCCGTCGATGAGCATGCGGAAGGCTCGCCCGAGCACGCCGTCGATCTCCTGACGACGCTCCTCCCGGGCTCCGGCCGGTGCGGTCATGGGGTGTCGTTCCTCTCCTGCGCGACCTGGCGGCACCACACGTCCCACGCACGACGGGCCTGCGCGCCGACGGACTGGTCGGCGGCCTTGGCCTCGCCAGGGCTCAAGTAGCGCGGGGTGCCCAGCGTCAGCGCCTGAAGCTGGATCCGGGCGTTCACCTCGGTGTACACGGCACGGTAGACCACTTCCATGATCGACGCGCCGGCGGTCACCGAGCCGTGGCCCCGCATCAGTGCGACGGCGCCACTCCCGAGGGCGGTCGCGAGCGACGCGCCGAGCTCCGGCGAGGTGATCAGGAGGTCGCTGGCGTCCCCGGCGTGCTCGCTGATCTCGTAGACCGGCGTGCGCTCCGCCGCGAGGAACCCGGCCATGTGAACCACCGGCCGCAGCGGCGTGTCACTGACGCCGAACGGGATCACCGACGGCGAGTGGCTGTGCACGACGGCCATCACGTCCGGCCGGCGTCGATAGATCTCGGCATGGATGAACCGTTCGAGGTACGGCCTACGGGGATCGTCGCTCTCCCCGTCGAGCCGGTGCACCAGCAGGTCCGACGGCGTCACGGACCCCGGCGCCAGGTTGCGCGACAGGAGGAACGTGTCGGCGTCGGGCGCGGTTCGCGCGCTCACGTGGCCGAACGCGTCCAGCACCCCTTCACGCACCAGGATGTGGTTGGCGGCGACGAGCGCGCCGCGCAGGTCGGCGTCGGTCGGGTGTCGGTCGGTCATTGTTTCCCTCCAGCCTCGTCGGCGGTCCTCAGTGCTCACGGGTGAGTCCGGCGGCCATCGCCGGGGTGTAGCCGGTCTCGACGACCACGTCCACCACGACGGTGGCGCCGGCGCGGACGTCCCGGACGGCGGTGCGCAGCACGTCGGCGAGCCGTGCCCGGTCGGTGATCGGGCCGTGGCCCACGGCGCCCTGGGCGCGGGCGAGCCCGGCCAGGTCCGGAGCCGGGTCCGCGATCCGCTGGCCGACCCACTTGCGGCTCACGTCGCGCCCGCGCACGACGGCGACCTTCTCCTGGTGGACTTCGTCGTTGAAGTACGAGTGGTTGTTCGCGACCACGATGAGGGCGGGCACCTGCTGGTTCACGGCGGTCCAGATGGCCTGGACGCCCATGAGGTAGTCGCCGTCGCCGAGCACGGCGACCGGCAGCCGTCCGCTGTCGCGCAGTGCCAGCGCGGCGCCGACCGTCATGCCCGGTCCGGACCCGATCCCGCCGCCGCCGTCGTAGCCGAGGTAGTCGAGCGGGTGCTCGAAGTCCCAGCTTTCGCCGTCCCATCCCAGGGGCAGGCGGACGAGGGTGGTGTCGACGTCCGCCAGCACCGACTGCAGCGTGGCGCTGAGCTGTGCCAGGTCGATGCGGCCGGGGCCGGCCACCGGCTCGGGTGCCGGGCGCGGGGTCCACGCGGCCGGGGTGCCGGGTGCCAGGTGCGCGAGCAGGCCCGTCACGGCCGCGTCGGGTTCCGCGGGGAGCCAGACGTCGGCCTGGACGCGGCCCTGGTGGTCCTTGCTCCAGCCGTTCGCGAGCAGCGGCTCCAGGGTGGCGGAGACGACGGCGACCGAGTCGGGCACCGCGGCCTGCGCCAGCGTCCCGGCGAGGTCGATCCACCCCAGGGCGAGGACCGCGTCGGCGCCGCGCAGGGCCGCACGAGCGTGCTCGCCGAGGAAGAACCCGGGTCCGGGGACGTGGGCCGGGTGGCTGGTCGGGAAGGTGGAGCCCGCCTTCAGGTCGGTGATGACGCGGGCGCCGAGCGCCTCCGCCAGCCTGATCCGGTCCGCCCAGGCGCTCTCGTCGCGCCGGCCGGGGCCGAGGAGCACGACGGGCGAGGCGGCGTCCGCCAGGATGGCGGCGGCCCGCGCCACCGACTCGGCCGAGGCGGTCGGCTGGTCGGCGGCGCGACCCTCGCTGATCCTGGGCAGTGCGGGCCGGTCGGTGAGCTGCTGCTCCTGGACGGCGCTGTCCAGGACGACGTACGTGGGTGCGGTCGGCGCCGTGCGCGTGATGTCCCATGCGCGGGCGAGGGATTCCAGCGACGCGGCGACCGACGTCGGGGTGTCGTCCCACTTGACGAAGTTGCGCACGAGCGCCGGTTGGTCGGCGGCCGTGTGGATCCAGTCGATCCAGGGCCGGCGCTTCGCGGCGTCGAGCGGCCCGGTGGCGCCGACGACGAGCATCGGGACGCGGTCGCACCATGCGTTGTAGAGCGCCATGGTGGCGTGCATGAGGCCGACGTTGCTGTGCAGGGCGACGGCCATCGGCTCGCCCGTCACCTTGGCCCAGCCGTGCGCGATGGCCACGGCGTGCTCCTCGTGCAGGCAGAGCAGCATCTGCGGGCCGGCGTCGCCGGCGTAGTTGACGAGACTGTCGTGGAGACCGCGGAAGCTGGCGCCCGGGTTCAGCGCGATGAACCTGATGCCCGCGCGCTGCAGCAGGTCGACCAGGGCGTCGCTGCCCCACTGGGGAATGCGGTCGGTCAGGGGCTCGGCGGGCGGGCCGGCGTCCGCGCGCGCATCGTTGGTGGTCACCGATTACCTTTCAGAACAGTCCGGGCAGGACGAAGGCCATGGTCAGGATCGGCGCGGTCAGCACCATGAGCGCGCCCCACGACAGGAAGCCGCGGTAGGTGTGGTCGCGGTCCTCGGGGTCGGCGTTGGACAGCACGACCGCGCCGATCGTCGAGAAGGGCGTCGAGTCGACGACCGTGGCGCTGATCGCGACCGCGATCGCCATTCCGGTCACCGAGATCTGGCCGCTGAGCAGGAAGGGCATCGCGAGCGGGATGAGCACGGCGATGATGCCGGCGCTCGACGCGAAGGCCGAGACCACCGCGCCGATCAGGCAGATGAGGAACGCGGTGGCGAGCGGCGAGCCGAGGCTGTTGGCGGCGTCGCCGACGAACTTGATCGTGCCGATCTCGTTGAGCAGCCCGACGTAGGTCACGACGCCGCAGATGAGGAGGACGACGTCCCAGGCGATCCGCTTCGCTGCGCCCGCCGAGCTCTTCGGCGCGACCGCGACGAGGACCACCGCCGCGGACAGCGCCAGGATGCCGAGGTCGACCTTGCCGACCATGGCGATCACACCGACGACCAGGATGATGGCGAGGGTCACGCCCTTGATCCGGTCGAAGCCCAGGGGCTGCGTGTCGGACGTGGCCGCCGCCGGCGTCCCGGACCCCGCGGACGACGTCTGCGCGACCCGGCCCGAGGCCCCGCCCTGGCCGTCGCGCCCGGCGGCGACACCGGCGGTGACCGGTTCGAGCGCCGTGACCGGGAGGGTGACGCGCTCGGCACGCCACAGCTTCAGGCCGCCGAAGAAGCAGTAGATGACGACGCCGAGCAGCACGTTGTAGCCGATGTTGGCGGCGAACAGCGCCATGGGGTTGGGCACGAGCCCGGCCCGCTCAAGGGTGGAGTTGACGGTGGCGCCGAGCAGGTTGACGGGCGAGAAGTTGCCGCAGCATGCGCCGTGCAGGATCATCAGGCCCGCCAGCCGCGGGCTGATCCCGTGCTTCTTGGCGAGCCGCATCCCGATCGGGGCGACCAGCCCGACGACCACCGGCGCGAGCGCGCCCAGGCTGGTGACGACCCCGGCGACGAAGAACAGCAGCCACGGCATCACCGACGCCCGGCCGCGTACGGACCGGCTGAGGACGTCGACGACCCACTCGATCGTGCCGTTGACGGCCGCTATGCCGAACAGGAACGTCACCCCGACCAGCAGCACGAACAGGTCCGCGGGGAACGCGGCGTACAACTCCTCGATGCCCCCCTCGGTGACGAGCAGGACCATGGCCCCGCCGCCGACGAGGGCGATGGCGCCAAGGTTGATGCCTCGTAGTGCGCCAAGGAGGAACGCGAGTGCGAGCACTCCGATGGCGAGCAGATGGACTTCCATGACATGAATCCGTTCATCACGGCTGGTTAGGGATTCCAGCCCTCGGGACTTCACCCCCCGACGACCGGGCCGCTCCCGCGGCATGAGCCCTGCAGATGCCTCGCGGCCGGCGGTACCTGGCCCGGTCACTGGACTGTAGGCGGCGTCACAGTCTGCTGTCGATACTCCGCGTTCTGCACAGCAGAAAGTTTCAGACAGATTTCGGGCACGGCACACCCCCGCCGAGCGAGTCCACCGGCGGAAACGGTCAGTGCGAACCCGGCTGGCCGCGTCCGGTCAGGCGGGCAGCGGCGGCGTGCAGCAACCGGACGTGAGCCTTCTCGAGGGTCGAGTTCCACCGGGAGTCCGGCGCGGCGATGCTCAGCCCGCCCACCAGGTCGCCGCCCGGGTCGACGACCGCGACGCCGACCGAGCAGACGCCCCGCTCCACCTCGCCGCGGTTGCGCGCGTAGCCGCGACGTCGTGTCCTGGCCAGCTCACGCAGGAGGGCCTCGTGCTCCGCGACGTCCTGGCCGCTGAGCTCCTGGGCGGGAGCGCCGTAGCGGGCGGTCACCCACTCGTCGCTCTCCGCCGCGAGCATCGCGCGGCCGATGCTGGTGCCGCGGGCGGGCATGGTCCGGCCCAGCCGGCCGCTGACCCTGAGCGCCCGGGTGCTCTCCACGACGTCGATGTAGCGCACGTCGGTCCCGTCGAGAACGCCGAAGTGCGCGGTCTCCCCGCTCTCCTTCGCCAGGAGCGCGAGGGTCGGGCGGATCTCCCTGGCGACGTCGAAGCGCACGCCGGTGTCGCGACGCAGGTCGAGGAGGAAGGGTCCGGCACGGTAGCCGCGCGTGCGCGGATCCTGGACCGCGAACCCGCGATACACGAACATCGCGAGCAGACGATGGGCGGTGGACTGGCCGACATCGAGCCGAGCCCTGACCTCCGAGAGCTTCACCTCGGGGCTCTCGGCGAGCATCTGGATCAGGCTGAGCGCGCGGTCCACCGATGCGATGGGATACGGCGGTGCGGGCCGTTCCCTGTCCGCTCCCGTCATGTGGACGAAGGCTACCGGCCCGGCGAGCAGGGGCGCAACGACCGCCCACCGCACCGCCCCCGGCCCGCCGGGGGACGCGGACCGGCTGTCACGACGGCGGCCCGCCCGGCGTCCCCCGGCCGGACGGCCGTCAGCTCTCCACCAGTTCCACGGAGGACAGCGGAACCACCGGGTACATCGGCGGCTCCTCCTCCGGGACGAGCGCGGTCGCCCCGTAGACCCAGTCGGTGAAGGTGTAGTCGCGCGTCTCGCGGGCCCGCAGAATCGTGTTGCGCCGCAGCCGCTGCGCACCGTCGAGGTGCCACAGGTCGCCCCAGGCGCGCGCGGTGAGCACCACCCGGCGGCAGTGCTCCGGCCGCACGGCCTCGTACGCCGCCAGCGCGGCGGCCCAGTCGACCCGGCCGTCCTCGCCCCGCCGCCGGGCGACGTGCTCGGCGAGCACCCATCCGTCCTCGATCGCCATGACCGCACCCTGCGCCATGTACTGCAGCGGCGGGTGCGCCG
This sequence comes from Nonomuraea sp. MG754425, assembly GCF_021699195.1. Lineage (GTDB taxonomy): Bacteria > Actinomycetota > Actinomycetes > Streptosporangiales > Streptosporangiaceae > Nonomuraea. The sequence goes on along the minus strand of NZ_SSXE01000009.1, from coordinate 83,942 downwards.
CGTCGCCGAGCAGCGCGATCCGGCCGTGGACCCACGTCATGATCGGGTCCCGGTCGTACATCCGCCACCAGCGGTCACGCCACATCAGCGGGATCCCCGCCCGCACCTCGGGCGAGGTGGCCGCGAACGCGGCGTCCAGCTCGTCCGGGGTGCCCCAGTCCGCCTCGCCGGCCAGCGCCTTCGGCGAGCGGAAGACCGCGACCTGATTGAGCATCTCGCCGCCGCGCAGCCCGTAGCGCACGAAGTGGCAGCCCGGTCCGACGTACACCACGACCTCGGACAGGTCGACGTCGCGCCGGACCTGGCCCATCGGCACCGCGGCGCGGTAGGCGACGTACGCCGAGCTGACCGGCTCGTCATCGACGAGCAGCCCGCGCGCGACCGAGTGCAGGCCGTCGGCCGCGACCACGACCGGCGCCGCCATGACGCGGCCGTCGGCCAGCTCCACCCGTGCGCCCCGCTCCCCCTGGGTCGTATTGGCGTACCCCACGACCCGATGGTCGGTCAGCAACTCCACGCCGGCCCGCCGGCAGGCGCGCAGGAACAGCCCGTGCAGGTCGCTGCGGTGGATCACCATGTACGGGAAACCGTACGTGCGCTCGAGGTCGGTCAGGTCGAGCCGGGTCAGCTCGCTGCCGTCCACGGCGTCCCGCATCACCATGCCGGTCGGCAGGAGGCCGAGCGACTTCGCCTCGTCGAGCAGCCCGTACTCGTCCAGGATCCGCGTGCAGTTGGGCGCGATCTGGATGCCCGCGCCGACCTCGCCGAACTCCTTGGCCTGCTCCAGCACGCGAACCCGGAGCCCCTTGCGGGCCAGGGCGTAGGCTGTGCTCAGCCCGCCGATGCCGCCGCCGACGATCAGGACGTCGATGCTCCCGTCCACGCCGGCGCTCACAGCCACGCGCCCAGGTCGGGTGCGCCGACCAGCCGGTGCGGGCGTCCGGTCAGCCAGGCGGCGCGTTCGGCCAGGGGACCCTCGACGGCCGGCACGTCGCCCCGCTTGGCGGCGACCTCGACGCACAGCGCCTCCAGGAAGTCGGCCGGCAGGTCGGCGAAAGCGACGCCGAGGCCGAGATCGACGGTGTGCACACAGACCTCACGGGCCCGCAGCCACGGCACCTCGGTCGCCGGCACGGTACGGCCCTGCGCGGTGACGACCTCGGCCGACCACTGCTCGCCGGTCAGCGCCGCCGACGCGCCGGCCAGCGCGGTCGCGGAGCGACGCAGCCAGGCGTCCAGCTCGCCGGCCGGCATGCGCAGCCCGCGCTCGATCCCGGCGGCCCGCTCCTCGGGAGTGGCGTACATCGGCGTGCGCTCGCCGGTGGCCGCCCAGCGTACGAGGTTGCCGAGCGCGTCGGCGTTGGCCGCGACATGGGCGACCACGTGCTTGCGGGTCCAGCCCGGCAGCAGGCTGGGCTCCTGCCGGGCCGCCTGGTCCAGACCGGCCACGGCGTCGAGGAACATCTCGGTGCCGTCGTCCGCCCAGCGGAGGGCGTCGTCGAAACTCCGGGTCACTCCTTCACCACCTTGTTGACGCAGGCCCCGACGCCCTCGACCTCCGTCACGACCGTCTCGCCTCCGGCGAGGTACACCTTCGGGTCGCGGGCGTGGCCGACGCCGGCGGGGGTGCCGGTGGCGATCAGGTCCCCGGGGTTGAGCCGCACGACGGTGGAAACGTATCGCACCAGGTGGACGGGGTCGAAGAGCAGCGTTCCCGTGTCGTCCTCCTGCATGACCCGGCCGTCGACGGTGGTCCGCACGGTCAGCGCCGGACGCACGCCCCCGGGGAGTTCGTCGGGGGTCACGACGTACGGGCCCACCGGTGTGGACGAGTCCCAGATCTTGCCCTGGGTCCACTCGATGGTGCGGAACTGCCAGTCGCGTACCGACACGTCGTTCATGACCGTGAAGCCGGCGATCGCCGCGGCGGCCTCCTCCTCGCCGGCGCGGCGCACGGGCCTGCCGATCACCACGGCCAGCTCGACCTCCCAGTCGAGCGCGTCGCTCTCCCGGGGCTTGACGATGTCGTCCTGCGCGCCGATCAGGGTGTCGGCGAACTTGGGGAACAGCGTCGGGTAGGCCGGCAGCTCGCGGCCCATCTCCTTGATGTGGTTGGTGTAGTTGTGGCCGACGCAGATCACCTTCGACGGACGCGGCACCACGGGCGCGAAGTCCGCGCCGCCGACGTCATACGCGGGACCGCTCGCGGCCGCGGCGGCCCGCGCCCAGTCCGCGCGTCCCAGGAAGGCGCCGACGTCCTCGGCACCGAGGTCGACGAGCCTGCCGTCCTCCAGTTTCACGGCGCGCGTGCCCTCGGGCGTGCGAATGGTGGCGAGCTTCATCAGGCGTCTTCCTTCCGGGTCCGGTGGAGCTGAAGCGCCTCGAAGACGGGCGCGTCGGAGAAGCGGAAGAGGTCCAGCCCGCCGGAGTCGGAGTCGGTGGAACCCGCCTCCGACCGCGCGGAGAACGACTCCCAGGACGGCACCACGAAGAGGTCGCCGCGGGTCACCGACCAGCTCGTGTCGCCGACGGTGACCGTCCCGGAGCCGTCGAAGACCTGGTACACGCTCGAACCGGTCTCCCGGACCGGGGCGGTCTCGGCGCCACGGACGAGGCGATGCATCTCCGCGCGAACGGTGGGAAGCACGTCGGCGCCGGTCGCCGGGTTGGCGAAGCGAACCGCGGCGTGCCCCGGCTCGACCGTCCCGCCGTACCCCTCGGCCTCGACGGCGAGCTGGTCGGCGAGCGCGCGGTCGGTGAACTCCCACTTGTAGGCGAACAGCGGTGAGCCCGGCGGGAGCGACGTCGCCGAGAGCGGCCGGAGGCCGGGGTGGCCCCAGAGACGCTCGGAACGGCTCCGCTGCGGGGTGGTGCGCTCCGCGGCGGAGAGCTCGTCACGACCGAACTCGAAAAACTGCGCCTCGGTGACGTACTGGAACGGGATGTCCAGGCCGTCGAGCCAGGCCATGGGCTCCTTGCTGGTGTTGTGGTGGGCATGCCAGTTCCAGCCGGCCTGCGGCAGGAAGTCGCCCCGGTTCATCGGCACGGGATCACCGTCGACCACCGTCCACACGCCCGAGCCCTCGACCACGAAGCGGAAGGCGTGCTGGGTGTGGCGGTGCTCCGGGGCGTCCTCACCGGGCATCAGGTACTGGATCGCGGCCCACAAGGTCGGCGTGGCGAACGGCCGTCCCCCCAGGGACGGGTTCGCCAGGGCGATCGCACGGCGTTCACCGCCACGACCGACCGGCACGATCTCACCGGCCCGGGCCGCGAGTTCGAGCAGGCTGTCCCAGCGCCACAGGTGCGGCACCGCCCGTGAGCGCGGGTGGGCCGGCATCAGGTCGCCGATCTCCGTCCACAACGGCACCAGCAGCTCCTGCTCGAAACCGCGGTAGAGCTCTTCCAGGGCGGGTGTGACGTCGGGCTGATCGGGGGCCGAGACGGCCTGCAGCCGGACCGGTGTCTGTGTCGTGCTCATGTGTGAGAGAGTGCTCGACATACCTCTACCAGAACACCACATTCTTCTCTGCAGAACGGAGGTCCGGTGGACAAGCCCCTGAAGACACCACCGGCGTACGCCGTCGCCAGCGTCGACCACGCCCTGCGGATCGCGACGATGCTGCAGCTCGAAGGCGCCCTGACGGTCTCCGAGGCGGCCGACCGGCTCGGCGTGGCGCGATCGACGGCACACCGGCTGCTCCAGATGCTCGTCTACCGCGACTTCGCCATGCAGGACGAGCGGCACCGCTACCACGCCGGCCCTGTGCTCCAACTGGCCGAGCACTCGCGCTCGCACACCTCACAACTGCGCACGACCGCCCTGCCGCACCTGCGCCGCCTGGTCGACGCCGTGAAGGAGTCCGCCAACCTCACCATCCGCACCGGCGACACGGCCCGGTTCATCGTCAGCGTGGAGTGCGACCAGGCGCTACGCGTCGGCAACCGCGAAGGCATGGTCTTCCCCGCGCACCAGACCACGGCGGGCCTGCTGCTGCTCGCCGAACTCAGCGCCGGCGAACTCGAGGCCGTCTACGCCCCCGACCGCTACGCCGAGCAGCCGTCCGCCCACCCCGACCTGACCCGGCTCAAAGGCGAACTCACCCGCATCCGGCGAGCCGGGTTCGTGGTCAACCACGGCCGTTCCGAGCACGGCGTCGTCGCCGTCGGCGTCCCCGTGCGCAACGACCAGGGCGTCGCGGTGGCGGGCCTGTCCGTCTCGATGCCCAGCGTCCGCTACGAACGCACCGAACTGCCCGCGCTCGTGGCGACCCTCCAGACCGCTGCCCGCCGCCTGGAGGGAGACCTGGCACTGGCCACGGCCAAGTGACGCACTCAAGCGCGGTGATCGCGCTCGCCCACGGTCGCCTCGAGAAGTTGCGAACCGAGGCCAGGAGCCACGGCGAACGCCTGCTGCCGATGCTCGCGCGGGCTCATGTCGTAGGCGGCACGGAATGCGCGGCTGAATTCGGCGGTGGTCTTGAAGCCCCAGCGCACCGCGATCTCGCCGATCGGCCGGTCTCTCAGGCGCACGTCGGCGAGGTCGGTGTGGCAGCGTTCGAGCCGGCGTCGCCGGATGGTGGCGCTGACGGTCTCCGGCCGCTGCTGGAAGAGTACGTGCAGCGTGCGTACGGAGATGTGGTGGTGTGCGGCGATGGCGACCGGTCCCAGGCCGGGGTCACCGAGGTGCTGGTCGATGAAGGCGTCGACGCGTGCGGCGAGCACGCGGTGCTGGCTCTCGCCCGGCAGGTGGCGCTCAGCGTCGAGGTGGCCGGCGAGGAACGCGGCGGCCAGGTCTAAACCGATGGTGCCCAGGCGGGGCAGCTCGGCCGGATGGCAGCCGGTGGCCTGCTCACGAACCCCGGTGAGATAGCGGGCCAGAATCGCTCCCATGCCGGTCCTGGCAGTCAGTTTGCGTGCCAGCAACCGGTCCACCTTGCCTGGCGGCAGCGGCAGCGCCTGCTTCGGCATGAACATCAACGTCAGCCGGGTCAGCTCGCCGGCGTCGACGAACTCGGTGGCGAGCGGGTGCGAGGTGTCGAACAACGCGAAGTCGCCGGCCTCCAGCACGGAGTCGTTGTGTGCCTGCTCCAGCCGGACGGGACTGTTGTGGACCAGGAAGAGCCAGTACCCGTCGGGGTCGTGGCGCCGGACGTGGGCTGGTGTGCGCCGGGCTTTGAGCGGTGACATCGTGAACTCGGCCACCCGTGCGGCGGCCAGGTCAACCGAATACGCCAGGCCGCGGAAGTCATCGGCGTGCTCGGTGGACAGTGCGATCGGCACGATCTCGTGCGCGGACAGGTGCGCCCACCATGCGAGGCGGTCCTGCCTGGGCACCAGATCAGTGGACGCAGAAGCCACGGAACCGCGTCCAGTCGCGCGATGAATCCACGAAGTGGCGTACGAGTGATCGCACTCCGTCTCCACATCCTCCAGCCCGGACGCGGGGTGGACGGCGGCGACGCCACTCCCCCGTCTCGGCCGCACGCCCTCCACATCCCTCGGAAAGAGCTTTGGCACGATATGAACCTTTCATCCCCATGACGTGGCGATCTGAAGAACCGGATCGTGCCGAAGCGGCAGGCGTTCCGGCGACTGGGCGCGGCGGTCCAAGGAGCCGCTGCCGGTCCTGAGGCTGGCAGGTTCGGTGATTGTCCGTAACAGTTCGACATGAAATAGCTGATTAAGTCCGGACAATACGTTGTCCTCGGACAACCATTTCTGCTGCACTGATCAACGGTTCGAGCGCGAAGAGAGGCTACTGCGGTGACCGGCAGAGTGGGTAGACCTCAGGGTCGGGCGAGAGGCAGCACCGAGCAGGCGAACGCGCTGGCGGAGTTCCTGCTGACGCTGACCGACGGAACGACCGTCCGCGAGCTCGCCGCCCGCTACCCCGTCGGGAAGACGCTGTGGGGCGAGTACCGGTCCGGCGAGAAGCTCGTTCCGCTCGACCTGCTCACCCGGCTGGTGGAGGACCACACCTCGGACGAGCGCGCACGCCGGCAACGGCTGGAGACCGCCGTACGACTGCACTCCGCGGCTCTTGACGCGGCGATGAGAGCACCCGTTCCAAGGACGATCCCCACCACCGCGCCCCCGCCGGCCCCAGACGAGGAGACGATCTCCGCGTCTCCCGGCGATGTCCCGTCCACGACGGACGCGGAAGCGCGCCAAGCACCCATGAACCGACGCCGGCGCAGCCGCCCGCTGATGTTCGCCGGTGGCGGCCTCGTACTCGTCGCCTTCGCGCTGCTCGTACCACTGGCCTGGCCGGGTCCGGCGAGTGCGCCGTCCGCGCACGGCGCAGGTGCGCCACTCGCGGAAGGCAGCGTGTTCGCCACCGGACCGGGCGGCCAGGGCGTCTTCCAGTGGGACGGCACGGACCCGGCCGGGTGGACCAAGGTCGGCGAGAGCGCCACACACCTCTGGTCCGGGCCCGCGGGCCTGTTCGCCGCCGGGGCGGACAACCGGCTCCACAAGTACGGTGGACGTCCCGGCCGCTGGTCGGTCATCGGCGATGCGGGCCACGACGTCGCGGTCAGCGGCTCCGGTGTCTACCGCCTGGATGCGGACCGCAAGGCCGTCCGCGTGTGGGACGGGTACGGCACGTCATGGACTCAGGTAGGCGGTCCCGCCGCACGCTTGTACGGCGGCGAGCCCGGCCTGTTCGCGACCGATCCGAACGACGGCCGGATCTTCCGCTACCTGGGTCGGCCCGGCTCCTGGGAATTCGTCGGCACCGCCGGAGCCTCGTTCGCGCTCACCGGCGGCGACCTGTACGGACTCACCCCCGAACGCACAGCCGTCAACCGCTGGGCGCCCGGACGACAACCGGCGGCCGTGCTGCCCTGGGTCCAGGCGGCGGGGCCGGCCGGCGCTCTGTACGGCGGCGCCTCGGGGCTCTACTCCACCGATCCGACGGGTAAGAGGCTACGCGTCCTCGCACCCGGGCCGGAGAACCCGGACTCTGTCCGGGAATGGCAGGACATCGGCGCGGCGGGCGCGGACATCGGAGTGGGCCGGCGAGGGGTGTACGTGCTGACCGCCGACCGCTCGGCGATCGTCCGCTGGTCCCGGGACACGGCTGCCTGGCGCCGCATCGGCGGTCCGGCCCAGTCTCTGACGGTAGCCGTGCCACCTGGACGTTGAGCCGCCGCTACCGGTCGGCGAGGTCGCGGTAGGTGTCTCTGACGACCAGGAGACGGTCGCGGCGGAAACGGGCCGGCTCGGCATCGCGTACCTCCTGCCCGCGCGCCGACCAGAAGGCGGCGGCGGGGACGTCGTCCTGCCCCTCGGGGATGAACTTCAGCACTTCCTCCACGGCCGCGCGGGCCATGGAGAGCGTGCGGCGCGCGTTGCGCGGCTCCTCGGGAACGTTGCCGGCGGTGAAGTCGGACAGCCACATCCACTCCCCCGCGTCGAGCAGTTGGGACGGTTCCGGACCGCCGAAGGTCGGCCATTCACGCGGCATCGACTCGCGCCGGGGCAGCGCGAAGGAGTACTCCCGCGTCGTCTCGCAGCCTTCGCAGACCCCCGAGTAGCACTTGACCAGCGATCCTTCGATGCTCACGACGCCGCTGTCCCACTCGGTCGCCACCGAGCCGCACTCGCACGGATGCAGGTCGAGGTACACGAGAGCTTCATCGCGGGTGCGGGCGACCGGCCGATCCGTCATGCGTGCAACTTACAGCGCCGAATCGGCACCCACTAGGGTGTCGCCATGCCGGCACCGACCCCGTTCGAGAAGCGGCTCCAGGAGGCGCACAGCCAGGACGACCTGACCACCTGCCTGACACTGCTGCGGTACGCGGACTTCGCCTGTCCTGTCGGCGACGCCGCCGTCAGGGGCGAGGAGCCGATCGCGTGGCCGACGGTGGAAGGGGCGGACCGGGTCTGGGTGGTGGTCTACACCTCGGCGGAGGCGATGCGGGAGGCCACGGGCGACGCGGTCCGGGGCTTCCGCGTCCTGTCGCTCGTCGAGCTCGCGGCGGGCTGGCCGGAGCCGCGCTGGGGGCTGGCGGTCAACCCCGGGCTGGAACCGTCCTTCCTGCTGGAGCCGGGCACGCTCGCGCGGCTGGCGGTGCCCACGCTCGAACAGGACCTGGCGGCCGAGCCCGGCAGCGGCGTCCCGATCATGCAGAAGCTGCTCCAGGGGGCGCAGGTCCAGGAGTTGCTCGACAACGCGTGGCCGCGGATCTCCGGCTACTGCCACCACGCTCTCGACGTCGCGCACATCGCGACGCCCTCCGTGCTCGCCGACGCGCTGCTCCAGGAGGGCGCGCTCACCATGGAGGGGGCGGTCAACCTGCTGCGCTGGCCGGCGATCGGTCTGGCGCTCTACCCCACCCCGTACGGCGGCACCGACGAGAAGCGCCGGGACGCGGTGGCCGGCTGGGTGGTCGAGGAGCCGCCGTTCGTCGGCATGGGCCTGGTGCCGAACGCGGCTCAGACCATCAGGGAGTACAAGGTCGACGGCGTCGGCCTGCCGCACGGCGCGGAGATCGTCGAGCTGGCGGCCGACGGGGAGGAACGCACGCACGCGCGGTACGACGCCGACCACGGCTGCTGGCTGCTGGTGGCGGGCGAGTGAACGGGCGGGCATATCGCGCGCGCTGGGCGGGGGCCGACCACGAGGCGTCGCCGGACCTCATCGACGGCGTGCTCTGGATGCGTCTGTACGGCCCGGCGCCCGGCGACGGCTTCGAGAGGGTGACGGACGGCCGGTTCGTGCGCGCCGTCCCAGCGGCGGACTGCTCCGCGATCTGGCACGTCACGACCGTTTGCGAGTGGCGCGGCGCGCCGTTCCTGGTGCACCGCGCGCGGGAGGCCGAGTTGCTCGTCGAGTACCTCGGCGCGGACGCCGTCAGAGCCGCGGCGCTGGGCCTGGAACGGGTGGAGCGCGGTGTGTACCGCCTCTGGGTGCGGCGTGCCGAGGTGACAGCGCTCCGGGAGCAGGCCGTACCGCTCGTGAACAGGTGACGGCCGGCCTGCGCCTGCTGCCAACAAGGTCTGCGCTCCGTGCTAACGACACGAGGAACCAGGCACCGGAGAATGACGCCTCGGACGAGTCCCCTCACTGCCCGGGGTGCTGCTTGAGCGCTCCCGGGGGGTCGATGACGCACGATGTTGCCCACGGGAGATGGAGATCATGAATCTCAGGAAGATGACGCTCGCCGGAGCCCTCGTGGCCGCGCTCGGGACCGCGGCGATCTGCACCACGGCCACCGCCTCTGCCTCCCTCCAGACGGCTGAGACGCCGGCCACGGTCTGCGGCCCCGGCTACCAGGTCGAGCGGCAGGCCGCGTTCACCGGGGGCGTCGCCTACCTGCTGTACAACGCCGGCAAGCAGAACGCCTGCGCGGTGACGTTCAAGACCAAGCAGGTGGGCACGCGCACCAAGATCTGGTCGGCGGTGGACGTGAAGGGAGCGGGCGTGGTGAAGAACGAGGAGATCACTCCCCTGCACACCGTGCCCGTCTACCATCACGCCCCGGCCGGCTCGTGGGTGAAGTTCTCCGGCGGTACCACCACCGCCGACTCCGGTGGCGGATACGAGCAGATCCGGTAGCGGACTTCCCGGCGGTCGTCGTGCTCCCTCGGCTTGGAGGTGAACTGAGACCTTGATCGAAGACGGGGACATCGCGGGGCTGCAGGCCTACGCGGAGGAACTGCGCGAAACCTTCATGCGCATGCAACGCGAGGCGAAGGATCTCAACGCGCGGGCCCAGGCCATCCAGATCACCGAGCAGTCGGCCGACGGCCACGTCTCGGCCACCGTGAGCGTCCGGGGCGAGCTGATCAGGCTGGACCTCGACCCGCGGGTGTTCCGCCGCCCCGACGCCAGGGGCCTGGCCGACACGATCACCGCGACCGTGCGGCAGGCCAGGACCAAGGCCCTGGAGGAACTGGTCGAGCTGTTCGGGCCGGTGGTCCCGCCCGAACAACTGCGCGCCCACCTGGACGGCGACCTGGAGGCCGTGCTCGACCAGCTCTCCGGCGGGATGCCGGACGACGGGCCGCGTCCATGACCGCCGGCGACCGGGCGGACGTGCACATCCGTGATGCGATCGACTCCAGCCTGAACCAGTGGGACGCCATGGCGGCCGACCTGGCCGCCGCCTGGCCCGGGATCGCGGCCCGGATCCGGGAGTTGAACGCCGGGTATCCGCAGGGCGACGGGGCGGACGGCGCGTCCTTCACCGCGCAGTATCTGGCCGGCGGCGGACCCGAGAGGTTCCTGCGTGACACCGGCGAACTGATCGAGGAGATCTCCGGTTCCGGGCCGCTGCTGCGCGCGACGGTCTCCAACACGCTCACCACCGAGCAGGCCAACGAGCTCGGCCTCACCCGCCCGCGCCTCCAGGCATGATGGCCGGCCGTGGCGACGTCAACGGCGCGCGCAAGCCCACCGGCACCGCCCACGTCTTCGACGGCGGCATCGCCACCAAGGACATCGACCCGGTCTGGCGGACCGAGGCGCTGCCCGGCTGGGTGGTCCACCATCTGATCCCGCTCCTCACCGCCGGCCAGAGCTGGCCCATGGGCAGCGAGAGCAAGCTCTGGGAACTACGCGTCGAGTACGTCAAACTGATGAACCTGCTCATCGGGACGCTCGACCCGACCGCCGCCACGGTGCAGAGCCTCAACGGCAGCCTCCAGTCACCCGCCAAACCGGCCATCTTCAAACGGCTCGCCAAGCTGTCCGACGACAAGGCCGGCATCGTCGCCAAAGCCCAGGAGTCCTTCTCCTACGCGAAGATGGTCGACAACTTCGCCCGCGAGACGCAGTACTCCAAGCTCTCGGTCAACGTCGCGTTCTGGATCGCGGTGACCGCCGCGTTCATCGCCCTGATCGCCGCGGGCTTCGCCCCGCTCGCCAGCGTGCTGCTACGCAGCGCGGGCACGGCGGGGTCGGCCAGAATCGCCCTGATCATGCAACGACTCGCGCTCGTGGCGTCCAGATCCGGTCCCGTCACCGCGAGCGGCCAGGTCACCAAGCTCGCCGCGACCGCCACCGGAGCAGGTGGCAAGTTCTTCAACGCGGCGCTGGCCGCCGAACTGGTCGAAGAAATCTCCGAAGAGGTCTTCATCGATGCCTTCGCCCAGTATCAGCAGATCAAAATGGGCACCCGCGACACCTGGGACTGGAAGAAGATCAAAGCCGCGGCCGTCGGCGCCGGCACCGGCGCGGTGCTCGGCACCAAGCTCGGCGGGCCGGTGTCACGCTTCACCAACGACCTGCCCGGCGTCTCCCGGCTCAACCGGATCGCCGGCGACAACCCCGGCGTCGGCAACGCGTTCCTGCGCTTCCCCGGACGCGCCCTGAACACCGGCCTGAACAACATGCTCTCCTCACCCGCCGGCAGCATCGCCGCCAACTACCTGGTGTACGACCAGTTCGCGCTGCCCGGCGCGGAAGGCGTGTACGGCGGCTTCCTCGGCGGCGCCGGACGCACCAACACCATCAGCCCCTTCAACCCGTCCGTCGCGAGCGCGATCACCAACCCGCTGTCGACCCTGAGCAGCGCGTTCGACGCCGCGATCAGCGCGCCACCCGGCACTCCCACCGCCGGTGACGCCGCGCTCGCCGGGCCCCGTCCCGCTGCTCCCGACGACGCCGCCGCGCCCGTACCGGCTCAGCAGCCGGCCGCCGACCTCACCGGCCCGGCCCGGCGTGACCGCGCCGCCGCCGTCACCCAACCGGCCGTTCCGCAACCGGTCTCGGGCAGGGTGCAGGCCGCGCCCGCACTCGACCTCACCACCCCGGACGCGCCCCCGGCCCTCCGGCCCAAGGCGCAACAGGACCTCCCGGCTCCGCGGCAAGAGGCCGAGCCGGACGCCCAAGCCCCGAGGCAGGGCACCGACCCGGGCCGAGGACCGGTGTCACAGCCCGCTGTCCAGGCCGCCTCGCCCGCCCCCGCTCAACAGGCCGCCCCCGTTCAACAGCCCGCCTCCGCGACAGCCCAGGCGCCGGTCGCCTCGGAGCCGGTCAGCGCTCCCGAGCCGACCGGCGCCCCGAATCCCGCGACCGCCCAGGAACCGGCCACCCTCCAGGAGCCCGCGCCCGCCCCGGAACCGGCCGGCGTCCCGGAAGCCGCCTCCGTCGCTGAACCGGCCGTCCCCGCTTCGGAATCCGCACCAGCCCCGGAACCCGTGGCCGCTGCCGAGCCGGTGGGCACGTCCGACGCCACCGCCGCCCCGCAGGAGGCCGACTCCGGCACCACCGCCTCCGTGACGGTCAACGCCACCGCCACCACGCAGCCGGGCGACGTCCGGCCCGCCGCCGTGACCGGCCCGGTCCCGCAGCCGGCGACCGGCACCCCCGCCGCGGTGAGCCTGGTCACCCGCCTGATCAGGGCGGCCCGCCGGACCAGGGCTGTTCCGCAGGCCACCGCGACGACGGGACACCCACAGAGCAAGCCGGGCACGGTCACGTCCCGGGCGGTGCCGGGCACCCGCTACGTTCAGGGCAACTCGACCCTGACGGATGCCGAGATCGAGGCCGCGCTGGACGCCCTCCGCGCGGACCATTTCCGCAACGGGGAGGTACTCGGCTGGGCCTGGGACGGCGACACGCTCCGGGTGGAGACCAGCCTGGGCGTCCAGCACTTCCGCCCCGTCGTCGCCGTCCTGAGCGGCGACCTCATGGGTGAAACCGAGATCAGATCGGGCAGCCGGGACGATCCGCACCTCGTCCAGTTCGCCTCCGGCACGGCCGCCGACCAGGCGCCCAGGACCTGGTTGCACGAGATCACCGACACCCTGCAGCGGCTGGCCGAGCCGGCCGGGCCGGGCAGGTTGCGCAGGCTGCTGCGCGGCGGGCGGCGACCGCACACCCATGACGCGTGCGTTCTGGCCAGGCTCAACGAGCTCGGATACCTCGTCGAGCGGTGGCACCAGACAGCGGACCCCGTCGAGCAGCGCCTGCTCGCGGTGGACATCGACGGCGTGCTGCGCGACCTGGCCGCGCGTGGCCACGCCGCGCCGCCACCTCCCTGGGCGCCCGCGGGGCAGCCGCGCCCGCCCGTCCTGCCTGCCGTACCGGCCGGTGAGCCGTCCGATGCGGAGGTTCAGTCCCTCATCGACGCCTTCCACCAGGTCGAGCAGAACCTGAGCGACCAGGTCGAGTCGAAGAAGAACAGCGCCAAGAAGGCCGACGACGAGGCGAAGAAGGCCGTGACGAAAGGCAGGAAGGCAAGGCGCCATCAGGACCAGGGCAGCCAGGAACGGTGGCGCAAGGCCAGGGAAGAGGTGCGACTCCACCGCGCCACGCGGAATCGGCACCTCAGGATGGCCAGGCTGTACCAGAAGGCCCTGGATCGAGCCAGGGCGGCGCGGGAGTCGTACGAGAAGTACCAGGCGGTACCGCCGAACAGACGCCGGTCAATCGGCCGGGCCAGACGCGCCCACGTGGGCTTCCGTGAAGCCTGGGGCAACACGCTGCCGAGCAAGGAGAGCTGGACCGACGCGGTGCCGACGGGCAGGATGGCCCACCTGAACCGGCTCACCGAGACCGTGAACGACGTCCTGGGCCAGAACGGTGTCGTCCGCACCTACACCGCCAGTGAGCTGGAGCGGTTCCTCCGCCAGAACTTCCACAAGCTCCTCACCGAGGACGGCGCGGTGCTGCGCGTCGACAACGCCGGGAATCCGGCGGAGGTGCGGATCAGGCTCCAGATCGACGACCTCGTCGAGATCTTCGACCCACAGGTCGTGGCCTCGGAGATCATGATGGGGGTGTTCTCCCTGGGAGGCCGGACGGTCACGGCCACCCAGTCGAACAGTGTCGGCCGCTCGCCGCGCTTCGACAGCAGGGCCCTGGCCGCCATGTACCGTGACGAGTCGGTATTTCGCTGGATCGGCTCCCTCCTGAACATCAAACTCGGCGCGAGCGGCGGGCGCACCGGCAGCGTGACCGGTGGGCGGGGGGTCTTCGCCCAGTTCGGCGCCGTTCGCGACAACCGCGGCGAGTCGATGCTGTACGAAGCCGCGGCCACCTGGACGGTGGCGATACGCACCAGGTCATCGCCGGAATGGCGGGACGGTGCCACCGTGAACTCCGGCGCTCCCGGCGACGCCTCCGGCCAGCGGATGTGGTTCTCGCACGCGCACGTCGAGCCGCCGCCGAAGAAGACGATCACGATCGACCCCGGCAGGCGGGACCCGAACCTGCCCAACGTGACGGTCACCGGCATGTCGGATCTCGAGCAGATCCTCAAGGACGTCGCGGAAAAGCTCGGCGGCGATTTCGCCAAGATCGGCACCGTGGCCCAGCACAATCTGCGCACGGCGATCGTCGACACGCTGCCGGGAGCGTTGCGCGAGGCGGTCAACGGCGGGCTCACCCTGACGATCCCCACCGGTGGTGGGGCCAAGGTGCGGATCACGATCGACACCGAGGTCGTCGAGGTGCCCAGCAGCCAGATGGTGGGGCGGCCGACCCCCGACGAGTGGGAGGAGGAGGTGCTCAACGACTTCGCCGGCGTGCTCGGGGGAGCGTCGAGCGGCGGCTCGCTGGGAGGCAGCGTTTCGGCCGGGCTGGACATCGCCATGATCGAGGACGTCAACCTGCCGGGTTCCTACGCTCCGACGATGGGCCCCAGCCCGGAGCTGGGCAGATCCGCCGGCCAGTCGTATACGTCGACCGCCAACTCCCAGGCCATCCACCCGAGCGTGCACCGCAAGACCGGGCACAGGCAGGCGTACAAGCTGCAACTCAAGCACACGATCACGATCGAGGGGGCCGGCAGCACGCCCTCGACGTCCCTGCCGTCCGTGACAGGCACCGCGCTGGTCAGCATGCAGGAAGCGGCGGCCTACCGCTTCGGCCTGCCCATCGACGCCGCCGCACCGGTGCAGGTCAACGGAACGCCGAAGATCGGGGCCGACGGGCTCCCCGTCCTGCGTGGCGACCCCGACCCCGAGCCGCCCACCGGGCGCAAGCCGGAACTGCCGACGTGGCAGGGCGACGGGCCGGGCCAGATGCGCGGCGCGGGCCCCGCCCTGGTCCAGGAGATCACCGGGCTGGACGACGTCGCCGGGAAGGTCCTCCAGGATCTCGGCGAGCGCGGGGTGATCCCGAAGATCGAAAACGGCGAGCTGGTGTTCTCCGGCAATGAGCTGGAGCAGGCGAGCCAGCTCGTCAACCTGAACGAAGTCGTCCGGCAGTTGTCCGCGGTGCGCACGCAGGCCGGCTACGACCAGGCGGCGCAGGACGGCCTGCTCATCGACCTGGTGCGCCACCGGGCCAACGCCGCCCCGGAGCACTACACCGTGCGCGTCAAGCTGGTGCAGAACTTCGACGACGTCACCTACATCGGGCAGAGCACCTCGCAGACGGTGGTCAACCTCGACATCGGCTCCGACACCTCGGGTCGCGGTCACAGCCGATCCAGGACGTACCCCGGCAAGGTCGGGTGGAAGATGGGCGAAGCCCCCGACCAGGGGCAGAACGGCCTCGCTCACGAGGCCAACGTCGGCGGCGGTGGCGGGCACACGCGAAACGTCGGCTCCAGCGTCGGCAGCACGCAGAACATCGTCACGCTGGAAGAGAGCACCGGTCCCGTCGCCATCTTCAGCCTCGGCCACCACCTGATCATCGAGATCCTGCAGGAAGGCGAAGTCAAGAACAGCCTCCCCGCCGTCGCCGGTGCGGCCAAGCTCGTCATCGCCACCGACCTCCTGCCCGAGACCGAACCCAGGAACGCGTCCGTGGGCAAGCTCCCGGACAGCGTCCTGGCCCGCGCCAGGCTCCTGCACCTGGACGCGGGCGGCATGCTGGAGGCCGGACGGCGGGCGCTGCCGAGGGGGATGCGGGCGGGCTCGCACGCCTTCCAGCACTTCGCGGCCCTGCTCAACGTGCGCAACCTCGTCTCCCATCCCGAGTGGGAGGAAGGCGCCTTCGGCTCCGAGACCGGCATCGACGCCCGCGCGTCGCCTGCCCGCTCGTCCCTGTCCGTGTCAGGCGAGTACGGCCAGGCGGAGGTCGTCGGCGTCGTCGACCATGTGACAGGGGACATCAAGTTCGCCTTGGGCAGCGCCGGAATCAACTGGGGCAAGTCCTGGAACGGGAACGCCGGCGCGTCCGTCAGCGGGTCGGATCTCGACGACCAGGGCACCTCCCGAGACGGCGGCAAGGTCACGCTTCCGTCCCGCTCCGGAACCACCTCGACCTCCAGATCGGTGCTCGACATCTGGGGCACCGAGGAACTCACGATCGAGACCGGCCGGCACTACATCCTCAGCGTCGGGGTGGGCTTCCAGCTCACCGGCCGGGAGAGCCTGGAGAACGGCTCGTCGCCCGACGAGAACCTGGCGAGCACCCAGGGCACCGCCCTGCTGACGCTGCCCGAGTACGACGCCCTGCGCCTGTACGCCGACGGCGAGTTCAAGCTGCCCCTGCACCTGGTCGCCGACGCGGTCGAGCGGTTCCTCAACGGCAGTCTGGACCTCGACCGGACGCTCGCGACACCGCTCGTCCAGCGCTATCTCGCGGATCTGGCCGCCCTGTCCCCCGGCGAGGTCCCGCTGTCCGGCAAGCACACCCTGCGCCGCCTGCTGGACCGGCTCAGGGAGGTCGCACAGCTCGGTCCGGAGCCGAAGAGCGAGAAGGGCAAGCTCCTGCGCCGGCGGCTCGATCGGGCGCTCAGCGCCGCCGCCGATCTCATCGATCGAGGTCGCCAGGTCGTGCTGGCTCCCCCGTACGTGAGCGCGATGGGGGCGAGCATGGTGGAGTCCTTCACCATGACCGACGAGCAGGGGGTCCCCACGAGGCTGGGCGAGCAGGTGCTGGGCATCCTGTCGGAGATCGCGCCCGAGGTGCTGGCCGCCGTCCCCACCCTGCGTGGGGAAGTGGGCGTCGACTTCGCGCGCACCCGAGCCGACATGCACGTCAACGACATGTGGAGCGAGGCCGGTTACCAGAAGAGCTACGTCGCCACGGGCAGTGCGGACAGCGGGATCGCCGAGGAGATCACCGTCACGGTGAAGGTGGTGCCCCAGGGAGCCGCCGAGAGGGAGCAGGCGACGCTGGTCGGCCACACCAACGAAGCGGGCGGCATCAAGCAGCGCTACCGCTACACCGACATCACCGAGTCGAAGACGTCCAGCGGCTCCTGGGGCTTCGGCGGGGAGTACAACGGCGGGGATGACGGCCGGGGCCGCGGGCTCGGCCTGTCGACGGACCGCACCCGCTCCGTGACGGGCGCGCGCAACTCGCAGGAGACGAGGCTCCAGCGGCTCAAGCTGTTCCTCGGAATGGCCCGGGTGCAACAGGAGTTCACCCTTGAGGTCACCGTGGAACGCAGACCCCTGCCAAGGGGGAAGACCAAGACCGCGGCCGACGCGGTGGCCGTCCGGCGCAGGCCGGTGCGGACGGAGACCCGCCGGCTGAACGCCACCCTGGTCCGTCGCATCCCGGGCGGCATGATCAGGCCGCTCGCCGAAAGGCCGGCGGAGCGCCCTGCGGTCAACGACCCCCGGCGGGTCGAACTGCACCCCGGCTTCTTCCCCGACTCGCTGTTCGAAGGCCGGCCGTCCCTGCTCCAGGTCGTCACCGAACGACTGGGGAAGCTGACCGGCAACCGGAACATGACGTTGAGCAGGGCGGAGCTGGTCACCCGGCTGTCCGTCGACGCCCTGCTCACCGGTTTCGAGCAGATGTCCCGGCCAGGCGGCGCCCGGATGGTCTCGGTGGCCTGGCTGGACGCCGACGACCAGGGCGTGGACGTCACGATCGAGGCCAACCTGTCCGATCTTGAGGTCATCGCCGGTCCGTTCGACGGCGAGATAGGAGAGGTCGACAGGACCTCGACCACCACGAGTACGACCATGGGCCGTGGCAGGCTGGCCCCCTTCAGCGGGACCGCCTCCGGCAACGACGACGTCACCGGAATGGGCTACGGCAAGTCGGTCGGCGAGCAGTCGTCCGAGGGCATGACCGACATGAACGGGGTCCGGACCGAACTCAGCGAGTTCAAGGAGGGCGAGCTCTACACCGTCCGCCTCAGGGTGGATTACGACCTCACCTTCCAGCGCCGGGCCCGTCGTCCCGGCAGGACGGACAAGGCCGTGGGTGCCCCCGTCCATCTGCGGCACGCCAGCCACGGTGAGGTCTATGTGACCCTCTTCGGAGAACAGCTCACCGAGTTGCGCGCCCGGATGGAGGCGGGCGTGCGTTTCGCCCCCACGCCCCTGGCGACCGAACCGGTCATCGCCACCGAGGCTGCCCCGGGCCTGATCCCGCAGTTGGGAGCCGCCCGGCTGCAGGCGCGCCAGGACGGGAAGCCGGTCCTGGTGATCGTCCAGGAACCGGACGGCGAGCACCGCTACCTGGTCCACCCCGACGGCACCGTCCACAGCGAGACTCCCGACGGCGGGTTCGCCCAGGCGTTCTCCACGCTCTCCCCCGGCGTGCTGGCCGCCGCCGCGCGGCTGAACCTCGATCTGCGCCACGTCTTCATGACCTCCGGGGAGCCGGGCACCTTCACGCAGCAGGTGCTGCGGGAACTCGGCGTCACCATCCCGCCGGCCGCGCCCGCCTACCCCTACGAGCCGCCGGCCGTCCCCTCGCCCGCGCTCCCCGGCACGCCGTTCGACGCCTCCGCCCGGCCTGCCGGCGATCCCGACCTGTCCCTGCCGGAAGTGCTCGCGCAGGACGTGGCGCCGACGGACTTCGACGGCGCCGTCACCGGGCTGACCTGGGCCGCGCCGGACGTGCTGGTGGTGCGGTCGCCGTCCATGCCCGACCAGCACGTCCGGGTGACGATCGGCGACCCCGGCGAGAGCCTGCCCGGCCGTACGGACCTCCACGCCGGCACCGCCCGGGACCCGCACGTCATGGTCCTGTCCCCACGCCTGGACCCGCAGGTCGTGTCGTCGGTCATGGTGCACGAGCTCTCACGCCTCGCCCTGTCCCAGGCCGGGCAGGCGGCCGGCGGGCCGCAGGGCGTGGCCGGAGCCTCATCGCCCGCGTCCGCCGAGGGCCACGGAGTTCATGACCCGCACGTCGTCCCCCGTCTCAACGAGCACGCCCACCTTTCCCGGAAGTGGCGGCAGGCCACGGAGCAGGCCGTACGCGACCGCCTCGCCGAGGCCATCACCGCGATCGCCGCGGACATCACCCGCCGCGGCGGCACCCCGCCCGCCGCCCCCTGGGACAGCGGGGTCACCCACGGCGCGCCGATCCCCGAGTCCGGATTCGTCGCCGACGGCCGGCCCGCATCGGAAGGTGAGCTGACCGTCCCGCTGGCCAGAAGGTTGTTCAACAGGGATGTGGAGCTCAGCGACTTCTCCGGCGCCACCGACACCGTCCTGGGGATCCGCTGGGAAGAAGGCAGCGACACCATCCTGGTGGACACCCGCGATTTCGGGACGCTGCACTTCCGGGTGAAGGTGAGACCCGTCGAGGGAGGGTACCTCGGCAACACGACGGTCGAGAACGTCGCCGGCACGGCAGATGATCCCCACCTGATGACCCTCGCTCCGGGGGTCGCCGACGACCAGATCGGCCGGCTGGTCCTCCATGAGATCAGTGACGTGCTGCAACACCGGATGGCAGGAGACGGTCACACCCACACGTCACCTGACGACCGTGCCCGCGACGAGTGCGTCAGCGCGCGCCGCAACGAGTTGACGTTCCTCCGGCGCAAGTTGCGGGAAGCCACCGAGGCCGGTGGCACCGACGCCCAACGCGTGCTGCTGGACGAGATCGCCGCCGTGGAACAGGATCTCGCCATCCGCACCGGAGGCTCGCGCCGGAGCACCATCGACAGCCTGATCAACTTCGACGAGACCGGCGAGTTCGCGGCGACGGGTGTCGAAGGCGATCCACTTCCGCTCGGCGCGAACCTCTCCGAGGTGACGCTGAGCGACGGCACGTCCGCGCTGCTCCTGGAGTATTCGACCCGTCAGGAGCGGGATCTGGCCCTGCTGATGGCTGAGCTGGCCGGCCGCCTGGGACTGGTCGCAACCGCCAGGGCGGCCGGTGACCTGGGCATCCTGATCGACTGGACACCCGCCGACGCCTCGTCCGAGTTCCTGGGCACTCGCGAAGCGGTGCTGACCGGATACCTGGTCGCCCTCGCCGACGTCACGCCGTTCGTCACCCGACCGGCTTTCCACCTGCACCCGAGCAGCACCCCCCTCCTGGAGCTGTTCCTGCGTGAAGACGCCTCAGGGAAGCGCGAGTGGCTGAGCAACCCGCTGTCCCCGTCGGACGTGCAGACGCTGAGGACCATGCTGGAAGACGCCCGCGCGGACTTCGCCGCACTGGGCCTGCTGTCGCAGTTCGACCAGATCATGGCCCGGCACGAGTCCCTGGCCGGCGGTCCGCTCGCCGCCAACGCGATCGGAGTGGAGGACGTCCTGGCCGCCGCGCCGGGACAGCGGCTGCGCCTCGGCCACCTCGACCGGCTCACGACCACGGACGAGCACCCGCCCGCTCCGGCGAGGACGGGAGCCGCGAGCCGGTTGATCAACGCGGCTCGCCGCCTCCGTCACAACATCCGGCAGCGGGCCGGGACGCTGCCGCCACCGACGCTGCGTATCGTGATCACGTTCGCCGACGGGTCACAGGCGGAGCGGATCCCCTTCTTCATCGGCTCGGAGGTGCTCGTCCGCGCGCTGGTGCGCAGGGCGCTCGGCCTCGACGGCCCGGCGGTCGACATGGACGAGGTGGAGGGGTATGTGTGGCGCGCCTACGGCAGCAACGAGCTCCGGGCGAGCCTGGCCACCGGCGTCTCCGAGGTGATCGGCACCTCCGGCCGCACCACTGAGGTGGTCTTCGGTGACGGCCGGCGGGCGCTGCGCCACGAGTTCCCGGCCCGCTCGGCAGCCGACGAATTCGAAGCCAGGCTGGAGGAGGCCCGCGAAGCCACGGACGGCAAGCCGGGTTTCCACCGTGCCACCCCGTTCATCGTCTACGAGGAGCTCACGGGACCTCCGGAGTCCACCGCCGAGGCGCGGGCCCGCCTGGCCGCCCGGGCGCTGTACACCCTGTTGAGCCAGGATCGGCCGATGAACCACGCGACTCTGCGGCGGCTGCTCGACGCCAACCCGCTCCTGGTCCACTTCGGCTCAGCCTTCGACTGGGAGTTCCGGGCCGGTGCGCCGGTGCTGTCGTCCCGTGACGTCGCCGACCTCACCGCCCGGTTCGAAGCGCTTCGCGGCATCTTCGACCGGCTCGGCCTCATCGGCCGGTACGAGCGGATTCTGCACACCCTGAGCACGTTCACCGGCTCCGACGACACCCGGCTGATCCCGATCGCGCTCTCCGAGCCCCCTGCGACCGTCGAGTATCGCGTGCCCGCGTGGCGGCCTCCGCCCGGTCCCGTCCTGGGCGACCTCCTGCGGAACGAGCATCTGACGCAGGTGACCGCCCGGCATCAGAGTGACGTGCTCTCCCGTGCCGATGCCGAGCTGGCGGAACGGCCGAGTGCGGAGGGATACGTGTTCGCCCGGTTACCCGACGGCCTGATCCCCCCCGGAATCCGGCCCGGCGCGGAGTTCACCGTGGACACCCTGCTCGACGGCGTCGACAGCGCCGCCCTGCTGGCCGAGGCGCCGCACGGCGTCAGGGTGACCATCCTGGCGTCCGACTACGTGCCGGTCGGTGATCTGTCCGGCAGGCCGCATCACGCCTTGTTCAGATCCGGTGCCCGATTCGCCGTGACGGCCGTGCTGACCACCGATGGCGGCGAGACGCACTACGTCCTCGTCCAGCAGCCCGCTCGGACCAGGACCGAGCCGGTGGTCACGCCAACGATCGAGCTCACCCCCGACCTGGCGCGGAACCTGGCGCCGCGGCTCCACCGGGCGGTCAGCGAGACTCGAGCGGGGGTGCGCGTCCGCAGCGGCTCGGACGACACGCGCCCCGTGACACGTCGTATGGACGGCGCCTTCGTGGTCGAGGGAAGTTACTCCGAGCAGGGGATGACGGTCGGCGGCCGGACTGTCCCGGCCGAGGTGATCGCGGCGATGCTGCTGAACTCTCCCAGCCTGCCGCCGAACGCCGCGATCCTGCTCACCGGCCCCCACGACGGAAGCACGGCCTTCGCGCAGAACCTCGCCCGGTTCACCGGCCGGACCGTGCTGGCCGCCGACGGCCCGATCGAGACCACCCCACGCGGCCACCTGCGCATCGACGGCCCCGGCCGGTCGCCGGGAGACCTGCGGATCTTCCTGCCCGCCGACACCTCGGCCGCCGCCGCGCAACAGCTCCGGGCCTGGCTCGGTCCCGCGCTGGCGGCGCTGCCGGACACCCCGTCAACGCAGGTCACCGGGAACGCACGCCCTGGGCGCAGCGTCCAGCCGCCGGCCCTCGCGAGCGTCAGGCCCGGTGGTGTGCCCGGTGACGTGCCCGCCGGCGCGGCCGGCCGGATCCCCGCACCACCGCTGAGCAGCCGGCACCGGGACCTGATCTTCGACCATCGTCAGGAGGTCACCGCAGGCATCTGGTATCGCGACGAGAGCTCCTCGGTCATGCCGACGGCCGATCCGCGCCTGCTGCGGCGTTCCACGGGCATCATCGAGGTGGCGATCGCCGGCGACGGCACCGGATTCCTCATCGGCTCCGAACGGCTCAGCGCGGCCGACCTGGCCACCATGCTCGCCCACGACCCGCGCGTGATCGGCGAGCCCGGCGCGTGGATACGCATCCTGGGCTGCGAGACGGCGCGGAACCCGGCGGTGCTGCAGGAGCTGGCGGACCACACCGGCCGCTCGATCCTCGCCGGCGACGAGATCGTCTACATCGGCGCCGACAGAGCAGCGCACACCGCGGCGGTGCAGGAGTACACCCCGGACGGCCGGCCGATCTTTCCGCGCGACGACAACGGCCAGTGGCTCCAGGCTCACCCGGCGGCGCCGGTGGCAGCGCCCGACCGGCCGGCCATGGTTCCGTCAGCACCGGTCGCTCACCAGCGTGGCCTGCCTCCGTCCCTGGTCGAAGGCGCGCTGTCCGCCCTGCTGAGTGACTGGCAGTTGTTCCCGGAACAGGGCGTGGACGGCACCGTGTCGCATCTCAGCGTGGACGGCGTCGAAGTCGTACAGAAGCGGACAGATGCCGAAAAGGTCAAGGCCGAGATCCTCGGGGCGCTGGTGGGGCGGCTCATCGGCGCCGACGTCCCCGTCGTCGTCGGGCACCCGTCGGACCCGAAGGTGGTCTTCATGGAGTACCTCCAAGGCTTCTCCCTTCCCGGCACCAGCGTGCGGAACGTCCGGGGTGCGATCTTGATCGAGCTGCTCGACCTGCTGATCGTCAACAACGACCGGCACAACGACGGCAACCTGAAGCTGACGGAGCGCGGCCTGGCCGGCTTCGACCATGGCCGCTCTCATCCCGTCCGGCCCCCGCGGTCCCTGGTGCTGGGCCCAGCTCTCTGGGGCAACTTCGTCGCGCGAAACGCCGACGGCGCCGCCGTGTGGGTCGACAACCCGCTGAGCCGGCAGGACGTGGACGTACTCACCGAGATCATGCAGTCGTTACGTCCCTTCTACGAGCACTACGGGCGCCAGGTCTCCTACGACGTGGCGCTGGACCGGCTCTACCACATCGGCATGCACGCCAAGGGCGAGGTCTCGCTGATCGCCCCGGCGGCGCCCGCGCCCACGCGGACCCAGCACCACTTCGGCTGGGACTTCGACGACCACGACGCGATCGTCCAGGACGCCACCCGGCGACTGGCGGACGGTGCGGACGTCGCGTCCATCGTGCCGTACCTGACACACGACGCGATCGGCCTGGACCTGGCGTTCGGGCTGGAACTGGAGTTCACCCACGTGGGCGGGGACCTGGCGGCCTGGCACGAGGACATCGCCACGATGGCCCGCGAGCTGCACCGGGCCGGGCTCGCCGCGAGCCCGGAGGTGTTCCCGCACCACCGCGCGCCCGCCTGGGTGAACGGCCGCTCACATATGGAGTGGGAGAGCATCGGCGATCATCTCGGCGGCGAGTTCATCACCGGCATCCTGCGCGACACCGGACAGACGTGGGCGGAGCTGCCGCTGATCACCGAGATCATCCGATCACACGGCGGCGAGATCACCCCGGACGCCGGCGGGCACATCCATGTCGGCGCCCCCCGCCTCGGCACCGACGTGAACGCGCTGCACCGGCTGCTGACGCTCTACTACGGCTACGAGGACGTCCTGTTCCGGCTGGGGCAGGATCCCCGGGATCCTTACGGGATGCACCGGCCCTACCACGCGTGCCGGCCCAACGATCTCCCCGGCGCCGCCGACGCCTCCGCGGCGACGTTGCGCTCCGCCAACGGCCGTCCCGCCGCGCTCAACCTGTCCAGCGTCGTCGGCACGGACAACGACCACGTCGAGTTCCGCCACAACGACGGGCACCTGGACCCCTCGATCATCCAGGCCCGGATCAAACTCGCCGTGGCCATGGTGAACTACGCCCTCCACGGCGGGGAGTACCTGCCGCCACGCGATCAGCTCGGCATCCACCTCGAACACGATGCGAGCCCGGAACAGGACGCGGCCTCCTTCATCGACATGGTGAACACCCTGTTCACCCGCCGGGCCGACAAGGAACAACTGACCGCCCTGTTCGCGATCACCCAGTGGCAGGCGGCCTCCGACGACGGACGATGGGAACCGAGATGAGCGTACGCGTCAGGAACACCTCCGCTGCCGAGGCTCCGCCACCCCAGCCGGTGAAAGCCGACGGCTCCCCGTACGCCTACGAGGTCGTCGACGGCTGGTGGCGGATCTACGGAGACGAGCCCGCCGAACTGATCGCCGAACTGATCCCCGAATATGCGGGCACGTTCGCGGACCGGGAACGTTTCGCGCTCGCCGCCGCCGCGCGGCTCCAGGCGGCGCTGGCGGCCGAGGGCCCGTTCGGCGGCTGCACCGACGAGGAGCGGGCGGTGCTCCTGGCCGACCGTGCGCAGCCGCCGTCCGTGGCGCACTGGAACGCGGACGTGGCACTCGTCCTCGTCACCACCCGCTGCCCTCCGCCGAGACCGACCGGCGAGATCATCTGGATCGACCCCACGGACGAGCCCTCGTTGCTGTCGAGCCTCGGCCGGGCGGGCTTCGTCCAGGTGCGGGCCGTATGAGCGGGCTCAGAGCGGCGGAGATCGTCGCGGAGATCTCGGTGGCCAGGGTCTTCGACGGCGTCAGGGACGGCGGGCCGTACTTCCGGCCCGACCACCCGCGGGTGCGCGACCCGCGGACAGCCGGTTATCTCCAGGCAGGCGCCGCGATCCTGTCGACGGCGAGCCTGGACCTCGACCGGCTCGACCCGGCGCGGGGCAGGGTGGTGCCGCTCAGCTTCCGGACCGACGGGACCTGGGTCTGGACCGACAGCGTCACCTACTACCTGGAGGAGCACGGGATCCGGCCGGACGAGGAGCTCTGCGCGCACATCGTCGCGCAGAGCTACCGGTGCCCGGCCGTGGACCAGGCCGTCGCCGAGCAGATCGTACGAAAGCTGCGCGGGTCCTCTCCCGGTTAGCCGATCCGGTCGGAGACGGCGTCGTCGGCGTCGCCGCCCCAGACGTCGTCGTCCTCGTGCAGCCAGGTGTTGTTCTCCTTCTCCTCCGACTCGTTGTGGGCCGCGCCCGCTCCGCCCATCGGGATGAACGGCATGCGGTTACCGGTCGCGGCGGCCGATCTGGCATTGAGCGGGAGGCCGCCCATGCCCGCGGTGTTGCCGGCGCCCGTCCCGGGCCCGGTGCCGGTGCCCGGCGTGGCGTAGGGCGAGGTGGCGTGCGGCGGGGAGGTGCTCGGATCCCAGTTGGCCGGACGCTGGAAGTCCTCCAGGGTGGTGCGCGGATCGGAGGTGTTCAGCCCGCCGGTGCCCGGTGTTCCGGGGTCGGCGGGCAGGTCCGGGCCGGCGTTCGGGCCGGTGCCGTCGAGGGCGGAGGCGTCCGGACCGGTTCCGTCCGGAGAGCCGGTGCCCGGGATCGTGCCGTCGGGATAGGCGGCGTCAGGGTAACGGCCGTCCGAGCCGGTGCCGCCCGCGTCGACGGCGCCGTCCGGGTAGGCGCCGGCCGGGGTGAGCACGCTGCCAGGGGGGCCGGTCCCCTCCAGGTCCGTGAGCGGAGGGCCGCCGATGTCCCCGATGCCGGGACTCTCGAAGTCGCCCGCCGACGTGGTGCCGGTGACCGGCGGAACCTCGTGGTTGTCGATATCCTCCTGCGCCGGCAGGTCAGGGTCGGGAAGCGCGGGCGGCTTGATGTCCGGCAAGACCTTCTGGACGTGTGTCGGCCACTGCTCGTAGACCTTGAGCAGGTCGTCGTTGAGCAGCCGCAGATGCTGGCCGGCCATCTCGTCCTGCGAGCCCATCCGCACGCCCTTGTCCATCGTGATGACGCGCTTGCGCATGCTGTCGTCAAAGGTGAAGGTGTTGTCGCTCCACGCCCCGGACTGGTTCTTCACGAAGTCCTGATGCTCCAAGAGCCGCTTGCCCAGCCACTCCAGCGGCCCGCCCACTTCCTTGAACCTCGTCGCGAGCTCGCGAATGGTGGCGTGCAGCGTACGCAGAGCTTGCTGCGCCTCCACCGAGGACGGCCCCTCCCAGACCTTGGCCATCTCGGTCGCCTGTGACACCAGGACGTCGTTCAGCCAGGAGAGCTTCTCCGCGGCGGCCAGGTAGGACGCGGCCGTGCGCTGAACGCACACCGGCTGGAGGAACCGGATGAGGTTCTCGATCTCCGCGACACTGCGGCCGTCGTCGTTGACGGAGAAGGAGGTGCCCCCTTCGAGCTTGATGGGGCGCGCATCCACCTGATCATTTGCCATCTCTAAGCCTCGTTCGCCGCATCCGCACGCTTGTAGGTGCCCGCACCCGCCTCGATCAGGGAGATCGCGGTCATGAGCTTGTCGTTGACCTCCCGGTAGACGTTGATCAACTCCTCGTTGCTCTGCACCAGGGCCTCGGCGAAGGTCAGGCCGCCGTTCCACTCCCCCACCCAGCCGGGGCCGCCCTTCCAGCCGTACTCACCCGCCTCCTCCACCAGATTGTTGGCGAATATCTTCACCATCTCGCGCTGCGCCTCCACGTCCGGATAGGAGCCGGAGCCGGTGATGGACATCGTGGACCTCCGCAGCGCGTCGGCAATGACGACGAGACCCTCCGGGTTATACGTGACCCCGTCTCGTTCGGTCACCAATCCGGGCCAGCTCGGCTCCAAATGCCAACTGTTGTTCGTCGGTGCCATGAAACCTCCACATCCGGTTGGTCAAGATCTTACTTGGCCACTTGCGAGCCGTACAGATATTGAGCCGTCTGCCGGTATGAATTACTTGGCCGACCCGCGTAATATTGGTCGTCGTGCAAACCCGTAAGGACCTCTATCAGGCTCACAAAATGATGGCCCGGCGTCTGAGCCTGGCGCTGCTACAGGGTGAGCCCGATTTACCGGAGTCCCCGATGCGGCGCTATAACGTGGCGACGTTCGCGGGCATCCTCATCATGGTGTTGATCATGGCCGGATTCGGGATCTGGGGCATGCTCAGCCCGGGTGGGGCCACCAAGCTCGTCGAGGCCGGCCAGTTGCTCATCGAGGAAGAGACCGGCGCCTCCTACGTCTACAACCAGGGCGACGGCAAGCTGCAGCCGGTGGCGAACTACGTCTCCGCCAGGCTGCTGCTGGACAGCCAGGAGATCAACGTCCGTACGGTGTCGGCCGAGTCGCTGGACGGCCTGGTCAGGGGGCAGGAGATCGGCATCCCGGGCGCGCCGGACTCGCTGCCGAAGCCGGAGAAGATGATCAGATCGCCGTGGACGGTCTGCGTGGTCGAACAGGCCGATGCGACCGGAGTGCTCCGGCCCTACGTGACGCTGCTGGGCGGGATCGACGTCGGCGGCACCCCCGTGGGCGGCGACGCGCTGGTCGTCAACGACGGGCAGCACGACTGGGTGCTGTGGAACAACCATCGGATGCTCAGCAAGGACGTACGCCGGCTCACCGATCAGGCACCGCGCAAGATGCCGCTGTCCTGGGTGAACGCCATTCCCGCAGGTCCCGACTTCGCCGCGCCCGAGATTGCGCAGCGCGGCCTGCGGGTGACGGGCCCCGGCGGCGAAGCCGCGCGCGTGGGGCAGATCTTCCGGACGACCTCCATCCCGGGCGTGCCGGAACGCTGGTACGTACTGCTCGCCGACGGCCTCGCCCCCGTCAGCCACACTCAGGGAACGCTGCTGCTCCAGGACCCGGGCACCAAGACCGCGTACGGCAGCCGGCGCGTGCGCCCGATCCCCGTCGACGCGGCCTCGGTCAACGCCGCCAAGGCGTCCGACCGGCGCATTCTCGGTGGCGGGCTGCCGTCCGCCATGCCGCGTTTCCGCACCCCCGGGGTGTCTTCGCCGCTGTGCGCGGTGTACGCCGACACGGCCGGCGGATCGGTCCGGGCACAGCTCACGACCGGCGCGAGCATGACCATCCCGAAGCCGTCGGGCGGCGGCGGGCCCGACCTGGTCGACCAGGTGCTGCTCCCTCCTGGCAGGGCCGCGCTGGCCGGCCATCTGCCTGGAGAAGGGCAGGTCACCGGCATCACGGAGTATTCGCTCATCACCGACCGGGGCAAGCGGTTCCGGCTGGCTTCCGCCGATGTCGTGGACCAACTGGGTTACGACGCGGCCCAGGTCGCTCCGTTGCCGGCCCATCTGCTGCGACTGATCCCGGAGGGCCCGCTCCTCGACCCGGCCGCCGCGCGGAAGCCTGTCACGGAGGTGTCCGCCGGCCGCCTCACCAGCCGGTGAGCCCGCCGGCGCTCAGCCGAGGCCGCCCGGCAAGGAGGAGACGTCTACCTTGGGGATGATCTGGCCTGTCTGCTTGTCGTACTGAATCGTGGCGTCGGTGAACTCCGGCGCGCCGGTCTTCAGCGAGTCGATCGCGGTCGGTATCCCCTTCACCAGAGGAAATGCCTTCCCGGTGGTCTCGGCCTGCTGAATGGCCACATACATCAGGCCGGCCACGACGCCGACCCCGATGCCGAGCTTGAGCAGCACATTTTTCGCCGCCTTGATCGAGGTTCTGGCGATCTTCTCCTCAATCTTGAACGCATGGGCGATTAAATTGCCGTAGACGTTGCGGCGGAGGAACATCATTATCAGCCCGATGGCCAGCATGGCTCCCGCGACGGCGGTGCATGTGATGGCCCCCCAGTAATACAACCTCGCGTTCTGATCGATGGCCTCACCGGTGCTGTTCCGCGTTTCTTCGAGCTTTTTGAGCGACTCGGAGAATTTCTCGTGGGCCTTGGTGAATTCCTCGAAGGCGGGTCCGGACCAGTACTCCCCGAGCATGTTCTTCAGGGTGGTGAGCTCACCATCGAGCTGGGTCAGCTCGGATGGACTCCCGCCGTCGGTGCCCCGCCACGCATCAGCCGAGCTGGACATCCGGCCCGGGTCGGAGATCACGACACCGATCATGAGGACCACGTACTTGGCCCATGGCTTCCCGATCATGCCCGCCGCGAGGGTCGCGGTGCCGAGTGCTGCGGCGTACAGCCATTTGCCCTCCTCGTAGCTCACCTATGCCTCCTTGCCGATGATCTCGGGAGCGATCTCCTCGTCCCCGTCCCACACGCCTTCGTCCTCCGACAACAGGGAGTTCGTTTCCCGGTCGCGTTCGTCGGTGCCGTTGCCCGCGCCGGCCATGGGTGTCATGGGCATCATCGGCATCCCGCCGGTCATGGCGCCGGGCGTGGTCATGCCGGGCATCCGCGGACCGTTGGCGCCGGTCGAGCCCACTCCGCCGCTGCCCGGCGAGCCCCACGTGGTGCCCGCACGGGAGTCGGCGTTCGGCGGCCCGGCGAGCTGCTGGTTGGGGTCGAACGAGGAGAGCCCGGTCTTGTCCTGCTCCGGGTTGAGTGTCGCGCCGATGTCAGGGACCTTCATGTTCGGCTCATCGACAGCCGACAGGTTGGGATTCCCCAGATCCGTGCCCGGTGTGTCCGTCCCGGGCAGGTCGCCGCCCGGCAGGCCGGTACCGGAAGGATCGCCGTCCGGAAGATCGGCGCCCGGCAGATCCGTGCCGGGCACGTCACCCCCGGGCAGGTCCGTTCCGGGCAGGTCAGCGTCCGGCAGGTCGGCGTCCGGCAGGTCGGCGTCCGGCATGCCGGGGCTGTCGGGCAGGTCGATTCCGGGTGCCCCCGGCCCTTCCTCGCCCCGCTCTACGTCGAACGGCCCGTTGTTTGACTTCCGGATCCGCCGCCTGCTCTCCTCCTCGGCTTCCCGGTAGTTCTCGTCGGCCGCCTTCAGCGCCTCCTTCCAGCTCTCCAACGCCTTCTTGCCCTGGACCAAGGCGAAGGACTGGCGCTCGATCGCCTGGTCATGAGCTTTGGCGAGCCCGAGGCCGATCACCCCGAAGCCGGGTAACGGGACACCCATGTCATTTGACCGGCCCTGCAAGGAGTCGAAGTGCTTCGTGTGATTATCGAGCTGGTCGCCGACCGTCTTGAGATGCTCAGGCTTGAAGGAGATGCCCGACGAGGGCGGCCCCATCTGGGCGGCCGTCGGCATGACACCGTAATCGGTGTACAACTGCTGACCGGTGTCGTCGTACTGGCCGGTGTCGTCGTCGTACGGCTGCCCACTCATCCGATCACCGGATCCGTCACCTCATGACTTCCGTTCCACGCCGTCCTGTCTTCCGGCAGGTAGGCACTACGCTCCAGGTCGCTGCCCTCGCCCGCCGTGGCGCCGCCCCCTCCCAGCATCGGCGGGAACGGCATGCCGGGCACTCCCGCCGGGCTGCCGCCGCGAACCGCCGCGAGGCCCGTGCCGGGCGGGTACGCGGTGTTCGGGGAAACGCTCACCGACGGGACGATCGACGTGGTCGGGGTGGGCGTGCTCACCGCGTGGCCGCCGATCGTGGGCGGCGCGACAGGTGTGGGAGGCTGGTAGGCCGCCGCCTCGGTCCTGAGGGGGTCGGCCGCGGGAGCGGCCTCGCCGGGGAAGGTCCCGTCCGTGGAGCCGATCACCTGCGGAGCGATGTCGTCCTCCGCCGGCGCTCCGGCGTCCGCACCCTGCTCACCGGTCTGCTCGCCGGTCTGCTCCCCCGTGCCCGGCTGGTCCTGGCCGCCCGGCTGGTCCGCGCTCTGCGGCGGGTCCTGGCCGGCGGCCTGGTCGTGGCCCGGCTGCTCATCCGGTTCCGTCCCGGGGCCGGCTTCATCCGTGGCACTCGGCCGGTCGTCCTCCTGGCCGGCGGTGCCCGCGACGCCGGCGGCGCCGTCGCTCCCGTCCGCCGCGCCGCCGGTGCCGTCACGACCGGCGGAGGTGGTGCCAGGGGTGCCGCCCGAGTCGCCATAGACGACCCTGGCCGAGGTACCGGACGTGGACGGGACCGTCACGGTCGGCAGCTCGTAGTTGATATTGAAGGGGATCGAGGAGATGTACAGGGAGCGGATCTTCTCGTTGAGCCTCTTCAACACCTCCTGGGCCCTGGCGTCCTCCACCCTGGTGACGGCGCTGGCCTGGAGCACCGCATAGATCAGCAACTGGGCGTCGGTCCTGCCGCCCAAGTTGGGGATCGCGATCATCCCCAGCTTGCCGATCTCCTCCTGGACCGCCGTCTCGTTCTTGTCCACCGTGATGCCGTTGACCTCGGCGATGGCCGTGGGGACGTAACCCGCGTAGGTCTCCAGGGCCCGGCCCATGTCCGCGAGCGCTCGCGCCAACTGGCGGCCGGTGGCGTACATGGCCTCCAGGGCGACGCGCGCCTGGTCGGCATCCGGACCCTGCCAGATGCTGAGGATCTTGCCGGCGTAGTCATCGATGCCGGTGACCGCGCCGGTGACCGCCTCGGCGGCCCTGGTGTAGGCGGCCCCGGCGGAGGTGATCTGCTGAAGCTGGGACGTCCCCAGCAGCCGCCAGATCTCCGCCTTCGGCTGGAACTCCGTCTGACCGGTGGGGATCTGCTCCCCCCAGATGGGCAGCGTCTCGAACTTCGTGCTCTTGTCAGCCACCGTCAAGCGCCCTCGTTTCGGGCATCCGCCTCGGCGTGGTTGCCCGCACTCGCCTCGATGGCGGCGATGACGTTCTTGTAGGCCTTGATGAATTCCGCGTGGACGTGCCCGAACTTCTGCCCCGCACTGTCCTTGCCCGCCGCCGCCCCGAAGAGCTTGGCATCCACCCACTCCCCGAACTGGGCGGCACCGAGCTGGATCTCGGTCATGGCGGACCCGTCGAGTTCCGACTTCTCCATGGCCCGGAGACGTTCCGCCAGCGCGTCGGCGACCGCACGCATCGTGGCGGGTTCGTGAACCCGCCCGTCGCTCTCGAAGGTGACCAAGTACGGATTGAGGTGGAGGGAATCGCCGTGCGACTCACGATCCGGGTTGCCCATCACTTACCCCTGCAGACACGATCCCTCAGCCGCCGCGCACCACCGCGGCGACCGAGGGAGGAAGGTGCGGCCGGCTGCGGTCAGTCGGTCCAGATGGCGATGTTGCGCTGCTCAGCGGACTGGTAGTTGCCCTTGGCGATGTCGACGGCGCTCGCCGCCTGGAACAGTTCTTTGGCCATCGCCTGCTCGTGGGCGTCCCACTGGCTCTTCTTCGCGTTGAAGAACTGCTCGGCGTCGCCCTCCCAGCTCGCGCCGATTTCCTTCTTGACGTCGGCGAACAGGTCGTCCGTGGCCCGGTCGAGCTCGGTCACGACCTTCTTCAGCTCCTCGTACGCCTGCTCCATGCTGCCGAACTTGACGAATGTGTGATCATCGGGAACGGTCATCGCGATCTCCGTTGCGTCTAGTTGGCGTTGACCACTGAGTCGATCCGGCCCAGGTAACCGTCCCTGGCCAGCGACCCGGACAGGTCCATGTTCTGCTCGGCGGCGTTCCGGTAGACACCGGCGCCGATGTTGAGCCGGTCATGGATGTCTTCGAGGATCTGGATCACGGCCTTGAACTCGACGTCCCACTGGTCGAGCGCAGCGCTGAACTTCTGGGCGGCGCCGCCCCGCCAGCCCTGGGTGGTCAGCTCGCCTTTGATGGTCTGAACCCTCTGACGCATGCCTTCGATGTACTGCGCGGTGTCCTGGCAGTACCCTGCGGCGTTGGCCAACTGCGTCGGACTTGCTCCGAACAGTGACATGTGACCTCCATGGGGACATGGCTGTGTCTCATGCGGTGAGCAGTCACTGCGGACCGAGCCGACTACTCCCGCGGAACGACATCGACTCGGATGCTGCCACGG
This sequence comes from Nonomuraea sp. MG754425, assembly GCF_021699195.1. Classification (GTDB taxonomy): domain Bacteria; phylum Actinomycetota; class Actinomycetes; order Streptosporangiales; family Streptosporangiaceae; genus Nonomuraea. The sequence continues at coordinate 50,777 of NZ_SSXE01000009.1, read as the reverse complement.
GGTGTCCCACCGATCACCGCTGTTCTCGCGTTGCGAGCAAGATCTGCGCCCACCGCCAACGCATCGTGCGCTCTGAGCAAACCCGGACGTGCGAGATCCGTCCTGATCACAATTCCAGCCGCCGCCGGATACGTTCGAGTTCGCCCATGACGTCGTCGAAGGTCCGGTTGTAGGAGGACTCCGCCTCCTTGATCTTCTTCAGCGCCGCATCCGGGTTGGTGACGTACGCCGTCGGGCTGTCGTCGGAGTCGCCGAATGCCGCGCTCATCACTTCGGTCACCTGGACATTCAGGTCCTGCGTGGCGTCATTCAGCGCTGTCTTGATGAGGTCGGCCAGGTCGCCGGTGGACAGGCGCAGCGCCTTGGGGTGCAGGTACAGCTCGCGCACGCCTTCCTGGCCGCACTCGACGGCGACCAGCCCTTGCTCGTCCCGCGCCCGGCCGACGCAGGACTCCAGGTTCTTCTGGGACTCCTCCATGCGCGCCAGTTGCCCGTCCGCTCCCTTGAGCAGCTTGTCGATGTCGATGTTCGCGAACTCTCCGAATCCCTGCATGATCCGCACTCCTCTGCCTCGTCGGCAAGCAACGTTTCAGCCTGACAATCCGCGCATCCAGCCGTATATCTCCAGCACACCGGCCGCGAGGGGGAACAACTCGACGATCAGCAACACGTCCAGGATCTCCCCGGCTCTGCCCCAGAACGGCGATGGCTTTCCGGACGCCAGGCTCATCCCGACACCCACCGTCAGCAGGGACGCCCACAGCACGCAGATCGCCACGGCCGGCGCACCGATGATGCCACCTTCGAAGCTGAGCGCGAACGCCAGCATCGCGAGCCCCGCCAGGCCGGAGCCGACGAGCCAGATCCGCTGGGCGGGACCGGAGAAGACGCGGGCGCGCATGACGAGCGTCAGGGACAGCGTGCCGGTCAGGATGCAGGCGAGCAGTCCGCCGTGCAGCACCAGCAGCGCCTGGGCGATCAGCGCCACCAGCCCGGTGGCGATGATCAGCCCGGTGACGAAACTCTGCGCGATCGCTGTGCGCTCCTGGATCGCCGCCGCGTCGAGCCGCTGGTTGTCGGCGCGCAGTTCCTCGGCCGAGGTGGGCATGGCCGGCAAGGGCACCCGAGCCAGCCGGAACGAGAGCGTCGGCACCAGCGGGCTCAGCGCCAGCAGCACGGCGACGACCAGCGCCGCCACGCCGGCCGGCGCGGCTCCGGTCACCATGACCACGGCCGCGCCGACCGCACCGAACGTCGCCGCGACAGCCGTACCGAGGAAACCTGGGATGCCGGACGAGATCAGCATCCCGGCGACGGCTGCGGTGAGTGCCGTGCAGGCGAGCGCGGAGAGCAGGTGGGGGACCCCGACGCCGGCCAGGCCCCCGCCGCCGGCGAGCGCGAACAGCCCGGCCAGGAAGCCGTACGGTAACGCCGCGTGGCCGATCAGCGCGCCGGCCGTGGAATTTCCCAGGGCGCGCGACAGCGCGGCTCCCGCGACGATCAGCAGCAGCGCGAACACGCCCGCGGTGATCGCGCCGACCGGTGCGGGCAGACCGGCCGAGCCCAGTCCGGCGGCGCCGAAGACGAGCAGGCCCGTGGCACCCACCGCGCTGAGAGTCCTGGTACGTGCCGGTGACCAGCCACTCGATCCGTTGACCCCGGTGGCGACGACATCGGCCACGTCGTCGAAGACCGCGGCCGGCAGGATCGCGTCGCGGGGGCGGAGGTAGAGAACCTCGGCGTCGAGCACGCCGAGCGTGCCCAGGCTCTGTTCCAGGTCAAGAGGAGCGCCACCCAGCCGCTGCAGCGCCCACCCCGGTGACGACATGGCGTCACCGCCCACCTCTCCGAGCATGCGCAGCAGCCCCGGCAGCACATGCGGCAGGGGTATGTCGGCGGGCAGCGCCAGATCGGCCCTGCGGCTGGGCCCCACGATCGTGACGTTGCACACGAGCGGCAACGGCAGCGGGACCTGCGCGAGGGCGCCCTGCTGGATCGGCCCCAGGAGCGCCGGCGTGCTCCCCTCGGGTTCCCGCTCACCAGGTGCCGGTTCGGGCGGCGATGTCCCCTGAACCTTCGAATTCACAGTCCACTCCGTCCCACAAGCATCATGGACAGCAGAGAACATAGCGGGTCACTTCTGGTAGGAACGCCCGGTGAGCAAAGTAGTCGTCCGGCGCCCCGAGCGCCGCCCCGGCCCCACGCCACCTCGCGGGGAAGTCATGCTGGAGTCCCCGCCGGAGATTCCCGACGTCCAGGCCCAGGGTTTCATGCTGGTGCTCTCCTACCTGCCGATGCTGGCGGGAGCGGCGGCGATGGCGCTCATGTTCACCTCGGGGGGCAGCGCCAACCCGGTCATGTACGTCGCCAGCGGCCTGTTCGCCGTCTCCATGCTCGGCATGACCGTCAGCCAGATGGGCCGCCAGGCCGGCGAGCGCAGGTACCGGCTGGACGGCGCCCGCCGCGACTACTTCCGCTATCTCAGCCAGATCCGCACCAGGGCCAGGCGCACCGCCAAGCAGCAACGCGAGGCCCTGGCGTGGAGCGGCCCTGAGCCGGACTCGCTGTGGTGGATCGCGATGGGAACCCGGTTGTGGGAGCGGCGTCCCCGCGACGAGGACTTCAGCACGATCCGGCTCGGCACCGGCGTGCAGAAGCTGGCCATCCAGCTCGTCCCACCGGACTCCAAACCCGTGGAGGACCTGGACGCGCTGTCGGCCGGTGCGCTGCGCAGGTTCATGCGGTCCCACTCCACGGTGCCCCGGCTGCCCGTGTCCGTCGCTCTCGCCTCCTTCGCCCGCGTCCGGCTCAGCGGGGACATCACGGCGGTCCGTGGACTGGTGCGCGCCATCATCGGCCAGGTCACCGTCTTCCACTCCCCGGATGACATGCGCGTCATGGTCTGCGCCGCTCAGGACCGCCTGCCCCACTGGGAGTGGGCCAAATGGCTTCCGCACGCCCTGCACCCCGACGAGTTCGACGCGGTCGGACCCGTGCGCCTGATGGCCGACAACCTCGGCGACCTGGACCGGCTCATCGGCGGCGAGCTCAGGGAGCGGGCCAGGTTCCAGCCGGGTTCGCCCGCCGCCGCGCTGCCCTACCACGTGGTGATCGTGGACGGCGGGCGGGTCCCCCACGATTCGCAGCTCGCCGGCGACGCCATCCAGGGCGTCACCGTCATCGACCTGACCGGCTCCACCGGCGCCGTGGAGGAGAGCAACACCCTGCGGCTGGACGTCCAGCAGGACGCCCTGTACATGGTGAAGGTCGATCACGCGGGCAAGGAGCGCAAGACGCGGCTCGGCACGCCCGACCAGCTCTCCTTCGTGTGGATGGACGTGCTGGCCAGGCAGTTGTCCCCGCTCCGGGCCTCCTCCTCCGTCGGCGGTGACGAGGGTGAGGACATGCTGTCGGTCAACACCACGCTCACCGACCTGCTCGGCATCGGCGACCCTCGCCGGCTGGACCCGGCGGTCATCTGGCGGCCCCGCGCCGGTCGTAACAAGCTGCGCGTGCCGATCGGGCTCGGCGCCGACGGCCGCGTGGTCGAGCTCGACATCAAGGAGTCCGCCCAGGGCGGCATGGGGCCGCACGGCCTGCTGATCGGCGCCACCGGCTCCGGCAAGTCGGAGCTGCTGCGCACGCTGGTACTCGGGCTGGCCGTCACCCATTCCTCCGAGGTGCTCAACTTCGTCCTGGTCGACTTCAAGGGCGGCGCGACCTTCCTCGGCCTGGACTCGCTCCCGCACGTCTCGGCGGTCATCACCAACCTGGAGGACGAGCTCCCCCTGGTCGACCGCATGCACGACGCGCTGCACGGCGAGATGGTGCGCCGGCAGGAACTGCTGCGCGCCTCGGGCAACTACGCCTCGCTGCGCGACTACGAGCGGGCCAGGGAGCAGGGCGCCGACCTGCGCCCGCTCCCGACGCTCTTCGTCGTGCTGGACGAGTTCAGCGAGCTGCTGTCCACCAAGCCCGAGTTCATCGACCTGTTCGTGATGATCGGCCGGCTCGGCCGCTCGCTCGGCGTGCACCTGCTGCTGGCCTCCCAGCGCCTGGACGAGGGCAGGTTACGCGGGCTCGACACCCACCTGTCGTACCGGATCGGCCTGCGGACGTTCTCCGCCATGGAGAGCCGGGCCGTGCTGGGCCTGCCCGACGCCTACGAACTGCCGTCCGCCCCGGGCAACGGCTACCTCAAGTTCGACACCACCGGCATGACCAGGTTCAAGGCCGCGTACGTCTCCGGCGCCCACCAGCCGGACACCAGGCAGGCCGCGGACGGCGGGCAGCCCACGGCACGGGAGATCGTCGAGTACGGGTCCGGCTACGCGCCGCTGCCCGTGGCCGACGAGCCTCCGGAGAAGAAGGCGGAGGAGCCGGCGGAGAGCGGGCCGGAGGTCAGTCTCCTCGACCTCGTGGTCGGCCGCCTCAAGGGGCGCGGCCCCGCCGCGCACCGCATCTGGCTGCCGCCGCTGGGCGAGCCCTCGACCCTGGCCCATCTGCTCCCCTCGTTGTCGATCACACCGGACCTCGGGTTGTCCACGCCGGGCTGGGACGGCCGGGGCAAGCTGCTCACCGTCGTCGGCATCGTTGACCGGCCCTTCGACCAGCGCCGCGACCCGTACTGGCTGAACCTGTCCGGCGCGGCCGGACACGTCGGCGTCGTGGGCGGCACGCAGAGCGGCAAGAGCAACGTGCTGCGCACCCTGATCACCAGCATGGCGCTCACCCACACCCCCCGTGAGGTGCAGTTCTACTGTCTGGACTTCGGCGGCGGCTCGCTGTCGGCGCTGGAGGGGCTCCCGCACGTGGGCAGCGTGGCCAACCGGCAGAACGTCGAGAGAGTCCGCCGCACGGTCGCCGAGATCTCGGCCATCCTCCAGCAGCGTGAGCAGCGGTTCGCCGAGCAGGGCGTCGACTCGATCGCCACCTACCGCAAGCGGCTGGCCGACGGATCCATCGAGGGCGACGGCTGGGGCGACGTGTTCCTCGTCGTGGACGGCTGGCTGACCGTCCGGCACGAGTACGAGAGCCTGGAGCAGGTGATCACCGATCTGGCGGCGCGGGGACTCGGCTACGGCGTCCACGTCATGGCGGCCACGAACAAGTGGTCGGAGTTCCGGCCGGGCATCCGCGACCTGTTCGGCACCAGGATCGAGCTCAAGCTCGGCGACGCCTTCGAGTCGGAGATCAGCCGCACCGCGTCGCTGGCGGTGCCCGAGGGCACGCCGGGACGCGGGCTCACCAGGGACGGCATGCACTTCCTGTCGGCCCTGCCCCGGATCGACGGGCTGCGCGGCGCCGACGACCTCGCCGACGGGCTGGGCGCCCTCGTGGAGACGGTCGGCGCCGCGTGGCAGGGCCCGGCCGCTCCCCCGGTGCGGCTGCTGCCGTCGCTGCTGCCCGTGTCCGACCTGCCGGGGCCGGAGCAGACCGGGGCGAACAGCGTCGCGATCGGGATCGACGAGGGCACGCTCTCGCCGGTGGCCCTCGACTTCGCGACCGATCCGCACTTCATCGTCTTCGGCGACACCGGGTGCGGCAAGTCGAACGTGCTGAAGCTGATCATGGAGGGGGTCGTGGCGCGCAAGCCGCCCAAGGACGCCAGGATGGTCGTGATCGACTACCGGCGGTCGCTGCTGGACACCGCGGCCACCGAGCATCGCATCGGCTATGCCGTGTCGAGTGCGGCCGCGGCCGAGTTGGTGCAGGAGGTCCGGGTGGCCATGCTCAAGCGCCTTCCGCCCGCCGACCTCACCCCTGACCAGCTTCGTGAGCGCAGTTGGTGGAAGGGTTCCGACCTCTACGTCGTGGTGGACGACTATGACCTGGTCGCCACCTCGAACAATCCCCTGCAGCCGCTGGCCGAGTTGCTGCCCCAGGCGCGTGACATCGGACTCCACGTGATCATCGCCCGTCAGATGGGCGGCGCGGGCCGGGCACTGTACGACCAGGCGGTGCAGCGGCTCAAGGAGATGGCCAGCCCGGCGCTGATCATGTCGGGCCGCAAGGAGGAGGGCGTCCTGTTCGGCAACACCCGGCCGCAACCCCTCCCGCCCGGTCGCGGCTTCCACGTGGACAGAAGGCTGGGAGATCGGCTGATCCAGACGGCGATGCTGGAAGAAGGGTGAACCCGCCCGATCCGATGTCCTCTATGCTCCCCTCCCATGAGCACAGGCCGAGTCGATGTTTCCTATCAGGTGTTCGACGAGTGCCGGGGACGGGTCCGCGAGACCGCCAAGGCCTTCGTCCTCGCCGAGATCATCAAAGAGACCAAGTCGGTGGACCCCGGCGCCGTGACGCACCCCGCGCTCTTCGGCACACTGGCGAGAGCTCAGGAACTGACCACCAAGATGCAGAACATCTGGTCGGGCATCGGTGGTGAGATCGAGAGCGGCCGCACGAAGCTCGACCTCGTCGAGCGGGCACTCGACGAGGTCGAGACCAACCTGCGCGCCGCGGAGACGGATTCGGGCGCATGACCACCCCCGCGGTCACGCTGGCCATCACCGATCTGCCCCGTGGCGGGGAGCTGAAGGCCCTGCACGACAAGGTGACGGGCAACGTCGCGGGCATCAGGAGCATCGCCTCGGCCTGGCGATCATGCTCGCACCGTACCGCGCACGTCACCTCCGCGCTCATCCGGAACATCAACGAGGTCGATCTGAAGTGGGAGGGCGACTCCGCGGACGCCTTCGACCGCCACATCCGCCTCTATCCCCAGGCGGGTGGCGCCTTCAACGCCGCCGTCGGCACCTGCGCGAAGGCGCTCGACGACATCGCCACGACGATGGAGAAGGCCGCTGCGGACATCGCGACGCTCTCCACGAACGCGGTCACGACCGCCCAGCAACATCTGGCGAACTACAAGACCCAGAACCCCGCGGCGAGCGATGCCGCCGCGAAGGACGCACTGATCGCCGACGCCACCTTGACCGGTCTCATGAACGGCAACATCACCTCGGCCCAGGCACACGTCACGACGGCCGAGAACGCCATCGCGACCGCCATGACCACGCTGGACACACACCTCAAGCTCGAGCCGACCCAGGGGTTCGGCTTCTTCACCGCCATCCCCCCTCCGGGCGGGCCGGACTTCGTCCCGGGCGAACAGAAGGTCGTCTGGACCGCGACAGCCGACGAGAGCGGCGCGCAGGAGCAGGGCGGTGCGGGCGCCGGTAGCGGCTCCGGCTCCGGAGCCGGCGGAGCCGCGCCGACGAGCGGGACGCCCGCGGCCAAGACCGAGGTCGTCGAGTGGATCAAGCAGGCGCTCACCGTCATCAGGTCTCCCGAGATGGCGGACGTCATGCGTGAACGCGGCATCGACGTCGGCGACCTGGACCCGAACGACCCCCAGGACGTCCAGCGCGTCTGGACGATCATTTACCACGAGTCCGGCGGCAACCCCAGTGCCATCAACAACTGGGACATCAACGCCAAGAACGGAATACCGTCGCAGGGTCTGATGCAGACCATCCCACCGACGTTCAACGCGCACGCTCTGCCCGGCCACGGCAAGATCCTCGACCCGGTCGACAACATCATCGCGGGGGTTCTGTACACCTACAGCCGCTACGGGAACCTCGGCGGCCATCCCGGCATCTCGTCCCTGGAGGGAGGCGGCAGCTACCGGCCTTACTGACCGCCCCGCTCCGCGACCCGTCCCGCGGGCGGCCTGCGCCCAGCACCAACACATCCTGCGCTCTCTGCTAATGACAGGGAGAACCCGGCAGCGCAAGATTTCCTCTCGAACGGATGCGACCCCCGATCGAGGACAGGTGTGCGTGCCTGCGGATTTCAGGCCCGAGAGGCCCGTGTTCGATGTTGTCCCGCTCGCCGCCGGCAGACCGGTCGAGGAATCAGGCGATGGCCGGCTCATCCACCCCGCGACCGAGTAGCGCGATGCTCGGCCGGGTGCTGCTGGCCGCCGTATCGGTCCTCGTCCTCACCGCCGGTCCGGCGGTCGCCTCCCCGGCGGCCGTCACGCCGGCCGCCGAGGAGTGCGACCCAGAACCGGGCACGGTGAAGCTGCCTGGTGGGGAGCCGTGGGCGCAACAGCGGCTCGACATCAAGACGGCCTGGAGGCTGAGCGCCGGGGCGGGCGTACGGGTGGCCGTCGTCGACAGCGGTCTCGACACCCGGCACCCGCAACTGCGGCAGTTCGCCACCTTCGTCGACCTCACCGGAACCGGCCACATCGACTGCGTCGGCCACGGCACCGCCGTCACCGGCATCATCGCCGGCCGCCTCTACCCGGGCGTCGCCTTTCACGGGGTGGCCCCGCAGGCGACCGTGATCGAACTCAAACAGAGCAACCAGGCGCAGGGCCACGTCGCCAACCTGGCCGCGGCCATCGACAAGGCGGTTCAACTGAGAGCCGACGTCATCAACATCTCGATCAAGGCGGCCGACAATCCGGCGCTCAAGGCGGCCGTCCAGAACGCCCTGGCCCACGACATCGTCATCGTCGCCGCCGCGGGCAACATCACCGAGAAGAACGAGAACGTCCCCGCCTACCCGGGCTCCTACGAAGGAGTGCTGGCCGCCGGCTCGGCCACACCCGACGGACGCCGCGCCGACTCCTCCAACACGGCCACGCCCGTGAGCGTCCTGGGGCCAGGCGTCGGCATCGTCGCCCCGTGGCCGCCCAGCGCGTACAAGCTGGACCTTGAGGGCTCCAGCTTCGCCGCCGCCTACGTCTCCGGAACCGCCGCACTGGTACGCGCCAGGTTCCCGCATCTCGACCAGGAGCAGGTACGGCGGCGCATCATCGCCACGTCCGACGGCTCCATCGGCGAGGGCACCGGAGCGGGCATGGTCAATCCGGTGCTGGCGGTCAGCGCCGTGCTGCCGTTCGAGCCCGACGGCCGGCCGGTGGTGGCCCCGCCTCCTGCGGCGGCGATCTCGGCGGACGCGATCGCCAAGGTGCCGCCGGAGGACTTCGTGACCAGAAATCTTTCGCTGGCCGTGATGGCGGGCGCGCTGATCCTCACGGCCCTGGCCGGTGCACTCGCGCTGGTCCTGCCGCTCGGCCGAAGCCGCGGTTGGAGACCCGGCGAGCCGGCCTAGCCGCCGTCGGCTCCGGCCGCTGGGTGCGCCTGATCCGGCCACCACCACAACACGACGACAAACGACAAGGAGACAGATCCATGCGCCCTTTACGAGCGGATGATCCAAAGAGCGTGGGTCACTACGTTCTGTCGGACCGGCTGCCAGCGGGGCCGCGCGGGACGACCTTCCTCGGCCGGGAGTCGGACGACGCGCCGCTTCGGGTGATCAAGGTGCTGGCCGGGGAGCCGGACCCGAACGGCGTCGCGCGTTTCACCGGCGTCCGGCGCGTCTCCGGTCTGCACGTCGCCAAAATGGTGGACGCCGGTCTGCACGAAGGCTGTCTCTACGTCGTCCGTGAGCATGTGCGGGGGCGCAGCCTCGCCGAGACCCTGGCGGCCGACGGGCCGCTCAACACTGACGCGCTGGAGCGGATGGCCGTCGGCACGCTGACCGCGCTGACCGCCGCGCATCTGGTGGGCGTCACGCACCGGGGGCTGACCCCGCACAACGTGATCATGGGCGTCGACGGTGTCCGGGTGACCGACCTGGACCTTGGCGAGGCCGCCGGCGAGATCGGCTACCGCTCCCCCGAGCAACTGCGGGACGAACCGTACGGCTCCGCGGCGGACCTGTTCGCCTGGGCGGCCACGGTGGTCTTCGCGGCCACCGGAAAGGCGCCGTTCGGCCACGACGCCGAGGCGGTGCTGACCGGCGCGCCCGCGCTGGGCGCGCTGACCGAGCCGCTGCGGGGTGTGGTGCTCGCGGCGCTGGCGAAGGACGCCGACCCGCGGCCGACCACCTACGACGCGCTGTTGCGCCTGCTCGGCGGCCAGTACGCGGAGCCGGGGATCACGGCGGCACTGTCACCGGCGAAGGCCCCGCCCAAGCTGCCGCTGTACGAACAACCAGCCCCGTCACCCACTCCGGGGGACGGCGCGCCGATCGAAGGCGTCCCCGTACGGCCGCAGTCGATGCCGCTGCAGCAACCGCAACAGTCGTGGCAGCCTCCGCAACCACCCGGCGGATCCGCCAAGCGCCCCCAGATGCTGCAGGCGCCGGTCGTGGGGACGCCCGCCCCGCGGCGCAAGTTCCCGATCGCCATGGCCGCGTCGGCGGCCGGACTCATGGTGCTCTCCGGCGTCGCCATCTGGGGAGCCGGTCACTACACGGAGACCCGGCCCGTCAATTCGGTTGGCGTCGGCGCAGCAGGCGAGGCCGACCGGGGCATCGCCGCTCTGATCGAGTCGGAGCAGAACGCGCAGACCGGCGCCGGTGACCCGGTTCCGCAACTGGGTCCGGAATCCGGCCGGCCACAACCGGAGGTGACCGTGCCATGGGCCACCTCCTCCGCCACGGACCAGGACGGCGTGGGCCCGCTCATCCTTCCCACCGAGCAGCCGTCGGACGTCCCGACCGCGCCGGTGTACAGCACGGTGCCCACGCCTTCGCCCACGTCCACCCAGCCGGTTTCCACCGTGCAGCCGACCACCACCTCGCAGAAGACACCGCAACCGACCGCCACACCGGCCACTCGGACGGCCTTGCCGCAGGTGACCAAGACGGTCACGGCGACACCGACGGCCTCCGGCACCGCCACCAGGACACCGCAGCGATCCCAGGACCCCACCCCGTCCCCCACGAGGAGCTCCGAGACTCCGGCTCCCTCCATGAGCACGCAGGCGCCCGCGCCGGCGCCCACGACACAGTCCCCGACGACCCAGCCGCCGAGGCCGGAGCCACCCAGGAGCGCGGACCCGCCGCCGCCCCCGCCCGCGCAGGCCGAGCCGAAGAACCCCTACGCACCGGCCCAGGTGTGCGGGGCCGGCTTCTACGTACAGCGCTCGCAGTCGTTCAGCGGCGGCGAGACCTTCCAGCTCTACAACGCCGGCACCGAACAGAACTGCGTGGTGACGATGAAGTACGCGGGAGTGGGGAAAGAGAGTCCCGTCAGCGCGACGCTCGACGTCCAGGGCGGGGGCAGCGCCACCGACAGCGGCAACTTCAAGTACTACGCCGGTCCGGTCAAGCTGGACGCGCCCGGCAAGTGCGTGAAGTTCTCCGGCAGCGTCGGCGCGGAGGGCACCTCCGCAGACTGGGCGAACTGCGGCTGATCCGGCGCCGGACGGCCCCGCCGGGTGGGGCCGTCACGGTCGTGGCCGGTCAGGACTCCCGGCGGCGGCAGTGCGGAGACCAGAACGTCCCTCCCACCTCCGGACCGGCCGAGTAGCCGGCGTCGCGGAGCTTGCCGCGGCGGGCTGCCGCGCCGTGGCCTTCGACCAGCGCGGATACTCCCCCGGAGCACGCCCCGCGGAGGTGGCGGCGTATCGGATGCCGCACCTGGTTCAGGACGTGCTGGACGTGGCCGACACCCTGGGCGCCGATCGCTTCCACCTGGTCGGGCACGACTGGGGCGGCTCCGTCGCGTGGTGCACCGCCTTCGCCAACCCCGCGCGGGCGGAGCCGCCCTGCAGAAACACCGAGTTACCCATGCGGCGTGAGGTGATCGAATTCGCTAGGAAATCGACCTCTCGGCCGATTCGCTGCGGGAGGCCACGCTCCGCTGGAATCCGAGGAAGAAAGCGTGGGAGCCCGAGCCGGGACGCGGACCGGTCAAATCGTGGCTGCCTGGCGATCCCCTCGATGAGAACTGGGGCAAAGCTCCGCAGGCTGATGCGCTACACCCGGGCTTCAGCGGTGCGGGACGAATCGTGGTTCAGTCGTCGCCGCGGACGAGTCCCGCCTGGTAGGCGAGGACGACCGCCTGCACGCGGTCGCGCAGTTGCAGCTTCGTCAGGATCCGCGAGATGTAGGTCTTCACGGTCTCGGGGGCGATGAACAGCCTGCCGGCGATCTCCGCGTTCGACAGACCGGCGGAGAGTTGTTCGAGCACCTCGAGCTCGCGGGCGGTCAGCGCTCTGATGATCCGGTCCCTGGCCGGTTTGGAGGTAGCGGAGGGGCGGAGCCGGTCGGCGATGTGGCCGATGAGGGTGCGGGTGACGGCGGGGGCCAGCAGGGAGTCTCCGCGGGCGATGGTTCGTACGCCGTTGGCCAGTTCCGCCGGCGGGGCGTCTTTGAGCAGGAAGCCGCTGGCTCCGGCCTTGAGCGCTTCGTAGACGTACTCGTCGACGTTGAAGGTGGTGACGACCAGCACCTTCGCCGGAGCGGTGGCGCCGGGACCGGCCAGTTGGCGAGTGGCCTCGATGCCGTCCAGGATGGGCATGCGGATGTCCATCACGATGACGTCGGGACGTAACCGGCGTGCGGCCTCGACAGCCGCGCGACCGTCCGCGGCCTCGCCGACCACCTCCATGTCGGGCTGGGCGGAGAAGATGGTCAGGTAGCCGGCCCGGACGAGTTCCTGGTCCTCGCAGATGAGCACCTTGATCGGGGCGTCGGTCATGTCTGGCTCCCGGAGGGGATGAGGGCTCGCACGCTGAACCCGCCGTCAGGCCGGCTCGCGACGATCAGGTCGCCGTCGAGCATCCGCAGCCGCTGGCGCAGCCCGTTCAGTCCCCGCCCGCCCGCGGGCACGAGGGGGGTGGTGGGCCCGGGATCCGCGGGTTCCGGGCCGGTGGGGCCGTCGGTGGTCACCTCGACGGTGAGGCGGTCGGGGTGATGGTGCACGGTGACGACGGTGCGCCGCCCTGTCGCGTGCTTCATGGCGTTGGTGAGCGCCTCCTGAACCACCCGGTAGGCGGCCAGTTCGACGTCCACGGTTCGTGGCCGCTGCCGGCCGTGCTCGTTCAGCTCGACCGGCTGGCCGGACAGACGGGCCTGTTCGGCCAGGTCGGCGATCCTGCCCAGTGCCGGGGTGCGGTTGGCCGGGCCCGGCTCGCCGGTCGCCTCCAGGACGTTGAGCAGGTGCCGCAACTCCGTCAGCGCCCGGCGTCCGGTGTCGCTGATGGCGGCGAGCCCCGATCCGGCGCGATCCGGCGCCGTGCCGACGACGAACTGTGCCGCGTCGGCCTGGATCACCATGGCGGTCACGTGATGCGTGACGACGTCGTGCAGTTCCCGGGCGATGCGTGCCCGCTCGGCGGCCCTGGCCACGTCCGCGCTGAGCCGGCGGTGCTCGGCCTCTTCCGCCCGCCACCGGCGCATTCCCGCACCGGCCATCCAGATCACCACCAGCGTCAGGTAGAAGGCGAGGAAGTCCAGAGCCCGATTGGGTGACCCGAGGCTGTGCAGCACGACCGCGAGTGCGGCATAACCCGCGGTCGTCCCAGCGGCGACGCCGCGACGGAACCGGGCCTGATGGGCTCCGGCCGCGTACACCGCGAGATAGAGCCCGATGCTGGCGAAGGTCGGCGGGTAGGCCAGCGCCTGATGGGCCGCGAAGGCGATGCCGATGACCGCCAGGCTCGCCGCCGGCCACCGGCTGCGCAGAGCCAGCGGCGCCGACTGGGCCACGGTCAGCGCCAGCGCCGGCAGGTCGGCCGGGCGTCCGGGCAGGTCGCCGAGCCGCGCCGCGATGGTGTCCAGCGTCGGTACGAACGCCGCCAGCGTGAGCACCGCCGCGAGCGCGCCGTCCTTGGCGAAGACGGGGCCGGCCCGCCACGAGTCCGGCCAGGAGCGCACTGAACGAGTGACGTTCGCGAACATCGGGCAAGCCTAACGACGGCCACGACCCACGTACCAGAAGGCCGCGGTGGCAACCGTCAGGCGGACGTCCTGGTGGGGCGTGGGCGGATCTGACCGGTGCGCGCGGCGCGCCGCAGCAGGAAGATCGTGGGCGCCAGGCAGACCAGCAGGGTGAGCAGGCTGGCTTCAGGGCCGAAAGCGCCGCCGGTCAGTACGGACGGGCCGGACAGCGTGACGTTCAGCAGGCCGTGGACCGGTGCGTCCGATCCGGAGAGCATGACACCGAAGATCCCGGTATGGGTGAAGTTCCAGGCGAAGTGCAGGCCGATCGGCAACCACAGCGAGCGGGTGACGACGTAGGCGGCGGTTGTCATGGCTCCGCCCGTCAAGGCGATCGCGAGCGCGCCCCACAGCGTGGCGTTGGCGTTGACCAGGTGTGTCGCCCCGAACAGCAGCGTGGATACGGCCAAGGCGATCACGGTGCCGACGTGTTCCTCCATGATGCGGAACACGACCCCGCGAAAGAGGAGTTCTTCGGCCACGGCGACGCTCGCCATCATGCCCGCGGTGCCGAGGAAGCCGCCGAAGGAGCCGAAGGACAGGCTCTGCCAGCCGCCGAAGACCGCGATCAGCACCATCACCACGGTGAACAGGCCGGCGCCGAGCAGCGTCCCGCGCCGCAACTGGGACCGTCTACCTGTCCTGTCGAGTTCGGAGATGCTCGGACGGAGTTCGACGGTCCGGCAAAGCCAGTGATAGCAGGTCAGACCCGCGACGGCCAGACCTATCCCCACCGGCAGGGCGAGGATCGGTGCGGGCGCGACGAACTGGTTGATCCCCGCGGTCACCACCATCACACCGAACAACGCGACCAGCAGGACGGGGAACCGGAATCTGCGCAACCGGCGTCGACCCGTGGAGAGGCCGGCTTGCGGAAGAGTGCTGCTCGGGTGCTCCGTAGACGCCACGATCGCGATCCTCTCGATCAAGTTTCCGCAGCGTTCTGTGCGGTCAGAAGGAGACTAGGGATCAGGGCGAGGCGTGCCATCCCCCTGAGACGGACATCCGCGGTAGCTCTCGCGGGGGATCAGGAAACAAGCCGGCTCGCCCTCTCCGACCAGGTGCCGCGGACCGCGGCGCTGAGACCCGCACCACGGACCAGCCGCTCTCCCCGCATCAACCGATCGGTTGATGCCGGAATCCACCATCCCGCTCTCCGGCCGGACGATCCACCACCCCCTGCCCCCGCGCGATTCTCAAGGCATGCCAACACACCGGGAGCCCGCCCTGCGCACCATCGGACTCCGCAAAGCCTTCGGCGACCACAAGGCCGTCGACGACATCCACCTCACCGTCCCCGCCGGATCCTTCTACGGCCTGGTCGGCCCCAACGGCGCAGGCAAGACCACCACCCTGGCCATGGCCGTCGGCCTGCTCCGCCCCGACGCCGGCAGCGCCGAGATCTTCGGCGTCGACGTCTGGCGTGACACCGTCCGGGCCAAAGGACTGATCGGCGTGCTGCCCGACGGCAACGCCATGCCGGAACGGCTCACCGGCCGCGAGGTCCTCACCTACCTCGGCCTGCTGCGCGGCATGCCGCCCGCCGTCGTCGCCGAGCGCACCGACGAACTCCTCCAGGTCCTCGAACTCGACTCCGCGGAACGGACCCTGGTCATCGAGTACTCCACCGGCATGCGCAAGAAGATCGGCCTGGCCGTCGCCCTCCTGCACGCGCCCCGCCTGCTCGTCCTGGACGAGCCCTTCGAGGCCGTCGACCCCGTCTCCGCGGCCACGATCAAGACCATCCTGCGCAGGTTCGCGGCCAACGGCGGCTCCGTGATCATCTCCAGTCACGTCATGGCCCTCGTCGAGCAGCTCTGCGACCACGTGGGCGTCATCTCGGACGGCCGCGTGGTAGCCGCCGGGCCGCTGGCCGACGTACGCGGCGCCGGAACGCTGGAGGACGCCTTCGTCGGCCTCGTCGGCGCCCGCACCGGCGGAACGGAGGGGCTGGCATGGCTCACCTCCTGACTCCCGGCCCGACCGCCCTGGCACAGCACATGATCCGCATGCGGCTGGCCGTCATGCGCAACTCCCTGCGCGGCGACCAGGCCACCAACCTCTACACCGGTGTCTCGCTCGGGCTGATCCTGGCCTTCGGCACGATCGCCGTCGCCGTCCTGTGGCCCGCCTACCTGCCGATCACCCTGGCCGTGTGGCTGTCCGGCTGGATCTTCGGCCCCATCTTCATCGGGGGCGGCAACGAGGCCCTGCGCCCCGAGTACTTCTCCATGCTCCCGGCCAGGCCAGGCCGGATCGCGCCGGCACTGCTCGCCGGAGCTTTCGCGGGCCCCGCACCCGCGGTCAATCTCCTCGCCCTGCTGTCCCTGCCCGTGTACGGCTGGCGCTTCGGCCCGGCCGGCGTGCTCATCGGCCTGGCAGCAGCCCTCACCACGCTCGTCACCATGGTGATGATCTCCCGCGTCATCGTGGCGCTCATCGGGCTGTTCGTCAGATCGCGCGCCACCGCAGCCGCCGTCGGCATCGTGACCGGCACCGCCATCGCCCTGTGCAGCAACGGCTGGGCACCCGTCGCAGCGATGGGCGCCACCGACACCGCCGCCTGGTCCGAGATCCTCGTCCGCGTCCTGCCCTCCGGATGGGGCGTGGCCGCCATCGAAGCCTCCTGGCCTCTCGCCCTGGCCATCCTCGCCGCCAACGCCGGCGTGATCGTCCTCCTCCTGGCCGCCTGGGCCGGCCTGCTGGCGCGGCGCGTCGTCTCGGCCGCGCGCGGGGGTGTGCCACCCCGCCGGGGCACGCCCCGTCCCTTCCCCGGCGCCGGCGGCGCCCGCATCGCCGCCGCCAGGGAACTGCGCGCCTGGTGGCGTGACCTCGTCCGCATCCAGCTCCTCGCCACCGCCTTCTCCTACGCCATCGTCACCCCCCTCCTGCTCCTCGCCCTCGACATCTGGGTCATGGTCCCCTTCACGGGACTCATCGCGATCGTGATGGCCGCCGCGTCCTCGGCCAACCTCTACGGCGCCGACGGGACCGCCCTCTGGCTCACCCTCATGATCCCCGGCGCGGAGCGCGCCGACGTACGTGGCCGCCAGCGGGCCTGGCTCCTCGTCGTCGGCCCGGCCGCCGTCATCCTCTCCCTGATCGGCACCCTCGTCAGCGGCCAGACGTGGGCCTGGCCGTGGGTGCTCGGCCTGCTCCCCGCCCTCCTCGGCGGCGGCGCCGGGATCATCGTCCTGCTCGCCGTCACCTCGCTCGTCCCCGGCACCGACCCGCACAAGCGCGGCGGCAACCCGCTCAGCACCGGGGCCGACGAAAGCGCCGAAACCAGCCTCGCCTGGCTCGTGCTCCTCGCGGTCCCCGCCACCGCCCTGCCCGCGGCCGGCGCCATCCTCCTCCACCCCTGGGCCGGCATCGCCACCGGTGTGCTGACCGGCGCCCTGTGCGCCTGGGGATTCGGCAGGATCGCCTACCGCAGACTCGAGAACCACGGGATCGATCTGCTCAACCTCATGAAGCACGGCCCGGCGCCCCAACCCGACAAACCCACCACCGCGGACCTGCCCATCCCGCACCGCATCGGCGTCACGATCAGCTACCTCATCGCCTGGCTTCCGCTGTTCCCCCAGGGAGTCGTGCCCATGGTCATGAAGATCATCGGCATCGATGACCGCGGCTGGTTCCTCGCCCTTCATCTCCCGCCGGTCTGGCAATGGCCCACCGTCATCTTCATGATCGCCCTGGGGTTGCTCATGTACGGCTACGCCATCCTGCTCCCCATGCGCCTAAACTCGCCCTCATCTGCCGAAACCAGGTGAAAGCCATCCATAGCCGCGGAGAGGAGCACGCTCCGGATGAACGACCCCTTCCCGCCTTCGGCCTGGGAGCAGCGCTTCGACCGCGTCGTCGAGATCATCCCCTACATCACCCTCGCCGCTTCCCTGGTCATCAGCCTGGCCTCACCCAACCAGCCCGAAGGCGGGATCCTCCGTACTCTCGCGCTCACCGCCCTGGCCCTCACCTGGAATCTCGGCGCCCACACCCTCCTGCCCAAGGCCCTGCGCGGACGCCGGGTCGTCGTCACCGTTCACTTCGCCGGCGTCCTGGCCAGCGCCGCGCTGCTCTCCTTCCACGACCCCATCTATCTCATCTACTGCATCTCCGGCTACTTCCTCGCCGCCAACTTCGCTCCCTCCAAGTGGACCTTCGCCGCCGTCGCCGCCACCTCCTTCGTCCTGTACGGCTCGACGCTCGACTGGGCCCAGGCCACCGCCCAGCTCATCGTC
The DNA here is from genome assembly GCF_021699195.1 of Nonomuraea sp. MG754425. Taxonomy (GTDB): domain Bacteria; phylum Actinomycetota; class Actinomycetes; order Streptosporangiales; family Streptosporangiaceae; genus Nonomuraea. Next base: position 32,838 of record NZ_SSXE01000009.1, on the reverse strand, counting down.
TTCTACCTGGCGATCATCGCCGTGCAGACCGTTGCCATCGGCGGCGGCTCCATCGCCGGCATCAAGATCGAGGACCGGCAGCGCAAATACCGCAAAGCAGTCAACGACCTCCAGACCGCCATGGCGGAGAACGCCGACCTCCACGCCCAGCTCCTCACCCAAGCCCACCAGGCCGGCATCCTCGACGAACGCCAGCGCATGGCCCGCGAGATCCACGACACCCTCGCCCAAGGTCTCACCGGCATCATCACCCAGCTCCGCGCCGCCCAACGCGTCGAGGACTCCGGCACCCACGTCACACTCGCGCTCAACCTCGCCCAGGACAGCCTCACCGAAGCCCGCCGCTCCGTCTCCGCTCTCCAGCCCCACCAGCTCGAAGACGCTCACCTCCCCGAAGCCATGACCACCCTGGCCCGCAACTGGAGCCAGAGCACCGGCGTCGACCTCCACGTCGAAGTGACCGGCGACCGCGTCCCCCTCAGCCCCGTCATCGACGTCACCCTCTTCCGCGTCGCCCAGGAAGCCCTCAACAACGTCGCCAAACACGCCCACGCCACCCGCGCCGGCCTCACCCTCTCCTACACCGGCACCGTCGTCCTGCTCGACATCCGCGACAACGGCACCGGCATCCACAACCCCGACAGCAAAGGATTCGGCCTCAGCAGCATGAGACAACGCCTACGCGGCGTCGGCGGCTCCCTCGAGATCGAGAGCACGCCCGGCGAGGGCACCGCCGTCAGCGCCACCGTCCCCGCGCTCCAAGGAAACCCCCGGTGATCCGCCTCCTCCTCGTCGACGACCACCCCATCGTCCGTGACGGCCTGCGCGCCGCCTTCGAGACCGAACCCGACATCGACGTCGCCGGAGAAGCCGCCAACGGCCGCGAAGGCATCGACCGCGCCGCCGCCCTCGACGTCGACATCGTCCTCATGGACCTGCGCATGCCCGAGATGGACGGCGTCACCGCCATCACCGCCCTGCGCCGGTCCCACCCGCACATCAAGGTCCTCGTCCTGACCACCTTCGACGGCGACTCCGACGTCCTGCCCGCCATCGAAGCCGGCGCCACCGGCTACCTCCTCAAAGACGCCCCCACCGAGGAACTCCTGCGCGCCGTCCGCGCCGCCGCCGCGGGCGAGCCGGTCCTGTCCCCCTCGGTCGCCGGCCGCCTGATGGGCCAGGTACGCCGACCGGTCAAGGCCGCCCTCACCGACCGCGAACTGCAGGTCCTCGCCCTCGTCGCCGACGGCGCCTCCAATCGCCAGGCGGCCGCCAAACTCTTCATCAGCGAGGCCAGCATCAAGACCCACCTGCTGCACATCTACGACAAACTCGGCGTCCGCGACCGCGCCGCCGCCGTCGGCGAGGGGTACCGACGCGGCTTGCTCAGCTAACCGACCAACCCCCGCCACGGCGCAGACGGCGGCTGGTGCGGCCGGCGCCTGCACCGCCTTCGCCGCGGCCCGGCCCTACCGGACTCGGCACCTTCCAAAGCGGCCGCGGCTCCGGAGGGGCGCTCGTTCGGGGATGCTGCTCCGTCGATGCTGCTGTCCATGGTGATCACCAGGTCACCGGGAGGGAGAGCACGCCGTTGACGGGTGCCGGCTCGCGGTAGCGCAGCTCCTCATGTGGCACGGCGAGCCGTAGCGTGGGAAATCGGCGCAGGAGGGCGGGCAGGGCGAGACGGAGCTCCATGCGGGCCAGTTGCTGGCCGAGGCATTGGTGGATGCCGTGCCCGAAGGCGACGTGAGCGCTGGGGCGGCGGGTGACGTCGAAGGTGTCGGGCGCGGCCATCAGCGCCGGGTCACGGTTGGCCGAGGGCAGGGAGACCGCCACCCGTTCGCCCTCGTGGATCACCTGGCCGGCGAGGGTGAACTCCTCGGTCGCGGTGCGGATGGCGCCGTTGTTGACGATCGACAGGTAGCGCAGCATCTCCTCGATCGCGCCGTTGACCACCTCGGGCTCGTCCCGCACCAGCGCAAGCTGGTCGGGGTGACGCAGCAGGAGCAGGGTGCCGAGGCCGAGCATGTTGGCTGTGGTCTCGTGCCCGGCGATCAGCAGGAGATTGCCGATGCCGATCAGGTCGTCATCGCCGAGTTCGTCGCCGTGCTCCCGGACCAGCATGCCGAGGATGTCCGCGCCGGGATTCTCGCGCTGGGCGGCCACCAGATCGCCCATGTAGGTGTACATCTCCATGGCGTTGGCGAACTGCTCCTCCATGGTGAGGCTGAGGTCGAGCATGGTGTTGCTGTGCCGTTGGAAGTCCGCGCGGTCCTCATACGGGACGCCGAGCAGCTCGCAGATCACCAGTGACGGCAGCGGCAACGCGAAGGCGGTCATCAGGTCCACCGGCCCCCTGGCCTGTTCCATCCGGTCCAGAGCTTCGTCGACGAGCTCGACGAAGCGGGGGCGGAAGGCGTTGATCCGCCGGACGGTGAACTCGCCGGTCAACAGCCGTCTGACGCGGGTGTGGCCGGGCGGGTCCATGGCCACCAGGAAGCCGGCCTGCTCGCCGATCAACTTTCTCAGCTTGGCGTCCGGGCGGCTGCTCAGGTGCGGGCAGGCGAGCGCTTCGCGGGCGGCGCTGTACCCGGTGACCAGCCGGACGTCGATGAGGTCGCCGGTCGGCAGGAGCGACTGGGAGGTCGAGACGGGATCGGTTGCACGCCGCCGGGCCGTCTCCGGGTCGGGGCTGAAGGGGCAGGCCGCGTCCCTGCGGATCGGCAACGGCACGTTCTCCGGCATGACGAAGACGCCTTTCTCTGGCAGGTGGAGGAATTACGCCTTTTCCAGCCGGCTGGTGAGCGGAAGCAGTGCCAGCGGGATCACGACGGCCACGGTGAGTGCGGCCAGCAACGGCACGCGTTCAGCGGGCGTGAGATGGTGCAGCATCTGGATGTGGATCACCAGGTGCGGCGCGGCGAACACCAGGTACATGGCGAGCGCCGTACGGGCCATGCTCCGCCGTACGACGAGAACGGCCACGCCCAGCACCACCGACGTGGCCAGGCTCATCGCGCCGTAGTCCATCATCAGATGCGCGTTGTACGGCATGCGCATGCCCACCCAGGGGATGTCGAAGAACGAGCGCGGGAACAACAGCGCCCAACCTCCCACGGCGAACTGCGTGACGGCGAGGAAGGCCAGGCCCGCGCGCAGCCAGGTGCGGGCGCTCATGCGGCGAGGAACTGCTCGAAGGTGATGCGTCCGTCGGCGTGCTCAGGGGTCAGATGTCCCCCGTCGCGGTAGCCGCGGATGCCGGCCCCCGGCATCGGCACCGACAGCACCGGCCGGCGGCTGGAGCGCGAGCGGGCGTAGGCGCGGGCCAGGTCGGCGGCGGGGCGCACCTCGGGCCCGCCCATGTCCGGCACCCGCCCGGCCGGTCGCGCGCCGGCCAGCCTCACCAGCCGGGCGGCCACCTCGCCGGCGTCGACGGGCTGGAAGCTGACCCCGCTGGGCATCACGATCACCGGCAGCCGGCGCTGGATCGTGCACATCCAGACGATGAGCTCGTGGAACTGGGTCGTCCGCTGGATCGTCCATGGCAGGGCGGAGCGTGCCACGAGCTGCTCGCAGGCCAGCTTCGCCCGGTAGTAGGCCATGTCCACCCGGCCGACGCCGACGATGGACACGTACATCAGATGCGGACGCCCGGCTCGCACCGCCGTCTGGATGAGGTTGCGCGTGCCGGCGATGTCCGCACGGCCGTTACCGGTCGCGCAGTGGACGATCACCCCGACGCCGTCGACCGCCTCCTCCAGGCCCTCACCGGTGAGCAGGTCACCGTGCCACGTCTGCTCATCCGACGGCGGCCTGCGGCTCAGCACGCGGACGGCATGACCGTCCGACAGAAGCTGTGGCACGAGCGTGCGGCCGAGCCGGCCGGTGCCGCCCGTCACCAGGATCAGGTTCGTCACGGGTGGAATCCTCCGCGGAGAGCGCGATGCCGGTCTTCCGGCCTCGCGCGGCTGTCAGGTCACCGCCTCACGCCGGGTCCGGCGGGAGACGGTCACCCGTTAAGAACCGGATAGACCTCCGGAATGTGACAACCGGAGCTTGTCGGGGTTGGCGATGATGCGAATCCCGCTGATCCGGCCCTCCGACGTCTCCGGCACCAGCACGCCGACCAGCTCCTCGCCGGCCCGGGCCAGCAGCCCCAGTGCGCCGTTCACCTCGGCGGCCGACAGCCGCACCCCGTCACCGGCGATGCTGAACGACCCCACCAAGTAGCGCGCCACCTGGGAGACGCCGGAGACGGGCCGCCGGGCGGCGCCGACCTTGCCGCCACCGTCCACCCACACGGTCACGTCCTCGGCCAGCACCTTCTCCAACCCCGGCAGGTCCCCCTGCTTCGCGGCGGCCAGGAAGCTCTCCACCAGGTCGCGGCGGTGGCTCTGGTCCGATCGGCGATCGGAGCGACCACGCGCCTCGGCCAGGCGCCGGCGAGCCCGGGTGTACAACTGCCGGGAATTCGCCTCGGAGGAGTTGATGACCTCGGCCACCTCCCGATGGCTGTAGCCGAAGGCTTCGCGCAGGACGAACACCGCGCGCTCCACCGGATTGAGCCTTTCCAGCAGCACCAGGAAGGCCAGCGAGACGAACTCCCGCTGCTCGGCGCTGTCCAGCGGGCCCAGAGCGCCGCCCGCGGTCAGCACCGGCTCCGGCAGCCAGGAGCCGACGTAGCTCTCCCGGCGGGCACGCGCGGACGTCAACCGGTTCACACACAGGTTGGTGACGACCTTGGCCAGCCACGCCCACGGCGACTCCACAGCGCTCGCCTGATGCCAACGCAGGAAGGCGTCCTGGACGACGTCCTCGGCCTCCTCTGCCGAACCCAGCATCCGATAGGCCAACCCGAACAGCTTCGAGCGGTGCCGCTCGAACTCCTCGACCGCATCAACTGTCACGCCCGCCAGCCTCTCAGCCCGCTTACGGGCCCGGTCGCCTGGCCGGGCTCATACCGAGCGGCACCTCGCCGACCGGCCGAACCCGAGGGGCGTCATGTGCCGGAGGTGGGGTGGTTTGCGGGCCTTGGGGAGAGGGGGAGCCGGACGTCGAAGTGGGCGCCGCCGTGCGCGGAGTTTCGCACGGTGATGGTTCCGGAGTGGGCGTGGGCGATGTCCTTGGCGATCGCCAGGCCGAGGCCGGTGCCGCCTTGGTGGCGGCTGCGGGCGGTGTCCAGGCGGGTGAAGCGTTCGAAGATTCGTTCGCGGTCGGCTTCGGGGATTCCGGGGCCGTCGTCGCGGACGGTCAGGAGAGCCTGGCCGTCGTCGCCGCGCAGTTCTACCTCGACCCGGTCACGGGCGTGGCGTTCTGCGTTGTCCAGGAGATTGGTCAGCAGCCGGACGAGCTGGGTCGGCGTGCCGTCCACGGTGAGACCGTCCTGCAGACGAGCCTTGACGGGGATGCGGTCGGCCCGGCGGTTCAGCTCGGTACGGATGAGGTCGGTGAGGTCCACGCTCTCGCGATGTGTCGCCGAGCCGGATTCGAGCCCGGCGAGCAGGAGCAGGTCGGTGGTGATGGCCTGGAGGCGGTCGACGTCGCCGAGGGTGTGGCCGAGCAGGTCGTCGTGGTTGATGTCCTGCGGGTTCATCTGGGCCTCTTCCAGCTTGACGCGCAGGCCGGCCAGCGGGGTGCGTAGTTCGTGCGAGGCGTCGGTGACGAACCGTCGTTGCTGGTGCGTGGCCCGTTCCAGCCGGATCAGGGTCTGGTTGAGCGCGTGGACCAGCCTGGCGATCTCGTCGCGTCCCGCCGGTTCGGGGATGCGACGGCTCAGGTCGTTGAAGGTGATCGTGTCGAGCTGTGAGGTTATCGACTCGACGGGGCGCAGAATGCGCCCGGTGACGTTCCAGGTGATCCAGCCGACGACGGCGGTGAGGAGGGCGGCCTGTGCGGCCACGAGGATGTCGTCCAACACGGTGGATGTCATGGCCGTGGTGCGATCGGCAGCGTAGACCACCGGGGATCCGGCTGCGGAATCCACCCGGAGCGCGCTGAGGCGCAGGCAGCCCGGCGCGGGGTTGGCGCATGTCTGCAGATCCTGAATCGTGTCGCCGGGCGCGGGCCAGACCCTGTCCATCGGTTGCCGGTCACCGGCGTCGGGGGAGGCAGCGAGAATTCGCCCGCCCGGCGCCACGACCTGGATCAGCTCCGCACCCGGCACCGTAGGCATGATCACGTGGTGCAGAGTGCCGCTGCGGACGTTCGCCGCCACCAGGATCGCCTGCTGCTCGGTCCCGTTCCACATGGCATCGGCGACCGTCCGCGAGATCATCGCGCTCATCAGCAGGCCCACGGGGATCAGGATGAGCAGCGTGCAGACGACGCTCAACATCGTAAGGCGCCCCCGGATCGACCGTGGGGGCAGCCTTGACCGCCAGGTGCCCACAACCTCAATGTAGTGAAACTTGTCCTTATCGTGACAAGGTCACGGGAAAGCCTCGGCCAAGAGTGTTCTCGTTCCTCTCCCCGACGCAGGTGAGGCTCGATCAAAGCCCAGTCGGTGAGTTCTCCACGCGCCATGCCCGACGGCCGACCAGGATTCGCAGGCGATCCCAACTTCGTACCGGCTCTAGGACAGGCCCTCGGAGGGGTCGTTCGCGGGCGTGGGGCGGCTGAAGGCGCCGGCGCCGGCCGCGAGGACCGCGGTCCTGGCCGCCCGGCCCGGCAGGTCCGGGTCCAGGCCGGGCGGCGTGCCCAGCAGGATCACCTCGTGGTAGAGCGGTGCGGTGGCGGTGACGAGCAGTCGCCGTGCGTCGGTGGCCGGCGGCAGTTCGCCGCGTCGTACGGCGCGCGCGACGATGATCTCGCAGCGGGCGTAGCGGTCCGCCCACAGCCGCCGCAGGCCGCGCGCGGCCTCCTCGGAGCGGAACGAGGCGGCGAGCAGAGCGGCGGCGATCGACGGCTGGACGGTCAGTGCCGCCAGGTTCTCCCGGTTGAGCGCCGCGAGGTCGCCCTCCAGGGAGCCGGTGTCCTCCGGCTGCCAGTCGTCGTCGGCGGTGGCCGCGCAGAAGTCGGCGAGCAGGCCGCCGACGTCCCGCCAGCGCCGATACACGGTCGCGCGGTGTACGCCCGCGCGGGCCGCGACGGTGTCCAGGGTGAGCGCGTCGTAGCCGCGTTCGGCCAGTTCGGCGCCGACCGCGTCGAGCACCTGCGCGCGGATGCGCTCGGTACGGCCGCCCGGGCGGCGACGGCGTGGGGTGGCGGAGGGCTCCGCCACCCCACCCCCGGTTTGCTCGGTGGACTGCGCCATGACACCATCTTAATGTATAAACTGTCGCATTAAGAGTGGCTGAGGGGAGCGTACGTCATGAACAGCGGACCCGGGCGTCATATACCCGAGTGGGGGCGTCGAGGATCCGGTCGCGGGCCGTCTTCAGGCAGGCGGCGGTCTTGTCGGCCTGTGGGGTGATGAACCGCTCGTTGAGCCGCCTCGGATGACCATCGGCGGTGGATGGTCCGCTTGCTCGCGCCCGCACGGGCGGCGATCGCCTCGATGCTCATGTCGGCGCAGCCGATCTCCAGCGCAGTCCGCATGATGGCCTCGGTCCGGTCGGCACCGCGGCGGTGGGGCGGGTCGGTCATACCGACACCGCAGCGGCCACGGAGCGATCACCGCGTCCGGCTCCGTCGCCGGGGGTAACCGAAGCTCATCCGCCGCCACCACAACGATGCCGACATCGACCGCCTGGTGGGACTGGCCCCTCCAGTTCATCACCGAACACGTCCGCACCATCATGTCCGGCAGCGTCGGCGCCCTGGAGCAGGTGGCGGCGGCGCAGGACCTGAGACCCGTCCACTGACCTTCCAGCACCAGAATCGAGCCATCAGCATGCCCGCTTCGCCCCACCCCGACCCGTTCGCCGACTGGCTGGGCCGCCACGCCGCCCCGCTCACCCACCTCGACCCCGAGGCGCCGCTCGACGACCTGGAGCCGCTACGCGACCTCATCGGCGACGCGCGCGTCGTCGCGATCGGCGAGCACTCCCACTTCATCGACGAGTTCATTCGCCTGCGCCGGCGCCTGCTGCGATTCCTGGTCGAACGCTGCGGCTTCACCGTCCTGGCCTTCGAGTACGGCTTCAGCGAAGGCTTCCCCCTCGACGCCTGGGCCCAGGGCGAGGGCACGGACGACGACCTGACGGCCCACCTCGCCGAGGCGGTCCCCGTGGGCGTCGACGACCCGCTGCGCTGGCTCCGCCGGCACAACGCCACGGCCCTGCGGCCGGTGCGGTTCGCCGGCATCGACATCCCGGCGGCCGGTGGCTCCCTGCTCCCCGCCTTGACCCCGGTCGCCGACTACCTGCGCCAGATCGACCCCGAAGCCCTCCCGGCCGTCCAGACGGCGACGCGGATCGCCGAATCGTTCGCCGGAACCTCCGCCGCCTCGAGCGCGCCCGCGTGGGCCCGCCTGCCCGCCGCCGACCAGGACGCCCTCACCGCCGCCCTGACCCGCCTGCTCATCCGGTTCCGCGCCGTCGAGCCGCTGTACGTCTCCCGCGGCGACCAGCACGGCTACGACATCGCCCTGCGCCGCCTCGAAGGCGCCTGCCAGGCCGACTACGGCTTCCGTGCCATGGCCGGCCTGTTCGCCGGAACCGGGCTGACCGCCGACACCTCGGCCCGCGACGTCTACATGGCCGGGTCGGTCCTGTGGCACCTGGAGCGCTGCGAGCCCGGCACCCGCATCGTGCTGGCCGCCCACAACGCCCACATCCAGAAGGCACCCATCTCCTTCAACGGGCAGCTCACCGGCTTCCCCATGGGGCAGCACCTGCACAACGCGCTCGGCGACGCGTACTTCGCCCTCGGCCTGACCAGCACCGGCGGCCACACCGGAGAGATGATCCGCGACGAGAAGGCGCGCTTCGGCTTCCGCATCGAGGACACCGCACTGCGGCCGCCCGAGCCGGGCAGCGTCGAAGCCGCCTTCGCCGGCGCCGGCCTCGGGCTCAGCGTCGCCGGCCTCCGCCCGGCCCGCACACAGCTCGCCGCCACCGGCCCCGACCGCATCCGGCTGCAGAGCACCTTCCTGCACACCCCCGTCCTGGACGCCTTCGACGGCATCCTGCACACCCCGGCCGCCACCGTGGCCCGCGACCTCGAAGAAGGAAAAGCCCCGTGACCGACACCGATGTGATCATCGTGGGAGCCGGTCCCACCGGCCTCATGCCGGCCGGCGGGACTCGGCGGGCAGATCCTGCACCTGCTGCGCTACCGGGGAGGGATCAGGAGAAGCGGCGGCCCTCGTCCCGGCGGTAGGCCCAGGTGGCGGCGGCCCCGGCGACGATGATCCAGGCGGTGAAGGCGACCACGGAGACGGGAGAAGGGGTGCGGCCCGCCACCGCGGCCCACATGAGCTCGATCGCCCCCCGGCTGGGTACGAACGGCGCCAGGGACTGCACGAACCCCGGCATGACCTCCAGCGGCATCAGCAGCCCGCCCAGCGCCGCGATCGGGAAGTACGCCACCTGCGACACCGCGATCGCCGCCTTGGACGACACCGCGTACCCGATGAAAAGACCCATCAGCATGAACGGCACGGAGCCCAGCAGCAGCGCGCCGATGCCCAGCACCAGGCGGGGCGGGGAGATGGCGGCGGCGGTGAGGAAGGCCGAGATGAGCAGGACCGGCACCACCGACAGCAGCATGCCGGCCATCGTGGTCAGGATGCGGCCGGCGAAGCGGGGCAGCGGGCCGGCAGGCAGTGTGCGCAGGTAGGGGTCCCAAGGCCGCTCGCGGTCCTGTGCCACGCTGACGCTCAGCCCGATCAGCGCCGACGACATGGCGCCGAAGAGCATCATCCCGGCCGTCGCCGACGTGGCGCTCGCCGGGTCGGCGCCGGTGAAGGGCACCACGAACGCCAGCATCGCGGCCGCGGGGAAGAACGCGCTCGCCACCAGCGCGATCGGGACGCGCAGTTGCTCCAGGAACTGGTAGCGCAGGTGGGTGAGGGTGAGGCTAGGCACGAGCGTCCTCCTCGGAGGTGATGGTGATGAAGGCCTCTTCCAGCGAGGTCGGCCGCACCTCCAGGTCGGCGAAGGCCGTCCCGGCGCGTACCAGTTCGGCGACCAGCAGGTCGGAGTCGGTGGTGAGCAGGTGCACCCGGCCGTCCTCGACCGAGCTCCGCAAGATCCCGGGCAGATCGGGTACGGCCGGCGCCGCGAAGGAGACCCGGCGCACGCCCACCACATCGCGCATGGCCCGCACGGTGCCGTCGGCCAGCACCCGGCCCCGGCCGATCACCACCACCCGCTGCGCCAGCGCCTCGATCTCCTCCAGATAGTGGCTGGTCAGCACCACGGTGCCGCCGTCGTCGTGGAAGCTCCTGATCCCCTCCCACAGGGTTCGCCTGGCCTCCACGTCCAGCCCGGTGGTGGGCTCGTCGAGGAACACCAGCCGCGGCCGGCCCGCGAAGGCCAGCGCCACCGCCAGCCGCCGCCGTTGCCCGCCGGACAGTCCCCCGACCTGCCGCCTGGCCAGGTCGCCGAGACCGAACCTGGCCAGCAGTTCCGCCGTGCCATAGCGCTCGGGGAAGTGCGCGGAGACGAAGTCGACGATCTCGCCGACCCGCAGCGACTCCGGCAGCCCGGTCTCCTGGGGGGTCACGCCGATGCCCCGCCGTGCGACCGGGTCGGCGGGCGGGCCGCCGAACAGCTCCACCGTGCCCGACGTCGGCCGGCGCAGCCCGACGAGGAGGTTGATGAGGGTGGACTTGCCGGCGCCGTTCGGGCCGAGCAGCCCGACCAGCTCGCCTGCCCTGATGTCGAGCGAAACGCGGTCGAGCGCGAGCACGTCACCGTAGCGGCGGGTGACCTCGATTCCTCTGGCGAGGACGGTCATGTCATGTCTCCTGTGTCGTACCGGCCGTCGTCCAGCGGGGTGTGCGTTCACCGCCGCGCCAGTCCCAGGACCAGTACGGCGCCGACGACCAGGTGCATCAGGGCCAGCACCAGCATCGCGGCGGCACCGACGGCGCTGCCGCTCGGCCCGAGCAGCGACAGGACGAGCACGGTCAGGGCGACGATCGTCCAGGTCCGGCCGGGACGGGACACGAACCGCTCCAGGACGGCCAGCAGCGCCCAGCCCGCCAGCCCGGCCAGCAGGCTCGCCACCAGGACCGATCCCGGTCCGACCGGCTGCGTGCCGGCGCCCGTGCGCACGGTCAGGGTGGTTCCGGCGACCGGCACGGCCAGGGCCCAGACGGCCAGGGCGGCCGCGGGGGCGCCGACGACGGTGAGGAGGATGCGCTTGGCTGAGGTGTTCATGCCGGTCAGCTTCGCCCAGTCGCCCGATCCGGCACATCGGGCGCGTGGCCGCTCTGTGTTCTCCCTCGGTGGGGAACGGGTCCTCCTTTAGTAGGTGATGGTGCCTGAGAACCGGCGATTACCCTGACCCGGTGAAAAGGATCCGACCCTCGTACCCGATCGCGGTTGCCAGCATGGTCCTCGGGGTGGGCGGCCTGAGCAGCCTGACGCTGTGGAGCCAGGCCGACGGGCCCATGTGGGGGCTGGACGTCGTCGTCGCGGCGGTGAGCCTGGTCGCGGCGCTCGCCCAGCTTTGGTGGCCGACCTCGGGAGCGCTGGCCGCCACCCTCCTGGCCACCCTGTCCCCCGTGGCCACTGCGGCGGCGACGGTAGGGGCGCTGCAGGTGGCCCAGCGCAGACGCTTCCCCGTCGCGGCGGCGGTGGCGGCCGGGGGCGTCGCGGCCCACGTGCTCCAGGGGCTGTGGCGGCCCAGCTCCGGCATCTCCCAGCAATGGTGGTTGCTGCTGATCTGCGCCTCCTACGGCGCGCTGCTCGGCTGGGGCGCGCTGGCCCGCTCCCGCCGCGCCCTGCTCATCTCCCTGCACGAGCGTGCCGACCGCGCTGAGGCCGAGCAGGGCAGGCGGGTCGCCGAGGCCCGCATGGCCGAACGCCGCCGGCTCGCCAGGGAGATGCACGACGTGCTGGCCCACCGCCTGTCCCTGGTGGCCACCCATGCCGGGGCACTGGAATACCGCCCGGACTCCTCCCCCGAGCAGGTCGCCCGCGCCGCCGGGGTGGTCCGCACGGGGGTGCACCAGGCGCTGGAGGAGCTCCGCCAGGTGATCGGCCTGCTCCGCGAGCAGGACGACCAGGTGGACGAGCTGCAACCCCAGCCGGCGCTGGCCGATCTGCCCGGCCTGATCGCCGACGCGCAGGAGGCCGGGCAGGAGGTACGGCTCCGTGAGGAGGCCATCGACGACGGCGCCGTGCCGCAGGCCGCGTCCAGGACCGCCTACCGCGTCGTCCAGGAGGGGCTCACCAACGCCCGCAAACACGCCCCCGGCCGGCCGGTGGACGTGCTGTTGCACGGCACCCCCGGCACGCACCTGCTGATCGACATCCGGAACCCGCTGGCCCCGGCGGACACCGCCCCACTCGCGCCCGGCAGCGGCCTCGGCCTGGTCGGGCTCACCGAACGGGTACGGCTGGCCGGCGGGCAACTGGACCACCACCACACCGAAGGAGAGTTCCGGCTCCACGCCCGGCTACCATGGCCCGCGTGATCCGCGTGTTACTGGTCGACGACGACGCCCTGGTCCGCGCCGGGCTGTCCATGATGCTGGACGGCACCGCCGGCATCACCGTCGTCGGCGAGGCGGCCGACGGCCAGGAGGCCATCACCGCCACCGACGCCCACGCCCCCGACGTCGTCCTCATGGACCTGCGGATGCCGCGGGTGGACGGCATCACCGCCACCCGCCGATTGCGTGCCCGGCCCCGCCCGCCTGAGGTGATCGTGCTGACCACGTTCGACACCGACGAGAACGTCCTGCACGCCCTCCGCGCGGGCGCTGCCGGATTCCTGCTGAAGGACACCCCGCCGCCGCGGATCGTGGAGGCGGTCACCCGGGTCGCCGCAGGCGATCCGATCCTGTCCCCGCACATCACCCGGCGGTTGATGGAGCGCACCGTCGCGCAGGCCGGCGCCTATGAGCGGGCCCGTGCCGCGCTGGCCGCCCTCACCCCTCGCGAGCACGAGGTGGCCCTGGCGATCGCGCGCGGCCAGACGAACGCCGACATCGCCGCGGACCTGGCCATGGGCATCACGACCGTGAAAGCGCACGTCTCCAGCATCCTCACCAAGCTCGGCATGGACAACCGCACCCAGATCGCGATCCTCGCCCACGACGCGGGCCTGACCTGAGCGGCGGCCGTGCGCCTGCCGATCATGCCATCCGGCCAGGTCATGGCCTTGCCGGGGTCGCGTGGCGGCTGCAGTCATGCCGCCACGAACTCCTCGACCGCTGCCATCGACCTGAACACACGCCGACGAGACCGGCTCGGCGGCGTCATTCACGAATACTCACATGCCGCGCGAGCTGCATGGATGGAATCATCGGCAGGCGCAGTCCCGCTCCATCGCGGCCTCAACCTGTGCATTCTCGCGGCCGTCGGAGCCGAGGCTGCCCTTGGGACAGTCCACAGGGCTGGTCGAGGCGAGGAAGAGGCCCATAACATCGAACGGTGATCGCCCAGAATTGCTACACCTGTGAACAAGAGGGCCAATTCGAGAGCCTGCCTCCGCGCGAAAAGGTCGGCTACGACGAGTACTGGCGCGTGGCGCATGCGATCGACACAGCTCTACCTGGCTGGCTCGTTCTGGTTCCGCGGCGCCATATCGCAACTATCGCGGAGCTCACCGACGGGGAAGCATTGACACTGGGGCTGTGGCAAGTGCGATTGTCTCGGGCTCTCCACGAGCTCACCGGCTGCGTGAAGACCTACGTGATCCAGTTTGCCGAGCGAGAGGGTTTCAGCCACGTGCACTTCCACCTCGTGCCACGAATGCCTGACCTTCCCCTACACCTGCACGGCCCTAACGTGTTCGACCTGATGTGCCCCTCGGAGAAGGACGCGGTGAGTACGGATGAGATGAACGAGATCGCGATCAAGCTCGGCCATCTGCTCCAAGCTCCGCTACCCGATGTACCGCAGTGGCACACCGCCTAGGCAATGCTTGATCCTCAGAGGTCACCTTTCCGTGGGGAGCCTGGGCAGGTAACGCACGAGCGAAGATGTTCGATGTGACGTTCGTCCTGTACGACGATGTCGAGGACGTCCAAACCCACAGCGTGTATGACAGAGCCACGCTCCACCTCGCGGACCACCCAGCGGAATCCAACATCCCGCGAGGTTGGGATCTCTACGGATTCCTCACGGGCGGGGCATAGGACTAACACGTGTACCTCACCGCAAAGCTCAAGGCTTGCCTTGGCCTGCCTTGGCTTGGAGGCAAACCGCAATCACGTTGTCCGGTGGGCCGGGACGGAGGAACGAAGCCCTGGACCTCCGATCGCCCCCGACCACGTCCGGACGGCGGGCGGACGGCCGGGGATACGGCGGCGCGCCGCGCCGCAGCCTTGATACCTGAAGGAACAACTCGGCCATTCGGCAGCCCAAGCAGTCACTCAAGCGGAATATCTTCATCACCATGAGTGCCCAATACGCATGGTCTGAACATTTCCCTGCAAGGCATCCGTCGACCGACAGTTCTCGATACTCAACGATCAGTCCACTCGGCGAGCTGTATCCTTCGGCTACCGAGGCAGAGGTGACCCAGCTTGAAGAGCGGGTGGGCCTGGAGTTGCCGCCGAGTTACAGGCAGTTCCTTCTGTTCGCTAACGGGTGGGGTAGCGACGATGACTGCTGCTTGCTGCGTACTGAAGAGGTCGGCTGGCTTCGTGAGGCCGATCCTTTGCGGGCCGAGATCTGGTCAGGGCCTAAGGCGGACTCGTGGAGTGTGCCCAACGAGCTCTACCTTGTGTATGGGCCCGAGCAGGAATCCAGCCACTTCAGAAGGGAGTATGTGCCCGACACCCTTCTGATCGGATACTGGGATGACGGGGTCGCCCTCCTCAATCCCCACGTCAGAACTTCCGAGGGTGAGTGGGAAGCCTGGTATCTCGCACCATGGCTACCCGGCGCTAAGCGGTTTAAGTCCTTCTGGGACCTCGCAGCATATGAGTTGAAGACCGACTGATACCGACGCCTGTCAAGTCCACTGGCGTGGACAGAGTAACAGTAAAGTCCGGTGAATATCGGACCAATCAGAGGCTGTGATCCAGGATGGCTGAAGTATCAGAGGGCAATTAAACACGTTGGCGGGCCTGCGCTCACCGAACGCGGCGCCTCCCACCGGTGAACCTGTTATTACACAAGCCGGTTGGTTGTGTTGTCGTCGGCGCTGGTAGTTCTGTGCAACGGTTTGCCTGCATCGCTACCGGCAGGAGCCGCCCAGTTTCCTGGCATACGTTTGAAAAGCGCAGGTCGGAAGCCGCAGACTCGGTAGGCGTGGTCAGAGCCTCCACGGCGATCCTTTCCGAGGAGGCTCTGACCACTGCCGGCGGATTGGTTGGCTACCTCATAGGCGCGGGTCCTGCTGGACCTTCAGGGCGTTGAGGATCGGGTCGCGCTCGCCGATCTCGCGGTGAAACTCGACCTTCAGATCGCCACCGGCGTGCTCGACGGTGACCGTGTTCACGTCCGCGGTCAGCGCACCCACCCTCGCCTGCACGTCGTGGTCGTGGAGCACGGCTTTGCCGTCGACCAGAACATCGAAGGCACGCTTGCCGACCTTGACCTTCTCGATCTCCGCAAAGTCGAGGCCGATTCGGTACGTCCCGGCGGGCGCGTTCTTGAACACGTAGGCGAACGTCTCGCCGGTCCGCTGGGTGCGGAACAGGTCGTCGTCCTCCGTGCCGCCGATGTCGGCCTTGGTGGCACGCGCCTTGCCGCCGACGTAGCCCCACGGCCGCGAGCCGAGTTCCTGGTCGGGCGACCAGACGAAGCCGTCGGCACCGACGTGCCCGGACCCGCCCGCGTCGACGCCCTTCCAGTAGGCCGAGGTCGCCAGGCGGACCGGCCTGAGCTGGGCTTCGCCCTTGCCGGCGTTCGACGCCACGAGCACGTCCCCGACGAGCACGCCCGGCACGACGGCGGCGTTGTCGGCCGTCGCCGTGACCGTGGTGGACTCGCCGACGGCGAGCTTGACCGTGCCGGCCGCGGCCGCGCCGGTGAGGGTCAGCCACGGAAGGTCGGCGGCCTCGTGCCCGCCGTCGCCGGTGCGTTTCTGCTCGCTGAGCCGCACTTCGAGCGGGGCGGAGCCGGTGTTGGTCACGATCACGTCGGCGGTCGCCTTCTGGTCCGGGCCGAGGAGCCAGTCGAGGTCACCTCCCGTGACGGTTGTGACGCCCGTGGTCAACGCCGCGTCAACCACCTCGGCCTGATCCTTCTTGGCGATGGTCACGGGGCGGCCGGCCGTGACATAGTTCGGCGCCCAGACCTGCACGGTGTTCTCGCCGATCAGCGCCTGGGCCTTCCACCGGCCCTTCTCGTCGGCGGTGATAACCCGGTCACCGCTCGGCCCCCCGAGCGTGACGATCGCGCCCGCGATCGGCTTGCCGTCGTTCGCGTCGGTGACCGTGCCCTCGATCGTGCCCGCAGCCGGGAGGGTGTACTCCAGCCCCAGACCGGCCGTCAGGATGGGCTGGTTGAAGGAGTACTGGCTCGCGGGGTTGCGCTTCAGGCTCTCCAGGCCGACCGTCGCCGAGGCCCCGCGGGTGACGGGGTTGTCGCCGCCGATGCCGTCGCCGTACCCGATCTGGATGCGGCCGTCCGCGATCAGGGTGACCGAAAAGCTCACCCGGGCCGCCCTGTCGCTGTCGAAGGCGGCGTTGCGCCACTCGATGACCTCAGCGGCCAGGCCGTCCACCTCGGTGGTGCCGAAGTAGATGCCCGCCTGGTCGTCGACGACCAGGTCGTCCCAGAGCGGAAAGATCGCGTCGAACGCGTACGGCGACGGCAGCGCCGTGTTGTTCCCCACGGCGCTGGCCCGGTCGAAGATCAGCGCGCCGTTCGTCGTCACACACACGCCGTCCCAGGCCGTGTCGTAGAACGGGAACAGGAAGCTGGAGTCGAACCACAGCACGCCGCAGACGTCATCGCCGTGCCACCCGGACTCCTCCGTACCCTGGCGGTAGAGCCCGTCGGTCACCTTCATCGAGTACGAGCGACCGGCGGGGGCCACCGGCACGGGTCCCGGCTCCGGCTCCTCGGGCTGGGGCTCCGGCTCCGCCTTGTCTCCGCGCGGATCGAGCGTCACGCGCAGCGCCGCGATGCTCGGAGCCCGCAGGCCCTTCCCGCCCCGCAGCTCCACGGTCAGCGGACCGCCGTCGTGCTGCACGACGGCGGTGTGCCAGTCGGCGGCGTTCGGGCCGACGGCTTTCACGGCGTCGTAGGCGTACTGCGTCAGCTCGTCGTCGACGAGGACGTCGAACACCCGCTTGCCCTGCTTCACCTGCTCGATCTCGGCGAACCCGAGGTCGATGGCGTAGGTGCCCTTCGGCGCGTCGGGGAACGTGTAGACCAGGTCCTTGCCCGGCGTGGTGCGCTGGGACTGGAACAGGGCGTCGTCCTCGGTGCCCTCGATCGCGGCCCTCGCGGAGATCGTCTTGCCCTTCCCGGCGTAGCCCCACGCCCCGTCACCGGCCGCCTGATCGCTGGACCAGGTGTAGCCGGAGGCGTCGGTGAACGAGGGGCCGCCGGCGTTGACGCCGACCTGGTACTTCGTGGTCGTGAGCGTCACCGGGACGTAGGTCTTGGGCTGCCGTCCGGAGTCGGACCACACGACGATGTTCGCGCCGAGAGTGCCCGGGGCGGCGTCCTTCGAGGAGATCGAGACCTTGACCGTCGCCGACTCGCCCGGGGCGAGGGTGCCGCCGGTCGAGGAGAGCGACAGCCAGGGCAGGTCGGTGAGCAGGTCGTCCTCGACGTCGACCAGCACGACGTCATCGGCGATCTGGTCCGCCGCCCACAGCGCCCCGGTCGAGTCGGTCTCGAGGCCGCCACCCTGGCCCACCTTCTGGCCCGGGAACCACCACGCGTTGACGAGCGAGCAGTCGTCGGGGTCGACCTGCAGCAGGCGGGTGGGCCTGTTCGAGGTGAGGTCGGTGTACCAGATGGTGTCGGAGGTCTGGTTGTAGGCCAGGCCCATCACCTCGGGCAGCGGCGGGGCGCAGAAGGACAGCAGCGCACCCGCGTTGTCGTGCGACGTCCCGGCGACGGTTCCGATCAGGCCGTTCGCCCGGCCGCCGACGTAGAACACGTCCTCGGTGGGGTTGTAGGCGAGTCCTGTCAGTTGCAGCGTGGACCAGTCACCCTTGATCTGCCGGGTTTCCTTTCCGGTCTCCCGGTCGAAGCAGTGGATGTAGCTGGCCGGGCTGTCCTCCATCTGGCACATGTCACCGGTCTTGGTGTCGAGCGCCATGTCGAACGCCCGGTACTTGGGGTTCCACGAGGCGTCGAAGACCTTGCCGGTCGGTTTGCCCATCACGGTGTAGGCGGTGTTGGTCCGCGCGTTGTAGTCGTGGACCCAGACGTCGCCGTCGTACCCGATGCCGGAGGGTTCCTTCTCCGCGATCGTGCCCGGGATCTCGATGCGGGTGATGACGTCGCCGCCGGAGGTCGTGCCGACCTTGCCGACCGCCTGTGCTTCCGCGGCGCTCGCCGTCGCAGCCTTGCCGTCGACGTTCGACGGCTTCATGCCGCTCGCACCGGCCTGCCACGCGGTGAGGTCGATCGTGCTGTCCGCACCCGTCCCGGTGCGCTTGGTGGCGCCGGAAGCGTCGAGCTCGTGGTGGCGCGCGGCCTCGCCCAGGTCGTACGTGAGCGGGGCGGAACCGTTGTTGGTCAGCGTCAGCGAGCCCACACCGTTCTGGTCGGTTCCCATCACGGCGTCGAGGCCGCTCGCCTTCAGCCCGGCGACGCCCGTGGTGAGGCGCGCGTCGATCGTCGCCTTCGCGTAGAGCTTGTCGAGGGTGAAGTCGTACGACCCCGTCACGTAGTTCGGCGCCTCGACGGTCATCGTGTAGTCGGCGACCGGCAACTGGCGATGCACGACGCCCGTCCCGTTGGTCGTGACGCTCTCGACGAGGCCGTTCTTGCCGGTGAGCGAGACCTTGGCCCCGGACACCGGCAGCCCGTCGTTCTTGTCGACGACGGTCGCGTCGAGGTAGCCCCAGTCCGGAAGATCGTAGGTGACGATCATCCCGTCGTGGAGCACCGGGACGTTGTCGGAGAACCGGATGCCGTCCACACCGGCCCAGCCCTGGATGCCGGTGATGGTGCGGGCGCCGCCGGTCACCGGGTCGTCGGTCCCGATGCCGTCGCCGTACCCGAAGATCACCTTGCCCGAGCGGGTGAGCGTCGCCGAGAAGCTGACCGGCTCCGTGTACTCGGACCGGATCGGGTAGGCCCAGATCTTGGCGTCGCGGAACTCGATGACGAACGCGTCCTCGCCGTCGACCTTGGTGGCCGTCGTGAAGACTCCCCCGCCGGGGGCGAACTTGACGGGGGACGGGACGTAGAACGGGAAGATGCCCGCACCGCCGGTGCCGGGTCCGGTGGAGGTGTCCGGGGAGATCACGCCGCGCAGGCTGATTCCGAGGGTGTCGTGGCTGCCGTTGTAGAGCGCGATCGGGAACGGCAGGTTCACCGTCGCCCACACGCCGCTCTCGAACGCGACCGGGTCGGTGCCGCGCAGGTACTCCCCCTCGGAGAGGGCGCAGTTGTAGCCGCCCTTGTCGACGACGAGCCCGATCGGGATCTCCAGCGACTTGTTCTCGGCACCGACGGTCAGCGGGACAATCGTCGGCGAGAAGCAGGCGTTGGGCGTGACGGCGAGCCCGTACTGGCCCTCCGGCACACCGGCGATCGTGAACGCGCCGTTGGCGTCCGTGCGCACGGCGTCCAGCGGCGTGTCCTTGACGGAGACGTCGGCGTTCGGGACGGGCTGCCTCTTGTCGTCGATGACCCTGCCGCTGATGTCGTGGCGCGCGGCGGCGGTGAGGGGAACCTCAACCGAGGTGTTCTGGCCGAGGGCGACCGTGGCGCTCGCGGTCGCGGTCAGGTACCCGAAGACCTTGGTGCTGATCTGGTAGTCGCCGACCGGGAGATTTACCGTGAACCGGCCGTCCTTGTCGGTCCCGATGGACCGGCTGAACGGTCCGCTGATCGTCACGTCGACGGCGGGGACCGGGGCGCCGTTGGCGGTGACGACACCGGTGAGGGTACCGCCCTGCCGGGGTGCGAGCTCGAGCAGGCGGACGAGGTCGAGCCGGCCTTCGCCGTACTTGTTGTTGAAGTCGGCGGTGCCGCCGCACTCGGTGTCGTCGACGTCGACGGCCGACTCGGCCAGCAGGCGGCGGGTCTCCTCGACCTGCCCGATGAGGGTCGGGTCGTAGCTCCACAGGCCGGCGACGGCGCCGGCGACGTGGGGAGCCGCCATCGATGTGCCGGATATCGCGGTGTAACCGTCGTTCGGGTAGGACGAACGGACGGCGACGCCCGGAGCGGAGATCTCGGGCTTGACCCGGCCATCTTCACCCTCGCCCTTGCGGGAGAATAACGCGAGCTTGCCGTCCGACGCGTAGGCGCCGACCGAGTAGGCACTCTCGGCGGAGCCGGGCGAGGAGACGGTGTCGCACGCCGCGTACGGCGTGGTGTTGCCCGATGACCAGACGCTGAAAATGCCCGCGGCACTCCAGGCCTCGTCGATGGCCTGGAAGAAGTCGTCGAAGTTGTGCTCGACGCTTTGGCCCCACGAGTTGTTGATGACGTGGGGGCGCTTGGACGGGTCGGGGTTGTTCCCGTGGACGTCGGTCGGGGCGAGCAACCACCAGCCGGACCGGAGCAACGACTCGGCGCCGGTGCTGTCGCAGCAGCCGTTTGTCGCGATCCACTGCGCCTCCGGGGCGACGCCGACGTGGTTGGTGCCGTCGTCGCCGACCATGGTGCCCATGGTGTGCGTGCCGTGTCCGTCGTCGTCGCACGGTGCGCCGGAGCACGTGCCCCGGGTGGCCATCCAGTTGTAGTTGTGGTCGACGGTGCCGTCGGGCTTCGTGCCGCGGTACTGCTGCCTCAGGGCGGGGTGGTCGAATTGAACGCCCGAGTCGAGGTTGGACACGGTGATGCCCGCACCGGTGGCCCCCATGGCCCAGGCCTGGGGGGCGTGAATGGCGTCCAGACCCCACGAGACGGTGCCATCCTCGGCGGTGGCCGCGGGGGCGTCGGGGCGGACGGCCTGGTCGGCCGGCGTCTTCTCGTCCACGGGCTCGACCAGCGCGACCTGTGGCGACGCATGGATCTCGGCGACCTGCCCGACCGAGGCGACGTCGAGCGCGAGCTGCTGCGTGCCGCCCTTGACGAGCACGGCGTTGACGAGCGGGTAGGACGTGTACTTCACGCCCGCCGCGTCGAGTTCGGCGGAGACGGACGCCGCGGAGGCCTTGGCCGAGGCCTTCAGTGCGTCGTAGACGAACTGACCGCGAGTGGTCCAGTCGGCGATCTTCTTCGCCGGCGCGAGGTCGGCCTTGGTGTCGAACGTGATCCAGAAGTCGGAGACCGGCTCCGTGCGGAAGCGGCCCTTCAGGTCCGACGCGATCTTGTTGGCGGCCGCACCGGGATCCGGCTCAGCGGCCGACGCCGGTGATGGCGGGATCATGCTCAGGCCGACCGCTACGGCCAGCGAAGCGACGAGGGCTTTCAGTCTCACGTGGGGGCTCCTCCGGCCTACAGGGGTTGGTAGGGGTCGTGGCTCTCGTCATCGCCGTCATCGCCGTCATCCCGGGCATCCCGGGCGTCAGGGGCGTCAGGGCTGCTGACGCGCGGCTCGCGCGACAGCTCAAGTGGTTGCTGGTGCTCGATGAGGGAGTCGTCACGCGCGACAGGTCGCTCAGGCATGCACTGCCCTGGGGCCTTGGATCATGAAGTCATGCTCGGGGTGACGAGCGATCTTCGCTATCCGGCGGATACGTCAATTTTCACGACGGGTCGCCGAGCGAATCCTCTTCTGCGAACACTCCGGCCTCTACCGCCTTGACCGCGAGCGCGGTTCGGGAACTCACCTTCAACTTGCGCATCGCCGCACGTAGCTGTTGATCCACCGTGGCCGGTGACTTGGCCAGAATCCGGCTGATCTCCCGGTTCGTCTTGCCGGCGACGACCAGTCGGACCACGTCGAGCTCACGAGGTGAGAGCCGGTCGCCGTACCCCCGTCGACCGCCGCGCCACAATCGCGGAACCTCGGCGCCGTGTTCGCGGAGCCGCTGTGCGACACGGTCCGCATCGCCGCGGGCTCCGAGCCTGAACAGTTGCTCGTACTGTGCGGCCAGCAGCTCTCGGCCCTGTTCGATCTGGCCTTGCGCCATGAGCGCCTCGGCTTGACGCTCGCGGGCGAGCATGGCGTCGTAGGGGCGCGGCAACGCGTTCCAGGCGCGCGCCGCCCGGTCGTACGCCCTCGCCGCGCGGGCGTGGTCTCCGGCTGCGGCGGCCAGCAGCGCACGGCATACGGTGAGGGCGGCGCGCGGCGCCGGCGCCGTACGGCCACGCAGTCCTCTGGCGAACTGGTCGCCCAGGCGTGTCGCGGCCTTCAGGTCGCCCGCGACGAGGTGCGCCTCGATCCGGGCGGGGACGAGGTCCGTCGCCCAGACCCAGATGCCTTTTCTCTGGACGGTGTCCATCGGCTCGTTCGTGATCTGCAGCGCCCGGCCGCTGTTTCCGTCCGTCAGCCACAGTCTGGCCAGCGCAGCGGCAGCCTCCATCGTGTCGTCGGCTGCGCCGAGACGGGCAGACTCCTCAAGGACCAGCCGGAACTGCTCCCCCGCGGCGCGCCGCCGTCCGGCTGCGGCCGCCAGCCGGGCCGCGAGGCGAATGCTGCCGAGGTAGTACGCCGGCCGGTCTCGGTCGGCATCGGCGAGCGCCGCGCTTCTCTCCGCGAGACCCTCCCACCGGCCGGTGAACCACGCCAGGTTCGTCTGTTCGAGTCGGACGTTGTGTTGCAGCCGGGACGCCTGCTCGGCCTCGGCAAGGCGCATGGCCACGGCGAGGTGTTTTTCCGCGTCGGCGTACCGGCCCCAGATCAGTGCGCCGGTCCCGACATTTGTGTGGATGCGGGCCACGTCGAGACGCTCCGCCGAGGCCGCGCCGTCGATGGGCAGGTCAGCGACGACGTCCCAGGCCTCCTCCTCACCGAGCATGAGCAGCGCAGCGGCTCGGTTGCCGGCCAGGTTCAGCCGCTCTGCGGGAGAATCGACGTCGGCGGTGAGCTCAGCGGCGCGATCCAGCCAACGCCGATGGGTCGACGCCGGCCACGGTCCCGCGTAGGCCCATCCCAGATAGGTCATTGCCCGGGCCGCCTCGACCGGGTCATGGTCGAGATTGGTCACCGCTTGCTCGAGCTCGCTGAGCGCGGCCTGCGCCTCACCCCCGATGATCAGGAGCCGACCTAAGGGGTTACGGATCTCCGCCTGCTGGCGGGCGGAGAGACCGGGGGTCTCCAGCACCGAGCGCAAGGTACGGATCACGCGGTGGTACACCTCGTCGACCGGTTCACGACGGCCCAGTGCGGCTACTCCGGCGATGCGCGCGACTCGTGCCCGATCCGCCGGCGGCAGCTCGGACCACGAAAACAGATCGACCAGCAAGTCGACCGCCTTGGTGTGGTCACCCGAGGCCATGGCCAGCTCGGCGCCCTGCTCGGCGTACCGCGCCCAGGCCCGTGTCTCGCCCGCCTCACGGAAGTGGTGGGCAAGGCGCGCGACAGGCGGCGGATGGATGTCCTCCAAGGCCCGGCCGGCCAGCAGGTGGAAGTGTCTGCGGTCGGTCAACGGGATCGCTTCGTAGACAGCCATGGCGGCCAGCACGTGCCGGAATCGCCACTGGCCGCGGTCGTCTCCGTCCAGGACGCCGACGTCGGCCGCCTCCGCGATGGCGCCTCGGCACGCAACCGGTGACAGACCGGCGGTCATCGCGATCGTGGCCACCGATGACCGCTCAGCCAACGTGGCCGCGGCTCGCAACACCTGCTGCGCCGTCGGCGACAGACGGCCCACCCGCTCCCGGGTGGAGTCGCGCACCGTTGGCGGCACCTGTAGCTTGCGCAGCTTCAGCCGGACCCACTGTCCGTCGCGGAAGACGAGGTCGGCACGGTCGCACATGAGGCGAACCGACTCCTCCAGCACCAGAGGAACCCCACCGGTCCGCTCGTGCATGAACGTCGTGAACTCCTGCGAGATCGGGTTGCCGTCCAGCATCGAGGACACCAGCGCTGCCGTGTCGTCGGGTCGCATCGGCGCCAGGGCGATCCTCAACTGGGTCACGCCGGCAGGCAACCGGGACGTCAGCCGCAGCAACAGCGACCCGGCGTCCACCTCCTCCGGCCGATAGGAGATCACGAGGCTCGGCCCGTCCGATTGCTGTCGGGAGGCGACGAACAGCAGGAACTCCAAGGTCACCTCGTCGGCCCAGTGAGCGTCCTCGAGCACGAGAACGTCGACACGCAGAGCCCGCAGCAGCTCGTCCAGGGCGCGGAACAGGCGATGCCGGGCCGCCTTCGCATCGTTCAAAGGCGGCAATGCGGGCGGCAGGTCAGCGGACCATTCAGGGAACAGGGGCCGTAACGCACCCGCAAGCTCGGTGAGCCGCGATCGCGACACCGGGCGGTCGATCCCACGGAACGCGTCGACGATCGGCCCCAACGTCAGCGACTCGCGAAGCGGTGGGCACACCGAGACCAAGGCAGTGCGCTGGTCCGGCCCGGCCAACCACTCTCGCAGCAGCCGGCTCTTCCCGATCCCCGCCTCGCCCTCTACCAGCACGATCGCCGGTGGCCGGGCCAAGGCGGCCCGAAGCGCCGCCATCTCCCGATCACGACCCACGAAATGCGGCGTAGAAACCGTCGGTGAAGTCCCATCGTTCTCGGGCAAGGGGTCGAACATGCGTGATGATCTCGCTTTTCGATGCTCGGGCGCAATTACCCCGAAGGGTGTCAATACTCCTTTTCACGGTCGTGAACTGCGGGTTACTCTCGGTTTCCTGGTCGAGCAGTGGCCTGGGTCGGGCATGCTCGAGGCTCGTGACGCTCCGTTTCTTCTCCATGTTCTTCTGCCGCATCGTGGGGCGGCTGACGCTGCTAGCCCGTAGCGACGCCTCCGAGAACATGGAGATCCTGTACCGCTTCATAACGCACCGCAGGGTGCCTGATCTGCGGTTTTGACCTTCAGCAGCACTACGGGCAGGATCGCGGCTTGTGCCGGTTCGTCTGCCGTATCTGATCAATGGTTCGTATGTTCGGCCGGCTGGTGTTGCTGGGACGTGGTCAGGCGTCCAAGGACGTCGAGATCATGGTGCTCCGCCATGAGGTGGCCGTGTTGAAGCGTCAACTCGCCCGCGCGAAGCCGGACTGGACCGATCGGGCGCTCCTGGCAGCCTTGGTGCGCTTCCTTCCTGCGGTGCTGCGGGCGCATCGGCTGGTCACCCCGGGCATCTTGTTGGCACGGCATCGCCGTTTGATCAAACGCTCGTGGACCTATCCTCACCGCGCCGGTCGTCCCGGAACGAGCAAGGAGGTCCGGGATCTGGCGCTCCGCCTGGCACGGGAGAACCCGAGGTTGGGGTATCGGCGGGTACACGGTGCACCGGTTGGGCTCGGCTTGCAGGTCAGTGCAGCGACCGTGCGACGGATCCTGCGTTCGCGCAGACACGGTCCGGCTCCCCGAAGCCTCGACACCTCCTGGCGGACGTTTCTACGCCTGCCAGCGAAAGGGCTGCTCGCCTGCGACTTCTTCCACGTCGACACGATCTTCTTGAGACGCCTGTACGTGTTGTTCGTGATGGAGGTGGCGACGCGGCGCGTGCACGTCCTGGGCGTGACCACCAACCCCACCGGCGCGTGGACGGCCCAGCAGGCCCGCAACCTGCTCATGAACCTCGCGCGGAGGGCCGGCTCGTTTCGGTTCCTCATCCGTGATCGGGACGCCAAGTTCACCGCCGTCTTCGACGAGGTCTTCGCCGGCGAGGGTGTCACGGTGATGAAGACGCCGCCGCGGACGCCCCGAGCCAACTGCTACGCCGAGCGCTGGGTGCGTACCGTCCGGGCCGAATGCACTGACCGGATGCTGATCTACGACGAACGCCACCTTCGATCGGTCCTGGAGGAGTACGCCGAGCATTACAACGTGCACCGTCCGCACCAGTCCCGCCAACAACGCCCACCCGATCAAGACGAGCACGTTGTGGTGCCGCTGGAAGGCTGGGTTCAGCGCCGAAAGGTGCTCAGCGGAGCGATCTACTTCGACAAACACCAGGTAGTAGAAGCCATTGAGATCTACACCCCAGTAGCCGGCGCGGATGAGTGGGACCGCGTTCTCTGGGCGGAGTTGGATGTTTTCGCCACACCCGCGGAAGAGTTGGTGGCGCAGCTTCGGCAGCATGCAACGGTGATCGAGGAAGAGAACGGACACAGTTGCACCTTGCCCAAGCTTCTCTTAGCCTTTTGGCGCTCTATTAAGCCCGAAGCAGAGGGCGACCCCGAGGGAGACAGTTCGAGTCCGTCCTAATAGCTCATCCGAGTTACTACGATGGACCCGCGACGATACCCGGGGATGCCTAGGAAACGGCAACCTTCGGGCCCAACGTCGCAGTCTGAGCGGCGGGCGCGGTGGAACGCGAGGAGAACATGAGCCAGTACTTCCAGGTTGGCGATCGAGTCCTCTGGAACCCTCGAACGGAGTCGCTGACCTGTTCATGCGATCAGCAGAAGCGCTTGCCCCCAGACAGGATTGCCGACGGGGCTCGACCCTATGGTGAGCGACGAATATGAGGTTGACCTGGCCGCCTTCACGGCCTTCGTGAGTGCCACTAATCGAGCGCTACGAGCGTTCGAACCATCCCATCCTGCACTCACTCATGGAGGGCTTCATAGCGACGGCCCTCGTTCTCATTGACCGCGGCGGAGCAAAACTGCCCGTGCCCGATGCGAACGATGGCGGCTGGAAGGATGTGCAGGTGAGCGAACATTCCGCATGGCCACCAGGTGGCCAGGTACGTGATGTTGAGCGATGGGCAGCCCTTTCTGGGCAGCACGCTCGGGCAATGCCATACTGAGGCTCCTACGACACTCGACCACATGATCAATGAGAAGAGCGGCACAAGCGCGGAGTACGCCCGGGGCTCAAGTTTCCGGCTGGAGCTGGACGAGGATCATCCAGTTGTCCTCGTCCTTCATGTAGGTGGCTCGAACCCTGTACTGGCCAGGCTCCAGATCAATAATGAGTCGATCGTCAGGCTCCAGCTCAGCACCAGGAATGGCCGAGTCGAAGAGCGCGACTGCCTCCCGCACCTCCCAGTTCAGGTCTTCGTCATCATCCCAATCCGGCTCTGCTGCCAGGGCTCGCTTGGCTGCCGCGACCAGCTCGGCTTCGGAGTATGCGGCGACCCAGCGCAGGAAGAGACGTTCGGCCGGCAGATAGGTCGTCATGGCAGGTTCGTCGCCGAAAACAAGGGCTTGCCGCGCCCCAACGGTGACGGCACCGATGTAGCCCTCAACAGCG
Source organism: Nonomuraea sp. MG754425 (assembly GCF_021699195.1). Lineage (GTDB taxonomy): Bacteria > Actinomycetota > Actinomycetes > Streptosporangiales > Streptosporangiaceae > Nonomuraea. The sequence continues at coordinate 5,426 of NZ_SSXE01000009.1, read as the reverse complement.
CAGGCGCGGCCGTAGTCTCCCGAGGTCTCGACGGGACCATCGTTGTCGTCCACACCCGCCCACCTGTTCAGCCCGGACTGGGGGATGGCGATTAGTGGCCCTCCGGCGGTGCTGACCCAGGTATGCAGCACTGATGACCCCGCTTTCACTGCGTGATCGTTCCTGGGGGACAGAGTACGGGCAGCGATCTGGTTGCGTCCGCGGGAGTGGTGTAAGGGTTTGACCTGGTCACCAGGTGTGGTGCCGTGAAATGAGAACGGTCATCGCGTGATCCTTCGTAGCAACGATTCCAAGAAGGAGAACGGCGATGACCGCGGACAACAGTGTGACGCCTGCCCGGTGGCCGACGCAGCAGATCGAGGGTGGTGACCCTGACATGTTGCGATCCATGGTGAAGACCATGGCCGAGACGTTGATGTCGGCCGAGGCTGACAGCCTGTGCGGGGCCGGCTATGGCGAGCGCAGCGATGAGCGGACCAACTCGCGTAACGGCTACCGGCAGCGCGAGTGGGACACACGGGCCGGCACCATCGAGCTCGCGATCCCGAAACTCCGGTCGGGCTCGTACTATCCGGACTGGCCAGTCCCGGCGAAGGCCGGCGACGAAGTCGCGTAGTTCCCGTGCCGGGCTGGCCTCCGCTCGCGCCGCCCAGCCTTCCAGGTCCTGCTCGCCGCGTGTACCCCGGGGTCCCGCCTCAACCGCTCGGCCTCAACGCGCCGCGCGCGTCCCACTAGCCAAGAACGCATCAGCCCTGGAAGGGCGCCGCTCACCCGCCCACGGGAACCACCGGGTGGAAGGACCCGAGCCAGGCGCTGTCCAGGTGCGCGCCCGTGCGCGCCTCCACGATGGCCATCGCCATGGCCTGCGTGGCCGGCCAGGGATGCTCGAGCGTCCGCGCCAGCGCTGTGAGCTCCGTCCCGGCGAAGGAGACGTCAGCCCCCGGAGCGCCGACGGGTTCCAGATGCGGGATCCGGGTGACGACATGTCCGTGTGCGGCGTGGATCAGCCGGGAGTTTCGCGTGACCTCCCACGACACGTGCCAGACCTGAGCACCGGCGCTGAGCCGGCTGAGGATGTCCTCGTCCCATGTGCGGCCGGCACCGGAGAAGTCGACGATCATGGCAGCCCTGCCTGCCTGCTCGACAATGGCGACGTCGCCTTCGCTCGCCTCCTCGATGTCGCAGATCGTCAGGGACGGCCGTTCATCCCCGCCGAGCAGGCGCGCCGCGATCTCCTCTGATGAGAGCGCCCCCTCATCCGGCACGACGACGGTCCACGCCAGTCCTTCGGCCAGCCAGCTCCCGTCGCCCTGCAGGAGGTGGCCGTAATGCGCTGACAAGCTGTCCAGGCTCATCGATACTCCTTGAATCCGAGGCGTGAATGGGCGCCCGGCCGCCGCGGACGGCATTGTCGCGTCCACGGCGGCTGGGTGCGTCAGCCGCTAATCCTTCTGTTTATCTGCCCAGTACATCGAGCCGGTGTTGGCCGGCTTCCAGCAGATGCTGTCCATGGCTGGCAGGGTTTGCAGCTCCGTGGAGAACCGGTTGAAGAAGTCCTGGCCGTACAGGAGCCTGTCCTTCTTCTGGAAACGCCGCAAAGCCATACCCGCGACGTAGTTCGGCCCCTTGGTACCGCCGGTCATGGCGCAAACGGAGAAGTTCCGATCATTGTCCGTGTCCTTGGTCCGGTTGCCGGCCGAGGCGAACGGATACTCATCGCATTCCTGGCCGTTGGTACTGAAGTTTAACCACAGGCTGTGGCACCGGGCCCGGGCGCGTGCATTGGTGTTCTTCGCCGCAGGATCGCTGACCCTCCACAGGTACTGCTCTTTCGGCGGCCGGTTCGTACGATTGACGGCGCAGCCGGGGATGGTTTTGGTCGTGTCCTTTGGATAGGTGTCTGTCCTGTCGTAGCAGGCCTTGTAGTAGTGCTTGTACGCGGCGTCATAGGTGCCGTCGAGCTTCCATTCGATGGATGGGAGAACCGGCAGGGTGCACCCGTTCCAGGCACCAACGGAGTGTGAGGAATCACAGGTGATCTGGGCCTTCTCCTCGATGGTGCCGTATTCGAAGATGACCGCGTGCGACCCGGTGTTCTCGATTTTGATGTAGGGCTTGAATACACAGTTGGAGATCTTGTCGCCGTTCGAGACCGACGTGCCGGTCCGGTCTTTTATGTAGGCCGGTGCGTCGGCGGAGGCCGCGCGAAAACGGAACGTCGCCAGGGGCGTCCATTCGCCGTCGTCGGTCTCGTCTGCCTTCTCCCTCCAGTCCTCGACATCCATCGTCAGGTGGTTCTTCTGCGAGCCGCCGTTGAATATCGTGACGTCTTTGCAGGCCGACTGTCCGTAGGCGGGCCGGAGCCCGAGGGTCAGGTCCGTGGACGAGGCGTCCTCCCAGAAGACATTCTTTCTGTGGCCGACATAGAGATCGAACCATATGTCACGGGCGGTGGCGCCAGCGTCGATCTCTTGCGGGCCGTTCCAGCTCCTCGCCACCAGCATCATCCGGCCGAGCCACTCCGGATTTCCTTCGACATCGATGTCCGGAGTGATGTTGCCGTAGTAGCCGTCCACCCCTACCTCGACGCTGCCAGTGAACACGGGCACTTCGTGAATCATGCAACCGCTATAGCGGTTCTTCATGTAGCCGTAGGTGCGTTTCTTGTATCCGTGGTTCTTCCAGCAGTCTTCCGGCGAGAGCCGGTCGTACCGGGGTGTGACCGGGGCGGCGCTCTTGGCAAGGGGTGTCCCCGCCGCGCCGTCCGCGGTCGGGCTGCCATCCATGAGGTCGAACACCTCGTCCGAGACGAGGGCGACGTCGTACACCCAGACCTCGTCCAGGCTGCCCGTCATCGCGGTGCCGAGAGTCAGCGGCGCGGCCGCGTTCCAGGCGGCGAAACCGAGCGCGGAGGTGCCGATCTCCAACCCGTTCAGGTAGAGCGTCGCGGTGCTCGGATTCTGCGTGTACACGCCCGCGAGGTGAAACCACTCGTTGACGGGGGCATCCACATCGGACAGAACTCCCTCGGTCGTAGCATCGGCCGCGTCGGCGCTGCTGAAGGTGAACACCAGACCATGGTCGGGGTCGTTACCCAGCCGGAAGGGCGCCTGATGGGTGCCCTTCTGCTCCATCACGGTGTAGGAGCCATCCTTGTCGCTGAACTTCAACCAGGCGCCGACGGTGAAGTCCTGGTCCGTGCGGATGACAGCGGCGGCCGTTCGCGCGAACGGCCCTGAACCGGGCTGGGGGACCTTGACCGTGACCGGTTGCCAGATTGACCACTCCGACGACTGATCGGCGGCGACGGCGCGGGCCCGCCAGCGGATCTTCCAGCCGTCGTTCAGCTTCCCGGCGGGGACCGTGGCCGTGGCCTGGGTGCCGGAGGCGACACCGTCGAGACCGCCCGCCCAGATCTGACCCTCACCCTGGCCGGTGACGGCGGGGTCGTGCTCAACCTCGAACTCGGCCCGCAGCGGTTGGGCGGCCGGGTCGGTTACGGTCGCGCGCAGGGCCGGGGTGAGGCTGATGGCAACGGTGACGCCGTCCACCACCTGGGAGGGAGTGACCTGGAAGGCTCCCACCGTCGGGTTCGGCACGTCAGCGTCTCCGCGGTGCCGATACCGAGCTTGGCCGCGACCGCGTTGATCGTGGCCCACTCGGTCGGGTAGTTCGGCCGCACCTCGGCGACCATCCGCACCGCTCTCCTGCGCAACTCATCGGGGTAGGGAGACTTGCCTGGCATGGACTCGATCCTCTCAAGAGATCAAGTCTCCACCGAACCCGGGGCGATTCACTTGCCGCTGTTGGAGAAGTCGCGAGATGAAGTAGAAAGTGAGGCCCGGTGGCAGCTTGGCCCTGATGATCCGGACCTCGCCGAGGCTCTGCGGGCAGTCGTTCACTGTGGCCTGATGGGGCAGTCGGAGTACTGGCTCTCTAGGACTCTGGCATGGATGGCGGCGGATGAGGTGGTGCTTTTCGCCGGCCTGCTTCGAGAGATCGCCCTTGGCCAGCGAGGTTCCCAAGCTAGTCAGCACGCGGCGAAGCAACTTCTGAAAGAAAGTGGGCTCTGGTCAACCGGCCATCGACGACCGTCGTAGCTAGTTTGGAAGATTTCGGCACACGGTCTCGGGACCTGCTGCGGTGCAGGTCAATACGGGAGTCATCTTGTCCGCGACTTTCCCGCGACTCCCCCTCGTTGTCCGCCCTGAAGGGCACGCAACGGGCACGCCTGCGAAGCGCCGACGGTTTTACAGCTCGTGACCGTCACGAAGCTCAGACGGTCTTCTACCTGCACCGCAGCCACGTCTCGTTGCCACCGAGCTCATGATCATTGCACGCATATTGCACGGCAGCCGTTGAGACAAGACGCCGAGGGCTCGAACCTGGCACTGGGAGAGACCCTATACACAGACCCAGCAATAGATCATCTGATCCCCTTCCTGTGCCCGTTGAGCAAGGCCTCGCAGGCCTGTAAGGACCTCCAGAAGGTATCCATCGGCCGGTGGTACGTCGGCGAACTCCTCGATCTGCTCCCAGTGCTCAACGAGTTCATCCAGCCTGGTGTCCGGGATGCCGGCGAGCGTGTCGCGCACGTCTGCAGAGAGCTCTTCGATTCCCGGCCCTTCCTTGTAGGGAGAGTCCTCCGGCAGAGCCTCCCACTCCTCCATCGTCGCCGGAGCGCCCTCGGGCGGCGGATAGATGGTGATCGTCTGCACCAAATCCAAGCTGAACGGAACGTCCCTGACGAGGGCTATGAGCTGCCCAAGTATCACGCCGGGGTCGATCCACTTGGCGTCCACCGCGTCGAACGTCGGTACGCCCGGCATGGGCTTCTCGACAGCACGGGGACTATCAGGCTTCTCCGCGGCGGCCTGCCTGTTCGCCGCCCGGTAGTAGTCGTAGAAGACCCCCATTTGGACCCTCCGGCCTTGATCGTTTGGCTTCTATGCTCGCGACACATTAGGGGATCGTACGTGCGTGCGAAAGACGCCTGGCGCTGCCAGTAACTGGCCTGCCTGAGCATCCCGTCGCCGTCGTCCCATCCGTCAGGGAAGCGGGCGAAGGGCCTGGGGTGAAGGTGGGGCCCCCAACTGGAGGAACGACCTTCGCCCCAGGCCCTTGGTCTGCTTGGCTCGTCCTGGGGCGATGGCGACGGGATTCTCCGGCTTCCAGCTCAACCACCAACGGTCCTGACACTCGCGCGGCGATGCCTGGTGGCCCCACGCGGCGGCCAAATCCCGCGAGGGTATGACCGACACACTCGCCACCCTGACCCGCGTCCTGGTTGGCGATGCATCCGGCCGACCATCCGACGAGATCATCCGGCTGGAGTTGCCCCGGTTCGATAGACACATCAGGGCTTGCGACTACGCGGCAGCATAGTCGAGGTCTTGGGCGTTCTTGAGCGTGTGTCGACGTTCGTA
>NZ_SSXE01000080.1 GCF_021699195.1 Nonomuraea sp. MG754425 | reverse complement strand
ACTCCGCGCCCACCGACTCCGCGCCGGCCACGGGGCAGGCGTCGCCCTCCTCGACCGTCACCTCCACCTTCCCCCCGCTCCAGGACGTCCCCGAGGTGTGCGACCTGCTCCCCGAGAGCCTGACCACGCGGCTGGCGCCCCTGAGCAAGTCGGCGCCGGGCGTCGCCAAGGACGGTTACGGCGCGAAGCGGAAGGACTGCGTGTGGGACCAGAAGGGCTACAACATGAAGAACGGCTACAACGAGTCGCGCTCGATCAGCCTCAAGGTCAACGTCTTCCCCGACCACGAGTCGGCCCTGGACGACGCCGACTTCATGTGGGACTCGATGCGCGACGAGTCGGGCCAGTCCAAGGGCGACCCGTACAACACGAAGTACGGGGAGATCAAGCAGCTCGCCGACCTCGGTGACGGGGCGTACGCGATCTACAACCGGCACACGGTCCGCAACCGGGCCACCGCCTGGGTGTTCGTCGTCCGCGGCAACACCACCATCGACGTGCGCTTCCACGGCAGCGACAACAAGGGCCGCGAGATCAACTCGGACGCGGACAGCCGGCCCGTCGCCGAGGACGTGCTGCTGAAGGGGGCGGAGGAGGTAGCCGCGGAGGCGCTCAAGAACGTGGGGTCGTGACCGCGGCGGCCAGGGGGAGCCGCCGCGCTCACCCCGGGCGTCAGCCGGCGGTCTCGGTGCGGGGGAAGAAGGGCAGGTCGATGAAGACGCGGTCGGCGGCGGCCAGGATCGTCGCGGCGTCGTCCACCGGCGGGTGGATGTGCTGGTTGATCAGCCTCTTGACCTCCTTGGCCGCCGTCCCCGTGGCCAGCACCGTGCGGTCCCAGCCCCGGGTGAAGATCGCGCCGGCCTCGCCCAGGTCCAGGCAGGTGACGTACGGGCCGGGGGTGAAGTCCCGCAGCGGCAGGCCGAGCAGGTCGGCCGCCGCGTTGTACCCGGCGACCTTGCCGAGCGGGGTGGCGTGCTGGCACGCCTGCATGACCAGGTGCTCGTCGTCGAACGCCGCCGCGGCGGTGTCCCCGGCGGCGAACACCTCGGGCAGGGCGCGCAGCCGCCGGTCCACCGGCACCCGGCCGAGACGGTCGAGCTCTCCGGAGAGCTGCCGGGTCAGCTCGCTGGCCGTCATCCCCACCGACCAGACCACGACGTCCGCCTCGACCTTGGCGCCGTCGGACAGGACGGCGTACCCGTCGCCGACCTCCGTCACCGTCGTCGAGAGGCGGCGCTCGACGCCCAGCCGGTCCAGCGCCTCCTCGATCGCCTCGCGCGGGCCGGGGCCGAGCGGGTTCGCGACCACCGCGGAGCGGTCGACCAGCAGCACCCGGCCCCGGGCGGCCAGCTCGGTCGCCGCCTCCAGGCCGACGAACCCGGCCCCGACCACCACGGCCGAGTAGTCCTCACGGTCGCGCAGGTGGTCGGCGAGCCGCCGGGCCCCGTCCATGGTGTCGATGTCGAAGAGCCGTTCGGCGCCCGGCAGGCTCTCGGGCCGGACGAGCCGGCTGCCCGCCGCGAGCACCAGACGGTCGTAGGCGACCTCCCGGCCGTCGGCCACCACCACGCGGCGGACGGGGTCGATCGTGCTCACCCGGGCCCGCAGGTGCTCGACGCCGATCGGGCCGAGGATCCTGGCCAGCTCCACCTGGGCCAGGGCCGGCTCCGGCTCGTACAGGCGGGGCCGCAGCACCAGGTGGTCGTCCGGCGCGATGAGCGTGATGCGCAGGTCGGCCGGCCCGCGCGCGAGCGCCGCCCCGGCCGCGCTCCACACGCCCGCGAAGCCCCCACCGATGATCACAACGTGTGCCACGATGATCGTTCCTCTCCACCTCGCGCCTCCGGGGATCGGAGGCGGTCGGCAGGGGGACAAGACAGCGGGCGCGAATGTGACCGGCGCTCGCGGCCGGCTTCCCTCAGCGCGGCGTGGCCGCCTTCAGCACGGCGGACGCGGCGGCGTGCCCGGTCTCGAAAGCCGCGTGCAGCAGCGCCGGGTCGCTCTCCAGACGCCCCACCCCCGGCGAGCTGTCCGGCGGCCGGACGGACAGGACCGCGGGGCCGCCGCCCAGCGACGGGCCGTCGAGGTCGTGCTCGGCGAGCAGCCGGTCGTCGTCGGCCAGCCGCGCGGCCCGCGACAGGAACGCCGCGCGCAGCGCCGGGGTGTGGCGGCGCAGGCCGATGCCGGTGACGACGCGCGCACCCCAGGACGGCTCGGTCCGGGCCGCCGCCCCGTCCACCAGGCGGCGGGAGCGCAGGACGAGCACGTGGCCGGCCCCGTCGCGCAGGGCCTGCCGGAAGGGGATCGACTCGGCCACGCCCGCGTCGTACAGGAGCCGGTCGCCGATGGCCACGGGCGGCCCGGCCAGCATCGGCAGGGCGGCGCTCGCGCGCAGGGCGAGCCGCAGCGCGCGCTCGTCGGTCAGCGCCGGGCGCAGGTCCACCGCCTCGCCCGTCAGGACGTCGGTGGCCAGCGGGTGGAACTCGATCGGGGAGGCCAGCACGGAGGCGAAGTCGAGCGGGAAGTCCCGCACGTAGACGGTCTCGACCAGGCGGTGCACGTCCACGACGGGACGGGCGCGCAGCACGTTGCCGCGGCGGATCAGCGCCTTGGCGAACACCGGGTCGGTCCAGCCGCGCAGCCCCTCCGGGCGGCTGCTCAGCAGCCAGGCCCCCGAGATCGCCCCCGCCGACGCGCCGTAGACGGCGTCGAACAGCGGCAGCAGGCCGAGTTGCTGGATCGCCAGCGCCATGCCCGCCGACACCGTGCCTCGCATGCCGCCGCCCTCGATGGCCAGCGCCACCCGGTGGCCGTCGGTCCGCTCGCCGGGCCGGCTCGCCTCGGCGGCGCGTCGCGCGAGCACCGCGAGCAGCCGGTGCCGGCTCCTGACGTCGTCCACAACGTTCTCCCTGGGGGTCGAAAGGAACCTCGACAGATTACGCGATCGTTCGAAGTCGTTTTCGAGGACGGTCCCCCTGAGCGCCGGTCCGGCCACGGGCGGACGCCGGGTATGACCGTGGGTGGATGCGCGCGGCGGCGGCCCGTTCCTACGATGAGCGCGTGGTGGTGATCTCCCGCCGGCTGCTGCCGGCCGGCCTCGGGCTGCTGGTGCTGCTGGTCGGCCTGTCATGGGCGCAGACGATCACGCGCGGCTGCGGGTTCGGCTGGCCGTTCGCGGGCGGGATCGCCTTCGTCGCCCTGTGCCTCGTCATCGTGCGTACGGCGCCGGGCCGCCCCGCCGAGGCGGCCGGGCTCCTGGCCCCCGCGGCCGTCGCGGCCCTCACGGGGCTCGCGGTCAACAGCGTCGGCTGGTTCATCCTCGTGCTCTACCTCGGGTTCGTCGCGCTGGCGCTGCGCCTCTGGCCGGGCGTCGTCATGTGGCTGGCCTCGCTCGCGGTGGTGGTCGTGGCGGCGTTCACCTCGCCGGACCCCGGCTGGCCGAACTGGCTGGCCGCCGCGACGCTGGTGTTCTGGGGCGGCTGGGCCGCGCGCTACCGCATCGAGGTGGGGGAGCGGCTGCACCGCGCGGAGAGCGCCGCGACCGCCGCCGACGCCCTGGCCGAGCGGCAGCGGCTCGCCGCCGACCTGCACGACATCGTCGCGCACACGCTCGCGGTGACCGTGCTGCACCTGGGCGGCGCGCGGCTGGCGATCGAGCACGAACCCCGGGAGGCGGCGGCGGGCATCGCCGAGGCCGAGCGGCTGGCCCGGCAGAGCATGGCGGAGCTGCGCAAGGTCGTCGGCGTGCTCGCCGACCAGGACGCCGACCCGGCCGTGGCCGCCCCGCAGCCGACCGCGTCCGGGCTCGCCGAGCTGTTCGAGGAGTACCGGACGGCCGGCCTCGCACTCGATCCGGGCGTCGAGGGCGAGCTGACGGCGGTCGGCCCGGCGACCGGGATGGTGCTCTACCGGCTGGTGCGGGAGGCGCTGGCGAACGCCAGCCGCCACGCCCCGCGCAGCCCGGTCGAGGTCCGGCTGCACATCTCCGACAACGGCGACGTACGGGCCACGGTCGCGAACCCCCTGCCCGGCCGGCCGCCCCGGCACAATGGCGGCATGGGACTTCGCGCGATGGCCGGCCGGGTGCGCCTGGTCGGCGGCACCGTCACCGCCGGCCCCGAGGGCGACCGGTGGGTCGTGCGGGCGGAGCTGCCGGCGTGATCTCGGTGGTGCTCGTGGACGACCAGGAACTGGCCAGGGCGGGGCTGCGCACGATCCTGCGCCGCCCGTACGGGTTCGACGTGGTCGGCGAGGCGGCCGACGGGCAGGCCGCGCTCGCGGAGGTCGCCCGCCTGCGGCCGGACGCCGTGGTCATGGACGTCCGCATGCCGCGCATGGACGGCGTCGCGGCCACCCGCGCGCTGCTGGCCGCGGACCCGGCGGCGCGCGTCCTGGTGCTGACCACGTTCGGCGAGGACAGCGTGCTCGCGGCGGCGCTGCGGGCCGGCGCGTCGGGCTTCTGCCTCAAGGACGCCCCCGCCGAGGACATCCAGCGGGCCGTCCGGGCGGTGGCGGCGGGAGACGGCTGGCTGGACCCCGCCGTCTGCGGACGGGTGCTGCGGCGCTACCGCGCCGACCCGGCGACCGACCCCGACGCGGTCCGTCGGCTCGGCGACCTCACGGCGCGCGAGCTCGACGTGCTCAAGCTCATCGGCCGCGGGCTCACCAACGCCGAGATCGCCCGCGCCCTCGTGGTCGGCGAGGGCACGGTCAAGACCCACGTCGGCCGGATCTTCACCAAGCTGGCCGTACGCGACCGGGCCGCGGCGGTCGTCTTCGCCTTCGACCACGGCGTGGTCCACCCCGGCGGCTGACCCCGCGGTCGTCTTGGCCTTCGGCCATGGTGTGGTGCACTCCGGGAGCTGACCCCGTGGTCGTCTTGGCCTTCGGCCATGGTGTGGCGCACTCCGGGAGCTGACCCCGTGGTCGTCTTGGCTTCCGGCCATGGTGTGGCGCACCCCGGCGGCTGACCCCCGGCCATGGTGCGGTGCACCTCGGCGGCTGACCCCGGCCACGGTGCGGGGCATCCCGGGGATGCCGCCGGGTATGCCCGGGGGCTGACCGCAGGTTCCGCCTCCGGTCAGACGACCCGCGGCGCGACGTCGGCGACCGTGGAGGCATGCTTCTCCGCACCCCCCGTTCCTTTGCCGCCACCCCGCTCCCGGCGTTCGCCTGGCGGACCGTCGCCCCCGTCGCGGGCGCCGTCGTGCTCACCCTGCTGGTCCTCAGCCCGTGGTACGGCTACCACCGCGACGAGCTCTACTTCCGCATGCTCGGCCGCGCACCCGCCTGGGGGTACTTCGACCAGCCCCCGCTGACCCCGCTGCTGGCCAGGCTGTCCACGGACCTGTTCGGGGACACCGTCTCCGGCCTGCGGGTCGTCCCCGCCCTGTGCACGGGGCTGCTGATCCTGCTCGGCGTCGCGATCACGCGGGAGCTCGGCGGGCGCGCGGACGCGCAGACGCTCGCCGCCGCCGGCCTCGCCACCGGGACGTTCCCCCTGATCGCCGGGCACACCCTGCTGACCATGTCGGCCGACTTCGTGTTCTGGGCGGCCTGCCTGCTGTGCGTGCTGCGTGCCCTGCTGCGCGGGGACGGCCGGTGGTGGCCGGTGGCCGGGGCCGTCGCGGGGGCCGCCACGTACAACAAGCACCTCGTCGTGCTGCTGCTGGCCGGGGTGGCCGCCGGGCTGGCGGTCAGGGGGCCGCGGGCCGTGCTCGGCGACGGGTGGCTCTGGGCGGGGGCGCTCGTGGCCGTCGTCGTCGCCGCCCCGAACCTGCTCTACCAGGCTCTGCACGGCTGGCCCCAGCTCACCATGGCCGCCGGGCTCAGTGAGGGCGGGAACCGGATCATGTTCGTGCCGATGCTGGTGGCGCTGCTCAGCGTGGGCGCGTTCGCGATCGCCGTGACCGGCTGGTCGTGGCTGCGCGAGCGACCGGAGACCCGGCCCGTGGCGATCGCGATCCTGGTGACGATCCTGCTCGGCTGGGTGTCGGGCGGCCGGGCGGACTACGTCGCGGGCAGCCTGATCTGCGCCTTCGCGGCCGGTTGCGTGCCCGCCGCCGCGCGGATGCGCGGCCGGGCCGACCGGCGCCGGACGGTGTGGCTCGGGCTGCTCGGCGGCTCCGCCGCCGGGGTCGCCATGGCGCTGCCGCTGCTCCCGCTGCCGGTGCTCGGCTTCTCGCCGAACGAGGTGGCCAGGGAGTCGGTGGGCTGGCCGCGCTTCGCCGCGCAGGTGGCCGCGGTCCACCGGGCGCAGCCCCCGGGGACGGTCGTGCTCACCGCGAACTACGGCGAGGCCGGCGCGCTGGACCGGTTCGCGCCGGCCGTGCCCGTCCACAGCGGGCACAACGAGCTGTGGTTCCAGGGCCCGCCGCCGGAGACGGCCACGACGGTCGTCGCCGTGGGGCTGCCGCCGGAGCGGTTGCGGGAGCGTTTCGCGCGCTGCGAGTCCGCCGGCGTCATCGACCACGGAACCGGGGTCCCGAACGAGGAGCAGGGCCTGCCCGTCACGGTCTGCTCGGGGCCACGGACCTCGTGGGCGACCGCCTGGCCCGCCTTCCGGCACGCGGACTGAGCACGTTCACGAGGTCCAGGACGGCGCGGACGGGGCACCGGAAGCCGGATGCAGTACCGTCGCTGAAGGGTTTCTTGCCCGCACCGCCTTTTCACTCTTGAATGGGGTCAAATGTTTCTCCGCAGCCCCAAGTCTTACAGCCCGCGCCCCACCGGCATCCTGATCGGCATCGGGTTCTTCGTGGTCGTGGCCGCGTGCGCGGTCACCGCCCTGGTGGTCCCGGAGGACGCGGTCGAGGTGCGCTTCGCCGTCATGGGGCTGACCGGGTGCCTGTACGCCGTGGTCGCGGCCGACCTGCGGGCCGCGGCGGTCACCGGCGTGCTGGCCTGGACGCTGGCCACCGGCTTCCTCATCCACCCCGCGGGCGAGCTCAGCGTGACCGGCGCCTCCGACGCCATCCGCCTGCTCGCCATCATGGGCATCTCCCTGGCGGGCGGCCTCTACGGCGTCCACCGCCACCGCGCGGGCTAGGAGCCCGGCAACCGGTCGTCCCCCGTGCGAGCGCGCGGGCCGGGTATCGCGCACCCGCACGCGGCGTCGTTGTCCCCCGTGCGAGCTACCCGCGAATGTCCACCGCGTGGTGACGACTTCCCGCCGCCGGGTCCCTAACGTTCTCGGTGTAGCCGCGGCGCTCCGGCCGCGCGATCCCGAGGGGAGCCGTCATGCGAGTGCGGGGCGTCACCTCCGCAGTCGTGCGCGCCCGCGTCGTCCGCGAACTGCACGACGCCGTGACCCACCAGGTGACGGCGATGGTCGTGCAGGCCGAGGCGGCCCGCCACCTGACCGCCGCGCCCGACCGCCTCGACGCGGCCCTGGCCGCCGTCGCCGACACCGGCCGCCGGGCCGTCGCCGACCTGCGGCTGATCCTCGACCTGCTCCCGGCCGACCCCGACGCGCAAGGCCGGACGCCGCTCCCCGCCGGAGCCCGTCCCCGCACCGAGGACGGGGCCGGCCCGCCTGTCCAGGTCGTCATCACATATCCGAAAATGGGGGATCCCTGACCTGGAGGACGGCGCGGCCGTGGCCACCCCCGCAGGACGCTGGAACCATGACGGAGACCATCGCAGGCATCACCATTCCCGACACGGCGCTCGTCCGCGAGGTGACGGAGTTCATCCGCGACACCGAGGACGACCTGCTCTACGACCACTCACGCCGGGTGTTCCTCTTCGGCGCGCTCCAGGGCCGGGCCCGCGGGCTGACCGCCGACCCGGAGCTCCTGTACGCGGGCGCGATGTTCCACGACCTCGGCCTGACCGAGGGCTACCGCGACTCCGAGCTGCGCTTCGAGGTGGACGGCGCCAACGCGGCCCGCGACTTCCTGCGCGGGCACGGCGTCGCCGACGCGGACGCCGACCGGGTCTGGCTCGGCATCGCGCTGCACACCACGCCGGGCGTCCCGGAGTTCCTCGACCCCGTGGTGGCCCTGGTGACGGCGGGCGTCGAGACCGACGTGCTGGGCATCGGCCACGGCGACCTGACAGCGGAGCAGCGCGCCGAGGTGATCGCCGCGCATCCGCGGCCGGACTTCAAGAAGCGCATCCTGCGGGCGTTCACCGAGGGCAACGTGCACCGTCCCGGCACCACCTTCGGCAACGTGAACGCCGACGTGCTCCAGCACTACATGGCCGGGTTCGAGCGGACGGACTTCGTCCGGGTGATCCTCGACAGCCCCTGGCCGGAGTGAGGCCCGGCGGTCAGGCGCGCGGGGCGAGCGGCGCGGGCAGGCTGACGCCGAACAGGCGGGCGTCCACCTCGTCGAGCGCCAGGCGCAACGCCCCCAGGGCGACGCTCTCGTCGCCGAGGGTGGAGGCGCGGATCTCGGGCACGCGCAGGCAGGTGCGGCCGAGCTCGCGGGCGAGCTGGTCGAGGATGAGGTCGGCGGAGCGGGAGAAGCCGCCGCCGAGCACGACGACCTGCGGATCGAGGGTGAGCACCAGGGCGGCGGTGCCGACGGCGAGGTCACGGGTGTAGCGGCGGACGGCGGTCCTGGCCGCCTTGTCGCCGGCGCGGGCGGCGTTGAACACCCAGGCCGCCGCGTCGTCGGTGTCGATGCCGGCGGGCAGGCCGGCGCAGTTCTCCAGGTGGGAGGGCGCGGTGAGCCAGCGGACGGCACGCAGCGCGCCGATCTCCCCGGCGGCCCCGCCGTGGCCGCGGCGCAGCGCGCCGTCGATGATCAGCCCGGCCCCGCAGCGCATGCCGGCCAGCACGTAGACGATGTCGTCGGCGTCGCGGGCCGCCCCCTGCCAGCGTTCGGCGAGCGCGGCCAGCTTGCAGTCGTTCTCCACCTGGATCGGGCAGGAGAAACGGGCGGCCAGGTGCCCGGCCGGGCTCACGCTCGCCCATCCGGGCAGCGGCGTGAACAGCGTGGTGCGCCCGCCGGCGTCGACCGGTCCGGTCACCCCGACGGTGATCGCCCAGACGTCGTCGGGACGCAGCCCGGCCCCGGCCAGGCACTCGTCGACTGCCGCGTCCACCACGGTGAGCCGGGCCGCCGGGTCGGCGCCGGGATCGACCGGCAGCCGCGCGGTGCGCACCACGGTGCCGTCGAGGTCGGCGAGCATGGCCAGCACCTTGTGCACGCCCACGTCGACGCCGACCACGTGCCCGGCGCCCGCGTTGAAGCGGTAGCGGCGGGCGGGGCGCCCGACGACGCTGCTGCCGTCGGGCTCCACGACGGTGAGCCAGCCGTCGGCGACCAGGCCCTGCACGATGACGTCGGTGCCGGGCCGGGACAGGCCGGTGCGCGCGGCCACCTCGGTGACGGTGGACGGCGGGCCGCCCCGCAGCGCCCGGACGATGCTGAGCGCGTTGAGCTCGCGCATCCGGGTCACGTCCGTGCCGGTCGTGACCTGCTCGGTCACCGTCGCCCCCTCGATCCCGCCGAATAATGCTGCGCTCTTGACAAAGAGTAGTGCGAAGTCAGGAGAAGCCGCACACCACGGCCAGGTCGCGCAGCCAGCCGAGCTGCTCGTCGCTGAGCGGGTTGAGCCGGCTGCGGAAGTACACCACGTCCGGATCGACCTCGGCCAGCGGCGCGTGCCACAGCCGGTGCAGCGTGTTGACCACGGCGTTGCGCGCCATCGCGTCGGACGGGTGTCGGGTGGCGCGGCGGGCGGCGAGCAGGCGCACTTCAGCCTCGGCCTCGGCAGCGTGAGCAAGGTCTTCGGCGATTCCACCTTCGACGGCGGCGGCCACCCGGCCATCACCACTTCCTACCAGGACATTAGGATCCCGCTCGCCGCCAACGGGATCGACCGGGTGTCTCCCGGCCGGCTCGCGATGGGCTTCTGGTACGGCGGCAGCGGCACGATCACCATCGACTCCCTGTCGTTCCGGTGACCGCACCCGGGAAGGCCGGCCCCGGCCTTCCCGGACCGCCGCGCCGTCACCAGGCGCGCCGCCCGCGCGAGGCGACCAGCAGGTAGCCGGCCAACAGCAGGACGCCGAGCGCCGCCTGCAGGCCGAGCGCGACCGGCCCCGGCGGCAGGAACAGCAGCGGCACGACGCCCGCGAAGGCGAGATCGACCCCGGCCGCCGCCCAGAAGATCGGCCCGGTGGGCACGCCGCCGAACCCCAGGTCGATGACGGGCATCGCATGGTTGATCGGGCCCCGCCTGGCCATCCGGAGCCCCGCGGCGGCGAGCGCGGGAGCGGCGGCCACGCCGTACAGCACGCTCCAGAGCGGGACGAAGCCCGCCGCGTGCAGGAACGCGAACGCGCCGCCCGCCCACAGGGCCGCCAGCACTCCGGGGACGATCGCGTGCGCGCCCAGCCGCGGGCCCGCGAACAGCCGGGGCAACTCCGGATGCTGGGCGTCCCAGCGCGCCCCGGCCGCGCCGGTGACGGCCGCGGCCAGGCCCCCCGCCACCAGGACGAGCACCGCCAGGCCGGGACTCCCGCCCGCCTGCCGGATGAGCGCGGGCAGCGCGGCCAGCGCGGCGAGCACGACGAGCCGGCCGGGACGCCGGGCGGCCATCCGCAGGTCCGCCCGCGTCATCAGCAACGGCCCGGCGGCCGGCCAGGGCCGCGAGCGCAGCCGCCGGCGCCGCCAGTAGCGCAGCTCGGCGATGCCGGTGAGCAGCGCGGGCTCCAGGCTCACCGAGGCCGACACGACCGCGCCCACCCGGACGGAGGTCTCGACGAGCGCGCGGGCCGGGAACGTCGCCAGCCGCTGCCAGGCCCGCCGGCCCAGCACGGCGGCGAGCAGCAGCACGGCGGCGGCCGGCACCGGCAGGAGCGGCACGGACGGCAGCGCGGGCCGGAAGACGGCCAGCCCGCCGGCGAGCACGGCCACCGCGACCACCGCCCGGCGCATCAGGTCGGCCCCCGGCTCGGCGGCCTGGACGAGCACCGCGGCCGACCCGGCGGCCAGCACCAGCGCCGTCGCCGCGAGCACGCCGGGCACCACCAGGTCGGGCCGCCCGAGCACGGCCGAGCCCAGCAGCCCCAGCAGCACACCGGCGACCAGCAAAACCGCGAGCAGCACCGTGGCGCTGCGGGCGAGGACGCCGCGGCGGCCGACCGGCGACATGATCAGCCAGCGGGCGTCGGCAGGCGACACCACGATCGGGCCCACCCACGACAGCAGCAGCAGGAACCCGGCGAACAGGCCGAGCAGCAGCGCCGACCCGAGCGCGGGGTCGCCCACGCCCGAGCCGCCGAACAGCCAGGAGGCGAACCGCATGCCCTGCGGCACGGCGACGGCCGCGGCCACCGCCAGGGCCACCAGCAGGAAGTACGCCCGCTGCCACGGCGTCTCCTCGGCCCGCCGGCGGCGCCGGGTGAGCTGCGGGATCGCCACCGAACTCACGCTCCCGCCCCCGAATCGCCGAGGTTCCCGGCTTCCGGCATGGTTCGGGCGGCCGTCATGTGCGGGCTCCGGCGCTCAGGGTGACGACACGGGCCCCCGTGGCGGAGGCGAGTTCGAGGTCGTGCGTGGCCATGATCAGGGTGCCCTCGTGGGCGTAGTCGGCGAGCAGTTCGGCCAGCCGCCCGCGGGCGGCCGGGTCGAGGCCGCTCTCCGGCTCGTCGAGTAGCAGCAGGCGGCTCGGCCTGGCCAGCGCGCAGCCGAGCGCGAGCCGCTGCCGCTGCCCGGTGGACAGGGTCAGCGGTGCGGCGTCGGCCCGGTCGAGCAGTTCGAAGGAGTCGAGCACGGCGTCGGGCTCCAGCCGTACGCCGTGAATCGTGGTGCTCAGCTCCAGGTGCTCGCGCACGGTGAGCCACGGATACCAGGCGTGGTCCTCGGTGACGAGTGCGACCGCGCGCCAGAAAGCCTCGTCGCCGGCCGGTGGCCGGCCGAATACCAGGACCTCGCCCGCGCTGACCCGCTGCAGCCCGGCCAGGCAGCGCATGAGCGTCGATTTGCCGGCGCCGTTCTCGCCGGTCAGCGCGACGATCTCGCCCTGCTCCACGGAGAGGTCGACGCCGTCGAGCACGCTGACCTCGCCGAGTATGACGGAAACGCCATTGGCAATTGTTACGGGCACCCGCTCACTATATCCGCCGGATCGCGAAGGAATGGCCGGAGTGAAATTGCCGAATTAAATGGTTTAACGGTGATTCCATATCAGCTCTTATGGCCGGAAAACGCCGAAGCCGCCCTTACGGGAACGGGTGCGGATGGGGATTGAGGTCCGCCGGCGTCACGGGCGGGGCCGGATCGCCGAGCAGGCGCGGGACGCGGAAGAGCCGGGGCAGCCCGGTCACCCGGCGCATCCCGTGCCCGAACGTCATCGGCAACGCCCCCGGCACGATCACCTTGACGCAGGACAAGCCCGCGCCGGACTGCTCGGGCGTGCTCTGGTCGACCACCACGACGTCCAGCCCCGCCGCCAGGAAACGGCCGACAGCCCGTTCGAGGTCCTCGGTCAGGTCGTCAGGTGACACGGGGACGGCCAGCTCGTCCAGCGAGCGCCGCCGCTGCGCGGCGAACAGGAACTCCAGCCGGGAGAAGACCGCCGGGTCGGCGTACAGCAGGGAGTGGTCGCCCATCGTCGTCACCAGGGCCGGGTCCGCCGCCATCGCGGACACGCGGGCGCGGTGCTGCCGGTAGGCACGCTCCACGCTGGCCAGGATGGGGCCGAGCTCGCGCAGCGCGTTGCCGGCCGCGCGCTCGGGGTCCAGGTGCGCGCCGCCCGCGCACACCGCTCTGGCCCGCTCGCCGCCGTCCCGGTCCACGGCGATCGCCCAGACCGTCGGGACGCCGTGCTCGACCGTGGTGTCCAGCACCGTGATCGTCCGGCCCGTCCGCTCCTCCAGGTGGGCGGCGAGCATCCTGAGCCGGGGATCGCGGGCCGTGCCCAGGTCGATCGCCACCACCGGGCGGCGCGCGTACCAGGTCATCAGGAACGCGTCCCGCTCCGCGACCTCCAGCAGGCCGTGCAGGATCGCCTCCTCCAGGCTGCCGCCGAGCGCGCAGCCGTTGGAGATCTCGTACGCCAGCCGCGGCTCGTCCGGGCGGAGCAGGTGGGCCCCGTAGTACGCGTAGGTCTCAGGGACGAGGACCGGCTCGCCCCGGCCGAAGGAGTGCGCCCAGACCCAGGACAGTTCGAGGTCGTCGTGGAAGGGCACGAACGGGAAGCCCGGACGTCCGTACCGGGACTCGTCGTGCAGCCCGAACGAGCGCGGGTCGATCGCGGTGTCCCGGACGTCCCGGAAAGCCGCGCGCACCGCCGGTCGCCGGCCGCCCGCCTGGAGGCCGCCCCAGCGCTCCACCGCCTCCAGGATCGCGGTGACCACGCTGCCGCGGTAACTGAGGTCGCGTCCCCAGCCGGACTCGGTGGCGTCGGTGCCGCGGATCGCCAGGTGCGCCCGCGCCACCGGGAGCCCGCCCTCGTCGCCGGTCTCCAGCTCACCGATCAGGCCCACCTCCGGGTCGACGAACGCGGCCACCAGCGCGTCGTGCTCGGCGGCGACGTCACGCAGGCGGAGCGTGCCGGGACGCGGCTTGGGCCGGGGCACCGGCACGATCCTGGCCGCTCCGGCCGAGTCGGCGGGGGCGACGCCGCAGTGCGGGCAGAGCGGGTCGGGCAGCAGGCGGTGCGTGGTGATCGACAGGTCGGGCGGGCGGCAGAAAAGCAGCGCCCCTTCCGTCCGTACGGGCGTGCCGGCGACCAGCCCTCTGACCTCGTCGCCGACGATCGCCGCGACGACGTCGGCCACGGCCGGGGTGAGCGACGGCGGCCGGCCGCGCAGCGCCTGCCGGTGACGGGCGACGACCGCCGCCCAGCCCGGATGGTTGCGGGCGCGGCGCGAGTCGGCACACGCGCCGCAGCCCGGCACGCCCGGCCTGGTCAGCGGGCCGATCACCACGCGGTCCGGCTCGCCGGACACCGGCAGCAGCGGAACGCCCGCCGCCGGCCGCTCCCCGGGCCGCCCGTCCGCGACGTGCACGGCCATTACGACGTCACCACCGGGCAGGTCACCCGGAACGGGCCCGCCGGGCACGACCGCGAGCCGGAACTCCCCGCCCAACTCGCCGGCCACCACCTCGGCCAGCCACCCCGCACCCAGAACAACGACCCCCGGCCTGCTCACCCACCCTCACCCCCTGCCCGGGTGTCGCGGTCGTCAGGCATCCGCCATCACCGCCCCCTGCCTGGGGAGCCCGTTCGTCCGGCATCCGCCCCGGTTGGGTGTCGCGGTTCGTCGGGCATTCGCCATCACCACCCCCGTCCGGGGACCGCGGGCGTCAGGCATCGAGCATCACCACCGCGCCCGCCCAGGCGACCACCTCGGCGAGCCCGGGGTCGTGGTCGTAGGGCACGAACACCGGGACCCGGCCGGGCAGGCCCGTCGGGCGCAGGCCCGGCGGTGGGTTCCAGGGTTCCGTCCGCACGTTCAGGACCCCGGCCAGGACCGGAGTCGTGAGCCCGGTCTGCGCCGCGTGGACGGCGGCCTCCACCGCGTCCCGCACGGCCGCCCCGATGCCGGGACGGCACACCACCTCGACCGGCACGCCGTCGAGGAGCACGGCGGCGGCCGGTGCGCCCGCGAGCCCGCTCACGTCCACGACCCCGGCATCGTGCCCCGCCGCCGTCAGCACCCGCAGGTACCCCGCCGCCACCGGATCGGCCGCCACCACCTCGCGGGGGACCCGCACGCCGCGCACCTCGTCCCGCGCGTCGAGCACGGCCTGCCTGTGGTGCGCCTGCAGCCCGGCCGACACCGTCTGCTCCCAGCTCAGCCCGGCCGCCGCCCCCAGCGGGACCGGCTCGCGGTCCGGCCGCAGCACCGGATAGACCGCTCCGGCGGCGACCCGGCAGGGCGCGCCGTCCGCCAGGCGCAGCCCCCGGACCCACCCCTCGTGCTCTCCCGCCGGCGTCAGCCGTCGCGGGTCGAGGGCCAGCGCCCCGTAGGCCGCCAGCGCGCGCAGCGCCGTCCGGCGGCGCGCCGTGGCGAAGTCCGCGCCGTAGGCGCCCACCGTCACCGCACGCCGGTACGGCGGAGCCGCGACCACGGCACGGGAGCGCCGCAGCGGCACCTGGTCCAGGTCCCCCTCGCCCAGCTCGCTGATCGGCCCGAACCGCGGGTCGATCGCCCTGGCCACGCGCCGGGAGAAGTCGTCCTCGCTCCAGACCCGGCGGTCCGGCTCGGCGTCGCCCCCGGCCCTGGGCCGCCGGGACCGGCGGCCGGTGCGCGCGAACGCCTCGCGCGGCGACGAGGCCACCTCCCCTCCGCGCGTCCCCGGCAGGACGTGATGCCAGGACGACGCGAGCGACCCGGCGTCGAACCAGCAGACCCGGCCGTCGCCCGCGCCCCCGCCCCCGGCCAGGAGCAGGGCGAGCCGGGCGGCCAGGACGCGCGGCGCCGCACCGGCGGGGAGCGGCCCCGGCGCGCGGAAGGCGTCCTTGTCCCGCAGCCGCCACCAGATCGTCTCCCAGCAGACGTCGGCGGCCGGCGGCCCGATCAGCGCCTGCCCTCGCGAGACCAGCGCCTGGACGAGCGGGATCGCCAGCTTCGCGGCCAACTCGGCGGTCTGTCGGGCCTGCGCCACCTCGTCCCGGCCGAAGATCTGCACCGCGCAGCTCACCCCGGCCGGGATCTCGCCGGGACGGCCGGTCACGACGTCGTCCGCGCCGGCCCGCAGCAGGGCCCGAACGCAGTCGGCCACCGCTTCCTCGGGCGCGATGACCACGGCCCGGCCGGCCAGGCGGCGCTCGGCCGCCGGGGCGTCGGCGTCCTCGGCCACGCCCCGCGCCACCAGGGTGCGGACGAGGCGGGTGACCATGGCCCGGTGCTCCTCGGACAGGGCGGCGGTCAGCTCCGCCGGCGTCCGCCGCCCGTCGAGGAGCGGGACGAGCCGTTCGGTCACGGCGGCCACCGACCGCCCCGACAGCGTCACCGGCCCACCCGCGGTGAGCCAGCAGACGCCCCCGGGCACCGCCGCGTGGTACACGCCGGCACGGATCCGCGGCCTCACCCCGCCCACCCTCCGTCGCAGGCCCGCGCCGCCACCAGGCCCGCTCCCAGGTCACGACTCCGGGCTGTCGTCCGGCCCGCTGCCCGGTCATGGCTCCGGGCCGTCACCCGGCCCGCTGCCCGCGATGGATCAGCGCCGCCACCCGGCCCGCCCCCGTCGCGGGCAGGCGGGCTCATCCGGCCCGCTCCCCGGCGGGGCGGCCGAGGGCGAACTCGCCGACGCTGGTCTCCTCAAGCGGGTCCAGCCCGGTCGCCGCCGCGAACGCGTCGGAGTCGCCGACCCCGAGCGCGCACGGCGCCAGCCCCATGGCCGTGGCCGCCAGGTACATGCTCTGCTGGAGCACCCCGACGTGCTTGAGCGTCAGCGCGTAACCGATCGCCCGGTACTTCCAGGCCAGCCGGCCGAACCTGCTGGCCATCACGATCAGCACGTCCGGGGTCGCGTCCCCCGCCATCCCGGAGACCGCCGAGCGCATCAGCCACCGCCTGCTCGTCGCCGTGGCCGGGACGGGGACGAGCAGGTGGTCGTGCGGGTCGTGGTAGTAGAGCCCGGGCGCCAGCCCGCGCACCCGGTGGACCAGCGGGTACAGCTCCAGCTCGTAGACCGCGCCGCCGCCCGGGTAGGGCCGGTCGGAGACGTCCAGGCCCTCGTCCTCGCCCACGAAGCGCACCCGTGCCGTACGGAAGAGCAACTCACCCAGCTCGTCGAGCGTGACGGGCGTCTCGTCGTAGGCGCGCACGGAGCGGCGGTCCTCCATCACCGACGACAGGGACGGGTCGTCGCGCCGGAGCTGCGCCAGGTCGGGGCGGGGCAGCCGCAGGCCGCGCGCGGGCCAGCGGGGGTGACGTCCGGGCGGCGGGTCGAAGATCCCTTTCGCCCAGTAGCCGCCGCCGAAGCCGGGCTGCCCCAGGGGGAGGTCGCCGCGCAGGCGGCTGCCCCGGTGGAAGGCGAGCTCGTGGTGGCTCCACTGGGCGTGGCTCAGCTCGTCGGCCTCGGCCGCGGTCGCCAGCAGGCCGCACGCGCCCAGGTGGTCCAGCAGGGCGCGGTCGGCGGCCGTGCCCTCGCGCAGCCGCGCCGTCAGCGCGACGGAGGCGACGAGGCGGTGGTCGTGCAGCCGGATGACGCCGGTGGCCAGCGGCGAGTCCACGAGGTAGTCGTCCTCGTCGCGCCGGAGGGCGGCGAACCTGGACAGCCGGAGCGGTTCGGCGGGCTCGTTCTTCCTGCGCGGCCCGAGCGGGCGGACGTCGAAGAGGTCCCGGTCGTCCTCGCGCACGGTGTCCACGAGCCAGCCGCCGGCCCGCAGGCGGTCCAGCAGGTCCTGGTCGAGCCGCTCGGCGGGCTGGTCCGTGCTCAGCGCGCGGATGGTGCGGTACTGGGCCTCGTCCAGCCGGCCCAACTCCTCCGCGTGCGGCCAGGCCAGCAGCATGGCCTGGTTGCTCACGTCACGGGCCAGGTGCACGCCGTCGCGCAGGCGGCTCAGGGTGGTGACCGCGCTCATCCCGTCACCGTGACCTCTCCCGGGGTGGGCAGGCGCACCTGCGCCGCGGTCACCCCGAAGACGTCCTCGGCGGCGCAGGCGGCCAGATGGCACAGCAGGAACCGCTCCGACGCCCCCAGCCCCAGCCGGGTGAGCTGCAGATACGTGTAGTTGAGCACCAGCCGGTACGTCTCGAACCAGTTCCGGTCGATCTCGCCGGGCGGCCTGGGGCGGGCATGGAAGGCGCTCGTGCGCCGCATCTCGGCGACGACCGGGTCGTCGTCGGCGTCGCGTCCGGCCCACGGCGGGTCCATGGACAGTTCCCCGGCCGCGATGAGGGCGGCGCCGCGCCGTCTGATCGGCTCGAACTCCGCCAGCCAGCGGCGCGTCAGCGGCGGCAGGCCGCGGTCGCGGTCGATGGCCGCCACGAGCGCGCGCACCCGCGCGGTCAGGGCCGGCGCGTGCGCCGCGTAGTGGGCGTCCCAGGCCCGCCGCAGCCCTTCGGCCTCGGGCCACCAGGACAGGAACGCCTCCGAGTGGGAGCGGAAGGAGACGAAGCCGCGCCGCAGCCCGGCGCCCGACAGCCGGTGCGCCGAGGCGATCATGACGTCGAACGCGAGCTGCGCCGTCCGGCCCCCGCCGCGGACGTGCTCCAGCATGTCGAAGGCGAGGCCGTCGGTGGCGCAGTAGAAGTCGGTGAGCAGGTCGGCGGCGCTCTCGCTGCCCAGGACGTGCAGGCGGCGGTCGTGGGCGGCCTCGTGCACGGTGTTGTCGGGGCGCAGCGGCGTGAGCGGCCCCCGCTCGTGCTCCCGCTCGGCCGAACGGCGGTGCCGCTCCAGCAGCGCCACCGGGTCGATCCGCGCCCGCGAGGGATGTTCGGCCAGGTACCGGCCGACCGTCGCGTCGAGGAGGGACCGGACCGGGCCCGCCGCCTCCACGCTGATCCGGATGTGGGGGCCGCGCAGCCAGTGACGGGTGTGGTAGGCCCGCCGGACGTGCGGGGCGACGCCTTCCATGAACGGCCTGACGGCGTCCAGCAGCAGGCCGGTGGGGTCGGCGTAGTAGGAGACCTCATAGGTGCGCCACATCATGTCCTCTCCGAGGCGATCCAGTCCTCGACCGCACGGGCGGCGAGATGGCGAAGCGAGCGCTCGGTGT
The DNA here is from genome assembly GCF_021699195.1 of Nonomuraea sp. MG754425. Classification (GTDB taxonomy): domain Bacteria; phylum Actinomycetota; class Actinomycetes; order Streptosporangiales; family Streptosporangiaceae; genus Nonomuraea. Next base: position 21,162 of record NZ_SSXE01000080.1, on the reverse strand, counting down.
CGATCCGGACACCGACCCGGTTGGCGAAGAGATGGGCGCACAGGTCCGCGACCCGCTCGGGGGACGGCCCGTCGAGCGCGGCGATCATCCGGGCGAGCGAGGACGTCCAGCGCCTGAGGTTGCCGTCGGGAAGCTGCGGCCAGCCTCGCCGGACCCGGTCCATGGCGGTGACCGCGTGCCGCAGCCTGGCCCGTTGCCGGTCGTAGAGCGGCTCGGAACGGTCGTCCGGCCTGGCCAGGCGGCGGCGGGCGGAGCGCGCCGGGTCGTCGGCGGCGAGCAGCCAGGACACCAGCAGGAAGCACAGCACGCCGGTCTCGCGCCGGTCGGCGGTCAGCCCGTCCTCGACGACGTTCAGCGCGAGCCGGCTCGACTCGTGGAAGTGCCGCTCGACGCCGGCCAGCGACGCCCCCGTGCCGTACCTGCGGTGCTCGGGCTCGTACGGCAGGAAGACGGCGCTGTTGTTGGCGTACATCCGCTCGGCGAAGGCGACGCCCTCCCTGGCGCCGAACCGGCGGGCGCGGCGCAGGTACTCGGCGTCGCCGAGCAGGTCGGCGGAGGGTTCGGCGGCGAAGAACCGGGTGGCGCGCTCGCCGATCAGGTCGCGGATCCCGGGTTCGTCGGCCGGGTCCGCGGGCAGGACGCGCAGCCGCACGTGCGGCCCGCCGTCCCAGTAGCGCAGGAAGAAGGCCCGCTCGGCCGGCAGCTCCCGCAGCAGCGGGCCGACGAGTCCGGTCAGCACCCGGTCGAGGCTGCCCTGGTAGAACAGGTGGGCGCTCACCCACATGAGGTGATCTCCACGACGAGTTCGGTGACCCGGCCGTCGAGGGTGCCGGCCGGATCGGCTCCGGGGTCGGGCAGCGCCTCCTCGAAGGCCACGACGCCGTCGAACCCCCTGGTCATGCTCTTGAAGACCGACACCATCGACATGCTGGAGAAGTCGAGGAACATCGGCTTGCGCGACTTCGCGAACACCTTGCTCACCCAGTCGCCCGACGCCGGCCGCAGCCGGACGAAGCACCGGCGCGGGATCCCCTCCGCCCGCAGCCAGGCGTGCAGCCGTACCAGGTGCTCCGCGTCGCTCTCCGCGGGCGTCTGCGCCGGGACGCGCCCGGCCGGGGCCGTCCACTCGGCCCGCTGGACCACGACCCTGCCGACCTCCACGCGCGGCCGGCGCCCGTGCGGCTCGTCCGTCTTCAGCGGCGACAGGCTGGGATGCAGCAGGTACGACTGCCCGAACCCGGCCATCAGCAGCCGGGCCGCGGGTGGCAGCAGCGGGTCGGCCAGCATGCCGAGGTGCGCCGGGCGCACCCGTCTCGCGCGCGCGGCCGAGAACAGCTCGGGGAGCATCCCGCCCGGCGCGAGCCGCACCATGAGGTCGGTGAGCGGGATGCGCTCGTCGCGCGGCCGGGAGCTGGCGGTGAACGGGTAGTCGATCTCGAACGGGGCCACCGGGTGCCGCACGTTCACGGACGCGCCGAACGTGCCGGACAGTTCCGCCACGTCGTCGTACTCGTCCGTGTGCTCCGGGAGGCCGCCGCCGGCCTGCGCGACGAGCCGCGACCACCGCCCGCGCCCCTTGCCGAAGCCGCCGCCCACGGTGTTGACCACCGCGCGCAGCTCGCCGTCCGGGCCGGTGAACGGCTGGACGTAGCACGAGACCGCCTCCCGCGGCGGCAGCCACTTGGGCCAGCCGGAGACGAGGTCGGCGAGCACCCGGGGGGCGGTGCGGACGACCCCGGCGCGCGGCTCGCCTGAAAGGGCCGTCCGCACCGAGTGCCCGCGCAGCCGGTGCAGCAGGGCGAGCGCGGGCACGGTGCTGCGCTCCAGCGCCTCACCCGGCACCGGATCGCTGAGCTGGAGGAAGGGCCTGAGCGCGAGCAGCCAGCCGGGGCAGGCCGCCGCGGCCCGCGCCAGATCGACCTGGACGGCCGCGTGCAGGTCGAGGAAGGGCACGGGATGGCCGTCGAAGCGGCGGTCGAGGTAGCCGGCGAGCGCGAGCCGTACCGGCAGCATCCTGTCGTGCAGGGTGAGCCAGCGCCGCAGCACGTCGAGGTCGTCGAGCACGGGACGCCAGGCGGGCAGCGCGGCCGTCAGCCGCAGGTGCGGCCGGACGGCGTTCTCGTGGACGGCGAACTTCCCGAGCACCTCGGGCTCGGGCCAGTCGAGCTTGAGCCGTTCGCCGACGGCGGCCAGACGGTCGACGGCCGCGGCCCGGCGGGCGCGGAAGTCCGCCACCGCCGAGGCGCCGGCCGCGTCGCGCAGCTCCCGGCTCAGGGACCTGACCAGCTCGCCGAGCGGTTCGGACGCGGGCAGGCGGTCGGCGAGGTCGTCGAGCGGGGTGTCGGACTGGTCGGCCACGGGGGACTCGTGCTCCAGCGCCCCGAGGTCGATCAGCCTGCCGCAGAAGGCGGCCACCGCGCGGGGGTCGTGGCCGCCCAGCCGCTGCTGGAGGCGGGTGGCGGTCGTGCCGTCGCCCACGGCGTCCAGGCAGGCGGTGACCTGCGGCGACGCCGGGATCGACACCAGGGGCTCGGCCGGGCGGCGGCCGAGGAAGACATAGCGTCCGTCGCGCTCGCGCAGGCTGGTGTTGACCTTGATCCGCGGCTCGCCGCCGAGGCCCGGATCGCGGGACAGCGCGTCGATGAGCTGCTCCAGGACCATGCGGTCGATCTCCGGCACGCAGCGCACGCCGTCGTCGCCGGACGCGGACAGCGGCGGGCCCGACGCGGTCCACTCTCCCGGGGCCGTGGTCATGAACGTGCTGTAGGGGCTGGTCTTGGCAGCCGCCCGGGAGACGAACTTCGTCAGCCCTGTCACCAGCCGTCGTCTCCGGTGCCTGGCCAGGCCCTTCCCGGCCGCCTCGAAGAGCGCGGGGCTCGCCTGCGCCAGCGCGCGCCCGAACAGCGGGTCGGTCGCGACGGCCGCGAGCTGCTGCGCCTCGGCGAGTGCGTCGCGGCCGGTCGCCTCGTCCAGGGCGCGCATCGTCGCGGCCCGCTCGTGGAGGCGGTCCAGCCACTCGCGCACCTGCCCGGCCGGGCCGGGCGGCAGCGACCGCGCCAGCTCGTCGGACCACTCGCCGCGCGCCGGTGGACGCCGCCCGTGCACGCAGCGCCGCAACGCCACGAGCCGGGGTTTCAGCGAGGCGTGGGCGGCGTCGCCGATGAGCTCGAAAAGCACCGCGCCGAGCTCGTCGGCGTCGGCGGCGAGTTTCTCGTCGAGGTCGGAAATCTTTTCGGCGAGCGACCACGAACCGCTCTTCGTCAAACGGTCGAGAACCTGTGCCGGCAATCCACATGAGCGAACGAAGAAAGTTCTCCCCACGGAATATGTCGCCACCCGGTCTCCTTTTCTCCCTGACGTGCGGGCGGCGCCGGCCGGCGGGCCGGTCCGGAGCCGCCCGTGACGGCCTACGGCAGTGACGAGCAGGACGAGCCGCAGCTCGGCCAGGACGCGCCGTTCTCGACCAGTCCGTGACCGCCGGTCAGCGACTCCACCGTGAGCCCACGGTCGGCCAGTTCGAAGACGTCGGCGGGAATGTCGTCGAGATTGAAGTCCATCGTGCACACCTCCCCTCTTGCTTAATCGCGGGCAGGCGTGGCCGGGAGTGGCCGCATAATGGGGATCGATCCGGCACCGGCCCCACCCGACTACCCCGCTCCGCGCAATGCGACATTAAATGCGAATGTTCCCGCCTGACAACCCTGGTCGCGGTAATGTGCCGTTCCGGTCAGAGAATTGACTCGGTTGAACGCTCGAAAAGCACCTTTATCCCCATTTAAAGGAAAAGTCGGAAAAGACGCGGGGTGGCGTGGAGGACGCCAGGCGGTGAGCGCTGCCGACGATCTCGTCCGTCGTGGTTCTGAGGGCCGGGGAGGCGGGACGGGTGGTCCGCCTCCCCTCCGGAGATCAGGTGATGATCAGCGGTGGTTTTACTCGGGTGGGACCGGCGTGGTGGCCGCCGGGACGCCCGGTGTCCGGGGCGGCACCACGTGCACCCGTGCCGAGGCGATGTCGAAGTAGAGGCCCACCAGCTTGAGCTGACCGGTCTCGACCTGCTCGTCCACCTTGCGGTAGGTGCGCAGGTTCTCTAGCTGCTGCTGCACGTTCAGGCGGCACAGCGCGTCGAGAGCCGAGTCGTGCTCGCCCTCGGTCCGCTCGCGGCCCGCCTCCGCGCCCTGTTCGAGCATCGTGAGGCTGGGGTCGCCGTGCCGCAGCCAGCGCTGGAGCTGGGGCAGCTCCGCCGTGGCGGCCGGGCCGCTGAGCAGCGCGGCCATCGCGCCGCAGCCGGAGTGCCCGCAGACCGTGATGGTGTGCACGGTCAGGACGCGGGTGGCGTACTCGATGGCGGCGGCCACGGAGTCGTCGCCGGGGTCGGAGCCCGCGCAGGGCACCAGGTTGCCGATGTTGCGGACCGTGAACAGGTCTCCGGGGCCGCTCGACGTGATCAGGCTGGGCACGAGCCGGGAGTCGGCGCAGGTGATGAACAGGTGGGTGGGCTGCTGCTTGGTCGCGAGCTGGGTGAAGATGGGCCGCACGAGCGGCGCGGTCCGCCGGTGGAACTCGTCGGCGCCCCGGGTGAGCTGGCAGTCGATGGCGGTCGTGATGGCGTCGGGACGGCGGCGATGGGTCCACGGCAGCCACCAGTGCCCGGCGGGCTTCGGCGGGCTCTTGGCCGGCGACATGCGGGCGCCGCTGGCGGCGAGCGTGTACCACTCGTCGTGCAGCTCGTCGATGGTGACGGCGCCGCCCAGCCGCTCGTGGTCCATCCGCCAGGAGTGGATGGCGTCGAAGGCGGCGTTGTCCATGAAGTCGATGTTGAGGTCGAGGTCCACGACGGCTCCCGCGGGGATCGTGCGCAGCTCCTGGGTCAGGCGCGGCACGCCGATGAAGGTGAGCGAGCCGGAGACCGTGGCGTGCACGCGCCCGTTCGGCTCCTCGCGCTTGTCGACCGTCACCCGCGTCAGCCTCCGCAGCGCCAGCAGCGCGGCCAGGGCGAGCCCGGCCAGTACGCCCTCGGCCAGGCCGACGAGGATGACGCCGGTCAGGGTGACCAGGTAGACGGGCACCTCGTTGTGGCCGTGCACCTTCCTGACGTGGCCGAGGCTGATCGTCCTGATGCCGATGAAGACCAGCAGGGCGGCCAGCGCCTCCATCGGGATGAACTTGATCGTCCAGCCCAGGCAGAGCGCGAACAGCAGGACCCAGACGCCGTGCAGGATGGCCGACCAGTGGGTACGGGCGCCCGCCCGCAGGTTGGTGGTGCTGCGCACGATCACCCCGGCGACGGGGAGGCCGCCCAGGACGCCGCTGACCATGTTGGCCACGCCCTGCCCGGTCAGCTCGCGGTCGAGGTCGGCGCGGGACCCGCGGTGCATGCCGTCCACGGCCACGCAGCACAGCAGCGACTCGGCCCCGGCCACCAGCGCGATCAGCAGCACCGCGCCGGCGATGTTCTGCCAGTCGCCCGCCGGCAGCTCCGGCGGGGCCCACGAGGTGATGGCCCCGGTCAGGTCGATGCGGGTGACGCTCCAGTTGAACACCCAGGCCGTGCCGGCGGCCACGAGCAGCGCCGCCAGCGGCGCCGGAACCGTCCTGACGTGCTTGGGCAGCCGCTCCCAGACGAGCAGCACCGTGACGGTGAGGACGCCGACCATGACCTTGTGGCCGTGCATGTCGAGGATCTGGCCGGGGAGCTGCAGGAGGTTGGCCAGGGCCGAGTGCTGCGGGCTGCCGCCGAGCACCACGTGGAGCTGGGCGAGCGCGATGATGATGCCGACTCCGGCGAGCATGCCGTGGACGACCGCGGGGGAGACCGCCAGCGCGGCCCGCGCGGCCTTGAACGCGCCGAGCAGCACCTGCAGGCCGCCCGCCAGGATCGTGATCACGCAGGTGGCGCGCCAGCCGTAGGTCTGCACCAGACCGGCGATCACCACCACCAGGCTCGCCGTCGGCCCGCTGACCTGGACGGACGAGCCGCCCAGCCAGCCCGCGACGATGCCTCCTGCCACGGCGGCGATCAGCCCTGACGCGAGCGGCGCCCCGGCGGCCATGGCGATGCCCAGCGAGAGGGGCACCGCGATCAGGAACACCACCAGCGATGCCGGCAGATCATATCTGAGAGTACGCAGAACGCTACTCTCCGTAGATGTATTCATGCGGCAAACCTTAATGCCCGGCCCGCGCGGCATCCGGCGTCCGTGAACCGGCCGGACGTTGTTCGCTGCCGGCGTCGAGGCGGGCCGGCCGTCGCTTTCCGTCCCACGTTGCCCACGTTGATGGTGAGTCGTGCGAACCCACCTTTACGCGACTTTTCGGGGGTCGTTGGTTGGGTTTGACCTGTCGTTGTCGATCACCGTTTGGAGTGTCGTGAAGGTTACGACTGTGCTGTCCGCGCTGACCGCGTTCGTCTCCCTGTCCGTGCTCGCGCCCGCCGCGACCGCGGACGTGACCCCGCCGGACCCCGCGCCCGGCGGGCCGCAGCGTCCCTACGAGCCCGACGTCGAGGGCGCCGAGAACGTCGACTCGCTGTCGGTGACGGCGACCCGCGGGGCCGGGCGCAGCGTGACGATCGCCTTCGACCGGACCAGCCGGGCCGCGACCGGGCAGGTCCCGGCGGGGGCCCGGCGGTTCGTGTTCCTGTTCGACCCCTCGGTGAGCTTGCGTCCCGAGGCGTTCCCCACGTGCGCCCGTACGGTGATCGAGCGGCGGGGCGTGGGGGCGTGTCCGGAGGGGTCGCGGGTCGGCGACGGGCTCGCGGGGTTCGCGAACGGCTCGTCCGAGGAGGTGCTCGCCTTCAACACGCGGGTCGGGCGGCTGCCCGGCGTGCTGGTGGTCATCCCCGGCACCGGCGTGATCCTGGAGCAGACCCTCGAACGGGTCTCGGACGCCTACCGCGCGGACTACCGGTGGGCGCTGGACGAGATCCTGCCGCCCACGTCCGTGCCGCCGCAGGAGCGCGCGGGCACCACCCGTTTCCAGCTCTCCTTCGGCGCCACCCGGCAGCACCGGGGCGGCACGGTCGGCTTCGCCGAGACCCGCGCCGGACGGGGGGACGAGCTGCGCTTCGGGTTGTGGAGCGAGTTCGTGACCGGCCAGGTCGTGCTGCCCGAGGTCCGTACGCCGCTCAAGCTCGCGAGCTGACCCCGGCGTCGATCACGTGTGCCGCTGGATCACCTCCGGGACGACCGGGACCGCGCTGGTGTCGATGGCGTGCTTCTCCTCGGGGGTGACCAGGCCCAGGCCGTACAGGATCGCGGCGGCGGCCCGCCAGTGGACGCGCGCCTCGGCCTGCTCCCCGGTCTCGTGGAGGGCCAGGCCGAGACCCCAGATGATCTCCGCCTCGCGGTAGTCGTCGGTCTGGCCGTTGGCGCGCAACGTCCGCAGCGCCCTGCGGTAGGCGGCCACCGCCTGCTGGTACCGGCCCGCCAGCCGGTACGCGTCCGCGAGGTTGCCCAGCGCGGTGGTGCCGTCGCCGATCGCGCCCACCCCCTCCATCAGCGCGATCGAGCTGCGGTGGGCCTCGATGGCGTCGTCGAGCCGGCCGGCGTGCTGGTAGGCCAGCCCCAGGTGGGTGAGGTTCGCGGCCTCCTGCCAGCGGTCGGCGGTGATCCGGGTCAGGGCCAGCGCGCGCAGGTGGTGCTCGATGGCCTCGTCCAGCAGGCCGACGTTGCGGTAGATCATGCCGATGTGCCCGAGCACGGCCGCCTCCCGGGCGTGCCCTCCGGCCTCGTGGAAGCCGTCCAGCGCCTGGTGGAAGTTGGCGAGCGCGCCGTGGACGTCGCCGAGGCAGTGCTGCGCCCAGCCGAGGTCGGCGAGGATGAAGGAGCGGTGCAGGATGTCGCCGGTGTGCTCGGCGGCCCGCAGCCCGAACTCGCCGACGGTGAGCAGCTTCAGCCAGCGGCCACGGTCGAACAGCGGCACCGCGAAGGTGGCGGCCAGGGCGACCGCGAGCTCGGCCAGCGGCGTGTGCCCGGTCTGGGCGAGCAGCGCCAGGACGTTGTCCTCCTCGGCCGCCACCCACGCCTGCATCTCCTCGGGCGTCACGGGCGCCGACTCCGGGCGGGGCAGGTCCTGGGGGCCGAGGTCGAGACGCCACGAGCTCTGGGCCTTCAGCAGGATGATCGCGGCGCGCGCGGTCGCCAGGTAGTGGTGCAGGACCCGCTGCACGGCCAGCCACCTGGCCTGCTCGCTCTCCTCGACGGCGGCGCGTTCCCTGGCGTACAGGCGCAGCAGGTCGTGCAGCCGGTAGCGGTCCTGGGACGGATGCTGTACGAGCTGGGCGTCCACGAGCTGGTCGATCAGGTCCTGAGCCTGCTCGACGGGCAGGCCGGCCAGCGCGGCGGCGACGGGCGGATCGAAGTCGGCGACGTCGATCAGGCCCAGCAGGCGGAACAGGCGCGCGGCGGCCGAGCCGTGCCGGTGGTCGTGCAGGTCCCGGTAGCCGCCCGCGAAGCCGGCGCGCACGGCGCGGTCGTCCACCTCCAGCAGGTCGAGCCGCCGCCGGTCGGTGGCCAGCCGCCCGGCCAGCTCGGCGACCGGCCAGGCGGGACGGCTGTTCAGCCGGGCCGCGGCCAGGCACAACGCCAGCGGCAGGCCGCCGCAGAGGCGGACCACCTCGGACGCGGCGGCGGGGTCGCCGGCGACGCGCTCCGCGCCGAGGAGGTCGCGCAGCAGGGTCAGGCCCTCCTCCAGCGCCAGCACGTCCAGGGGGATCTGGAGGGCGCCCTCGAAGGAGGTCAGGCGCCGGCGGCTGGTGATCAGTACCGCGCAGGCGGGGCTGCCGGGCAGCAGCAGCCGCACCTGCGCCGCGTCGCGCGCGTTGTCCAGCACGATGAGCATGCGCCGGCCGTCGACCAGGGACCGGAAGCGGCCCGCGGCCTCCTCGGGATCGGCGGGGACGGCCGATTCCGCGACCCCGAGCGAGCGCAGGAGGCGGCCGAGCACGTCGATCGGCTCGACCGGCTCCATCTGCGGCGTGGAGCCGTGCAGGTTCACGTAGAGCCGGCCGTCGGGGAAGCGGTCGGCCACCGCGTGCGCGACGTGGATCGCGAGCGACGACTTGCCGATCCCGCCGAGGCCGCTGATCTGGCAGATCTTCACCGTACGGGTGTCGTCGCCGCCGAGCAGGCCGCGCATCCGGGCGATCTCCGCGGCTCGCCCGGCGAACGTCCCCGGGGCGGGCGGCAGTTCGGCGGGCACCGGCGTGGCGGCGGGCGGCGTCCTGGCCCCGGCCCCCGCCATGGTCCGCGGCCCTGCCTCCGCCGCCGGGGCGGGCGTGGTCGTGGGCTCCGCCTGGAGGATCTGCCGGTGCAGCGCCTGCAGTTCCTCGCCCGGTTCGATCCCCAGCTCCTCCACGAGGATCCGGCGCACGTCGCGGAAGACCTCCAGCGCCGCGGCGCGCTTGCCGTCCTGGGACAGGGCCGTCATCATCAGGGACGCCAGCCGTTCCCGCAGCGGATGCTCGCTCATCAGCTTCGGCAGCTCGGCGAGCACCTCGCGGCGGCGACCGCAGTGCAGCGCCGCCGCCATGCGCTCCTCCACCGCCGTCAGCCGCTCCTCCTCCAGCGCCGGGGTGAACGCGCCGTGCAGCCAGGGCCCGCCCACGTCGGCCAGCGCGGGGCCCGACCACAGGTCCAGGGCCCGGCCGAGCAGGCCCAGCGCCTCGGCGTCGCCGGCCGTGCCGGCCTGCCGGACGAGGTCGCGGAAGCGGAACAGGTCCACCCGCATCGGATCGACGTCGAGCCGGTAGCCGGGCGCGACCGTGGTGACGGTGACCGCGGGAACGACCTTGAGCAGCCGGCGGATCTGCGAGACGCACCCGTGGATGGTGTTGCGCGCCGTGGCGGGCGGCGTCTCCTGGCCCCAGAGCGCCAGCTCCAGCCGGTCCATCGAGACGATCTGGCCCGCGTCGAGCAGCAGCATGGCGAGGACCGAGCGCTGCTGCGCGGTGGCGGGCCCCAGTGGCCAGCCGTCCTTCCAGACGCCGACGGGGCCGAGAAGCCGGAACTCCGTCCGCTCCACCCTGCCTCCGCGTGTGGCATCACGTGCCTTCATGGCGAAATCACCGCAAGCCCCTCCATCTGGTTGATCACCCTACCCAGCCGGACGACCTCGGCCCGCTGATCCGCGCAACCACGTACCGGGAGCGCGCTTCGGGCGCTGCGGCGGGTGGAGGATGGGCGGGCGGCGGCGCGGAGATCCGCACGACGGCTTCGTGATCTCGTGGATGCCAAGGCAGAACGCTGGATCAAGTCGCTGCTGCGGTGGAAGACGGGTATTCAGGCTGGAATGTGCGGAAGGTATGGTGAGGGCTTGTGACGACGTTTCGGATCAGCGAGGCCGCGGCGCTGCTCGGGGTCAGCTCCGACACGGTACGCCGGTGGGTCGACGCCGGCCGGCTGGGTGCCGAGCGCGACGAGAACGGCCACCGGCAGGTCAACGGCGCCGACCTGGCCGCCTTCGCCCGCGCGCAGATCGAGGAGAGCGAGGACGGAGGCCGCACCTCGGCGCGCAACCGGTTTCGCGGGATCGTCACCGAGGTGATCCGCGACGCGGTGATGGCGCAGGTGGAGATCGCCGCCGGGCCGTTCCGGGTGGTGTCGCTGATGAGCCGCCAGGCCGCCGACGAGCTGGGCCTGGAGGCGGGGGTGGTGGCGGTCGCCGTGATCAAGTCCACCAACGTCGTCGTGGAGATTCCCGGTCACGAACGCGTGGCCAGTCATTTGTGAGGAGCCCTCCTTGGTGTTCAGGCGTATTTCCCGGTGGGCGGTCGCCCTGCCCGTCGCGCTCGCGCTGGCGGGACTGTCCGGCTGCGGCTCCGGCGACCCGGCCACGTCCTCCGCCAGTGCCACCGCCTCCTCCTCCGCCGCGGCGAAGGAGCTGACGGTGTTCGCGGCGGCCTCGCTGACCGAGACGTTCACCGAGCTCGGCAAGACGTTCGAGAGCTCCCACCCGGGCACGACGGTGCGGTTCAACTTCGGTTCCAGCGCCACCCTGGCCCAGCAGATCACGCAGGGCGCCCCGGCGGACGTGTTCGCGGCGGCGAGCCCGGCCACGATGAAGACGGTCACGGACGCGTCGCTGGCCGCCGCGCCCGCCACGTTCGTCCGCAACAAGCTGCAGATCGCCGTGCCCAAGGACAACCCGGCCAAGGTGGACGAGCTGAAGGACCTGACCGACGGCAAGGTGAAGGTGGCGCTCTGCGCCGAGCAGGTGCCGTGCGGGGCGGCTGCGGTCAAGGCGCTGGACGCGGCCGGGCTCAAGGTCACCCCCGTCACCCTGGAGCAGGACGTCAAGGCCACGCTGACCAAGGTCGAACTGGGCGAGGTGGACGCGGCGCTGGTCTACAAGACCGACGTGATCGCCTCCGGGGACAAGGTGCAGGGGATCGCCTTCCCCGAGGCCGACCAGGCGATCAACGACTATCCGATCGCCACCCTGGCGAAGGCTCCCGCCGGTGACCTGGCCAAGCAGTTCGTGGATCTGGTGCTGTCGCAGCAGGGCAAGGACGTGCTGACCGAGGCCGGCTTCGAGACGCCCTGATCCGGATGGCCGCCACCGTGCCGGAACCGGCGGGCTCGCGTGACGGGCCCGCCGTCCGCCGTGAGAGCTCCGGGCGGCTGCCGTGGATCCTCGTGGTCCCGGCCGTGCTCGGGCTCGTCTTCCTCGTGCTCCCGCTGGCCGGGCTGCTGGTCCGGGCGCCCTGGTCCACGCTGGTGCAGCGGCTGGCCGAGCCGCACGTCCTGGAGGCGCTGCGACTGTCGCTGGTGTGCGCCACCGTCGCCACCGCGGTGTGCCTGCTGCTCGGGGTGCCGCTGGCCTGGCTGCTGGCCCGGGTGTCGTTTCCCGGGCGGCGGCTGGTGCGCGCGCTGGTGACCGTGCCGCTGGTGCTGCCGCCGGTGGTGGGCGGCGTCGCGCTGCTGCTGGTGCTGGGGCGGCGCGGGATCGTCGGGCAGTGGCTGGAGGCGAGCTTCGGGATCACGCTGCCGTTCACGACCGCGGGCGTGATCATCGCGGAGGCGTTCGTGGCGATGCCGTTCCTGGTGATCAGCGTCGAGGGGGCGCTGCGCGGCGCCGACCGGCGCTTCGAGGAGGCGGCGGCCACGCTGGGCGCCTCCCGGTGGACGGTGTTCCGGCGGGTGACGCTGCCGATGGTCATGCCGGGCGTGGTGGCCGGGGCGGTGCTGTGCTGGGCGCGGGCGCTGGGCGAGTTCGGCGCGACGATCACGTTTGCCGGCAACTTCCCCGGCACCACGCGGACGATGCCGCTGGCCGTCTACCTGGCCCTGGAGACCGAGCCGGAGGCCGCCATCGTGCTCAGCCTGGTGCTGCTGGCCGTCTCGGTGATCATCCTGGCCAGTCTGCGCGACCGGTGGGTGAGCGCGCCGTGACCGCCGGCGGGCCCCCGTGCGTACGGAGGAGGAGCGTGCCATGACCCTCGACGCCCGGCTGGTGGTCACCCGGCCGGCCTTCACCCTCGACATCGCCCTGGAGGTCGCCCCCGGCGAGGTGGTGGCGCTGCTCGGCCCCAACGGCGCGGGCAAGACCACCGCGCTGCGCGCCCTGGCCGGGCTCACCCGCATGTCCGGCGGGCGCATCACGCTGCGCGGGCGGCCGCTGCACACCCTGCCCGCCGAGAGCCGCCCGATCGGCATGGTGTTCCAGGACTACCTGCTCTTCCCGCACCTGACGGCGCTGGACAACGTCGCCTTCGGGCCGCGCTGCCAGGGCGTGTCCAGGGCCGGGTCCCGCCGCGTGGCCGCCGCCATGCTGGAGCGGGTTGGCCTGGCCGACCGCGCCGCCGCCAAGCCGCGGCAACTGTCCGGGGGTCAGGCCCAGCGGGTCGCGCTCGCCCGCGCCCTGGCCGTGCGGCCCGAACTGCTCCTGCTCGACGAGCCGCTGGCCGCGCTCGACGCGCACACCCGCCTGGAGATCCGCTCCCAGCTCCGCCGCCACCTGGCCGACTTCGACGGCGTCACCGTCCTGGTCACCCACGACCCGCTCGACGCCATGGTGCTGGCCGACCGCCTGGTCGTCATCGAGCACGGCGGCGTCGTCCAGCAGGGCACACCGGCCGAGGTGGCCCGCCGTCCCCGTACCGACTACGTCGCCCGCCTGGTCGGGCTCAACCTGTACCGGGGCGTGGCCGACGGGAACCTGGTCAAGGCCGGCGAACTGCTGCTGCACACCAGTGAGGAACTGGACGGGGCCGCGTTCGTGGCCTTCCCGCCCGCCGCCGTGGCGCTGTACCGGACCCGCCCCGACGGCAGCCCGCGCAACCTCTGGCAGGCCCGCGTCGAGGGCGTCGAACGGCACGGCGACAACGTCCGGGTGCACCTCGACGGCCCCGTCACCGCCTTCGCCGACATCACCCCCGCCGCCGTCGCCGACCTCGACCTCAGCCCCGGCCGGCAGGTCTGGGCCTCGGTCAAGGCCACCGAGACGCACGCCTACCCCGCATGAGCGCCGGACCGGCCGTGACCGGCCACGACTGCAACGCGATCTGCCTGGGCGGGCCCTGCCACGGCCTGCTCACCCGCGTCGAGCAGGACATCGGCATCCTGACCATCCCCGTGCCGCGCCAGTCGCCCGACCAGCCCGAGACCCGTGCCCGCTACCGCATCACGCGCGAGCGGGTGCGCTACTGGGGCCAGGCCGAGGCGTACGTCGCCCTGCACTGGGCCGACCAGCCCCGCTCCTGCGGCCTGACCCCCTGACCGGGCGCCGCTACCGCGTCCGCGTGCTGTAGGAGTGCGCGCCGGCCCCGGCCAGCGCGCCGCCCTCGACGATCAGGTACTCCTCGCGGATCGGCGTGCCGTCCAGCCACGCCTCCAGGATCTCGCGGGTGCCGGCGGCGTAGCGGGCCTGCGCCGACAGCGACGAACCGGAGATGTGCGGGGTCATGCCGTGGTGCGGCATCGTGCGCCACGGGTGGTCGGCGGGGGCGGGCTGCGGGTACCAGACGTCGCCGGCGTACCCGGCCAGCCGGCCGCTCTCCAGCGCGCGCACGATCGCGTCGCGGTCGGCGATCCTGGCGCGGGCGGTGTTGATCAGGTACGCGCCGCGCTTCATCGTGGCGAGCAGCTCGTCGCCGAACAGCCCCTCCGTCTCCGGGTGCAGCGGCGCGTTGACGGTCACCACGTCGCAGTGCGGGACCATGTCGGCGGCGTCCGGGTGGAAGGTGAGCCCGAGCTCCTCCTCGACCTCGGCTGGCAGCCGGTGCCGGTCGGTGTAGTGCAGGTGCACGTCGAACGGCTTGAGCCGGCGCAGCACCGCCGTGCCGATGCGGCCGGCGGCGACGGTGCCGATGTGCATGCCCTCCACGTCGTACGAGCGGGCGACGCAGTCGGCGATGTTCCAGCCGCCGTCCAGCACCGTCCGGTGGGCGGGCAGGTAGTCGCGCACCAGCGACAGGATCATCATCACGACGTGCTCGGCGACGCTGATGCTGTTGCAGTAGGTGACCTCGGCGACCGTGACGCGCCGGGCGATGGCGGCGTCCAGGTCGACGTGGTCGGAGCCGATTCCGGCGGTGATGGCCAGCTTCAGCCGGGGCGCGCGGGCGATGCGCTCGGCGGTCAGGTACGCGGGCCAGAACGGCTGGGAGATCACCACGTCGGCGTCGGCCAGCTCGCGGTCGAACTCCGACCCGTCAGCAGTGCCGTCGCCGTCCTTGTCGGAGGTGACCACGAGGGTGTGGCCGCGCTCCTCCAGGAACCGGCGCAGCCCCAGCTCGCCCGAGACGCTGCCGAGCAGCCGGCCGGGGGTGAAGTCGACGCCCTTGGGGCTGGGCAGGCTCTGGCCGCCCGGGTAACCCGCCAGCTCGGGCAGGTCGTCGCGGGCGTAGGAGATGGGGTATCCGTCGATGGGGTCGTCGTACAGCACGCACAGCACCTTCGCCATGGGAATCCGCTCCTCGTCGGTGGGGTGATCTCACTGTCCGCCGACGGGTCTTCGCAGGTCAAAGCGTTTGTGTCTATCGGGTGATAGGCCCCGTCTATGCCAGGTGCGCGCGGGTCAGCCGGTCGAACACCTCACGCAGATCGAGGTCGCGGGCGATGTCCAGCACGGCTCTGGCCAGCACCGACTCCGGGCCCGTACCGGCCACGACCAGCCCCACCCGCGGCTCCCTGGCCGGCCGCTCCAGCCGGACCACCCGCATGCCGTCGGGGACGCCGAACATGTGCAGCCACGCGTGCGCGATCACGCTGGACCAGCGCTGGGTGGCCACGTGCGCGAACAGCGCGGAGACGGTGTCGGTCTCGATCGCGGGGACGGCCACCGCGCCGGCGGCCCGGAAGTTGGCGTCCAGGATGCGGCGGTTGCGCATCTCGGGGGCGAGCAGGCACAGGGGCAGCGCGGCGACCTCCGCCCAGCGCGCCGTCCGCCGGTCGGCCAGTTCGCCGTCGGCGGGGGTGAGCAGCAGGTAGCGCTCCTCGTACAGCGGGCTGACGCGGACCTCGCCGAGGTGCTCCCGCTCGTCGTCCAGGTACGTCATGGCCATGTCGATCTCGAAGTCGCCCAGCCGGCGCGCGATCTCCCGCGACGACAGCGACGTGAGCAGCACCCGCACGTGCGGGTAGCGCTCGCAGAACGGCGTCGTCAGCAGCGAGGCGGCGGTCAGCGCGGTCGGGATCGCGCCCATGCGCAGCGTGCCCGACAGGCCCCCGCGCATCCTGGACAGGTCCTGGCGCAGGGCGTCGGTGTCGGCGAGGATGCGGTGCGCCCACAGCAGCACCCGCTCGCCCTCCGGGGTCAGCCCGGCGAAGCGCTGCCCGCGCCGCACCAGGGGCACGTCCAGCTCGCGCTCCAGCTTGCGGATGGCCGCCGAGAGCGACGGCTGCGAGACGTGGCAGGCCGCGGCGGCGCGGGCGAAGTGCCGCTCGCGGGCCAGCGCCACGAGATATTCCAACTGGCGTAACAGCACGTCACAGCATCCCCCGGGCAGGCCCGCCGCGTCCATCCCGGGATCAGGCGGATTCCTCCACGCCGGCGGCGTCGGCCCAGGTGAGCACGGTGAACGGGACGTCGCTGGAAGGGTGGTGCACCCGCCGCGAGGTGATCCGGTACGCCCCGTCCGGGGCCTCGCAGGGCGGCCGGACCGGCACGTGGACCACGCCGACGTCCTGGTGGATGCGGGTGAGCATGCCGTGGCAGGGCCCGCCGACACAGATGGCGTTGGGCCTGGCCCTTATCCCGCGCCTCAAGGCGGTCGTCTCGTTCCCTGGCACCTTGGGCAGTCCTCCGAAACCCTGCGGCTGTTCTCTTCCGAGGGTACTGAGTGCCTTTCTCCCGCTTTCGCCGGGCCTCCCGGGCGGGCCGCGGTCACGTGAGCGCCGCGGCCCGCCCGCCGCTCACGTGCGGAACGGGCCGGTCACGCAGTAGGTGATCCCGCCGGACGACGAGCCCGACGTGCCGCGCTGGGAGGAGAAGTACAGCCGGTCGCCGGCCGGGTTGAAGGCCGGACCGGTGATCTCCGAGGAGCTCTGGCCGTCGATGCGGAGGAACGGGGAGATCTTGTCGTCGGGGGTGATCAGGCAGATCTCCATGTTGCCGCCGTCCTCGGCCACGTAGAGGTCGCCGGAGGCGGCGCCGGTGACGTTGTCGACGCCGGTGAGCGGCGGCGTCCCCGGGCTGACGAGGTCGTCGTCGTAGGCGAGTTCGTAGGTGCCGCTCGTTAAGTTGACCTGCCACACCCGGTTGTCGCCCTTGGTGGTGAACCAGACGGTGTCGCCGGCGTAGTAGCAGCCCTCGCCGCCGTTGAACGACTTGGAGCCGGACACCTGGCTGCGGGTGACCGTCGGCGAGCCGTCGGGGTCGGGCACGTCGGCCCAGGTGAACGAGCCCGACGTGGCGGAGCCGGCGATGAACACCTGAAGCACGCCGGACGACAGGTCGCCCCACGTCGTGGGGATGAACCGGTAGAAGCGGCCGTCGGTCTCGTCCTCGGTGAGGTAGACCACGCGCCGCACCGGGTCGGCGGCGGCGGCCTCGTGCTTGAACCGGCCCATCGCGGGCCGCTGCACGGCGGTGCCGCCGAACGGGTAGGTCTCGTACACGAAGCCGCGGCTGACCTCCTCGCAGGACAGCCAGGTGTCCCAGGGCGTCTTCCCGCCCGCGCAGTTGGTCCGGGTGCCGGACAGGATGCGGTACGCCGAGGTGACGACGCCGCCGGAGTCGAAGCGGACGGCCGAGGCGCCGCCGCCGGGGTTGATCTCGGAGTTGGACACGTAGATCCAGCCGCTGCCGTCGGCGAAGCACGCGCCGCCGTCGGGGGCGCTGTGCCAGGCGTAGGACGTGCCCGCGACGGCCTGCCCGGACCGGGCGATCACCTGGCTGGTGAAGCCGGCGGGCAGGCGGATGCCGTTGGCGTCGGGCGCGAGCAGCGCGCCGTAGGGGCCGGTGGCGTTCTGCGCGGGCGCGGCGTGCGCGGCGGCCTGCCAGAGACTGCCGGAGAAGGCGACCGTGCTCGCGCCGAGCACGGAGGCGCGCAGGAAATGACGACGCTCCATCGAAACCTCCCATGGGGGGTGCGGCCCCGCCGACGGTAGGCGGCGAGGTGGACCGCGGGCTGTCAGAAGAGTTAACGACGACAGTAGAGTCAACGACGACAGTGCACCTCGCCGCATTCCCGTGCAAGTCCCCCCTCGCACATGCCGCCGGACGAGCATGGCAGGACCATCTCGCGGCGGCTGCTACAGTGGCAGGCACTCGTGCATGACACATAGGAGACAGACGTGGCAGGTGACGACGACATCTCCGGGTGATACCGGAGGTTGACCCGGCCCCGGGGCAGGCGTGTGACCACCGTCCCCCGACGCGGCCCAGGTCGTCGTTCCCTCATACCCGTCCCTTTCGCCGGGCCTCTTTCGCGTGCGCCCGGGTTTTCTGCCGAGGTTTCTCGTATGTCCGATGCGTTCATCATCAGTTCCGGCCTGTCCTTCTCCTGGCCCGACGACACCCCCGTCTTCACCGACCTGTCCTTCAGCGTGGGCGGCGGCCGTACCGGTCTCGTCGCGCCGAACGGCGCGGGCAAGAGCACGCTGCTCAAGCTGATCGCCGGCGAGCTGCGGCCCTCCGGCGGCGACGTCTCCGTCAAGGGAGTGCTCGGCTACCTGCCGCAGAGCCTGCCGCTCACCGGCGACCTGACCGTGTCCGAGGTCCTCGGCATCGCCCCGGTGATCGCCGCCCTGGACGCCATCGAGTCCGGCGACGCCTCCGAGGAGCACTTCACCACGATCGGCAACGACTGGGACATCGAGGAGCGCACCCGCGCCCAGCTCGACCGGCTCGACCTCGTCGGCCTCGCCTTCGACCGCACCCTGGCCACGCTCAGCGGCGGCCAGGTCGTCTCGCTCGGCCTGGCCGCCCAACTGCTCAGACGGCCCGACGTGCTGCTGCTCGACGAGCCGACCAACAACCTCGACCTCGCGGCGCGGCGCAAGCTGCACGACCTGCTCGGCGACTGGAACGGCTGCCTGCTGGTGGTCAGCCACGACCGCGCCCTGCTCGACCGCATGGACCGCATCGCCGAGCTGGAGCGGGGCGAGGTGCGCTTCTACGGCGGCGGCTACACCGCCTACGAGGAGGCCGTACGGACCGAGCAGGAGGCCGCGGAGCGGACCGTGCGCAGCGCCGAGCAGGACCTCAAGCGCGAGAAGCGGGAGATGCAGCAGGCCCGCGAGCGCGCCGAGCGCCGGGCCGGCACCGCCGCCCGCAACCTCAAGAGCGCCGGCCTGCCGCGCATCTTCGCCGGCAACATGAAGCGCGGCGCCCAGGAGTCGGCCGGCCGGGCCGGTCAGATGCACGCCTCGCGTGTCAGCGACGCCCAGGCCAGGCTCGACGAGGCCGGCCGGGCGCTGCGCGACGACCAGCGCATCGCCCTGGAACTGCCGAACACGCACGTGCCCGCGGGACGCACCGTCTTCACCGGCGCGCACCTGCGGGCCCGCGACCTGTTCGCCGAGCCCGGCCTCGACCTGACCGTGCGCGGGCCCGAGCGCATCGCGCTGACCGGGCCGAACGGCGCGGGCAAGTCCACCCTGCTGCGCCTGGTCAGCGGCGACCTGACACCCGACGGGGGCGAGACCCGCCGGGCCGACGGCCGGGTCGCCTACCTGTCACAGCGTCTCGACCTGCTCGACCTCGACCGCTCCGTGGCCGAGAACCTGGCCGCCGCCGCCCCGGCCATGCCCCCGGCGGAGCGGATGAACCTGCTGGCCCGCTTCCTGTTCCGCGGCCAGCGGGCACACCTGCCGGTGGGCGTGCTGTCCGGCGGCGAGCGGCTGCGCGCCACGCTGGCCTGCGTGTTGTGCGCCGAGCCCGCGCCCCAGCTCCTGCTGCTCGACGAGCCCACCAACAACCTCGACCTGGTCAGCGTGGCCCAGTTGCGCGGCGCGCTGGCGGCGTACGAGGGGGCGTTCATCGTGGTCAGCCACGACGAGCGGTTCCTCGCGGAGATCGGGGTGGAACGGTGGCTGGAGCTGTCCGGCGGACGCCTGCTGGAGACCGGAGGCCCTGCCGGAGAGTGATCGCGCGCCCGGCTCAGGGGGACAGGACGAAACCCTCGTACCCCCTGGCCGCGATCTCGTCGCAGGTCTCGCGGTAGACGCCCACCCCGCCGGCGTAGGGCATGAAGACCCGGGGTTTGCCGGGGACGTTCGCGCCCAGGTACCAGGAGTCGGCGCGCGGGTAGAGCGTCTGCTCCGCCACCTCGCCGACGTGGCGCGTCCAGGCGTCCTCGGCGCCGGGATCGGGCTCGACGGTGCGCGCGCCCCTCTCGGCCACGTGCCGCAGGCAGCCGGCGATCAGGTCCACGTGCTGCTCGATGGAGACGAACATGTTGCTGAGCACCGACGGGCTGCCGGGCCCGGTGATGGTGAACAGGTTGGGGAACCCGGCCGTCATCAGCCCCAGGTACGTGCGGGGCCCGGCCGCCCACTTGGCGCGCAGTTCCGCCCCGCCCGTGCCCCTGACGTCGATGGCGAGCAGCGGGCCGGTCATCGCGTCGTAGCCGGTGGCGTAGACGATGGTGTCCACCTCGTACGCGGACTCGGAGGTGCGCAGGCCGGTCGGGGTGATCTCCTCGATCGGCGTGCGGCGCAGGTCCACCAGATGCACGTCGGGCCGGTTGAAGGTGGCGTAGTAGTCGGTGTCGAAGCAGGGGCGCTTGGTGCCTATCGGGTGGTCGCGGGGCGACAACGTCTCGGCCACGCGCGGGTCGTCGACCGTCTCGCGGATCTTCTCCCGGACGAACTCCGCGACGATCTCGTTGGCCCGCGCGTCCACCGCGACGTCGCCGAAGACCCCGAGGAAGGCCGGCCCGCCGTACGCCCACCGCTTCTCCAGCTCCTCCCGCCGCTCCCGCTCGGACGCCTCCAGCGCCGAGTCCGGGTTGAAGGCCGCCGCGATGCCGAACAGGGAGGCCCGCATCGAGCGCCGGATCTCGTCGTAGTCGTCCTTGACCCGCCGGGCCTCCTCCGGCGGGAGCGGGCGGTTCCACGCCGGGATGGTGAAGTTGGGCGTCCGCTGGAAGACCGTGACCCGCGCGGCCCGTTCGGCGATGACCGGGATGATCTGGATGCCGGAGGAGCCGGTGCCGATGACCGCGACCCGCTTGCCGGCGAAGTCCACCTCCTCGTGCGGCCAGCGTCCGGTGTGGTAGCTCTCGCCGGCGAACGTCTCGACGCCCGGGAAGCCGGGGACACGGGCGGCCGACAGGCAGCCCACGGCGGTGATGAGGAACCGGGCCGACACCCGGTCGCCGCGGTCGGTCTCCACCTGCCAGCGGGCCGCGGCCTCGTCGTAGACGGCGCGGGTGACCCGGGTGCGGAAGCGGATGTCCCGGAGCAGGCCGAACCGGCCGGCGACGTGTTCGGCGTAGCGCAGGATCTCGGGCTGGGACGGGTACCTCTCGGTCCAGTCCCACGTCTGCTGCAGGTCCGCGGAGAAGGAGTAGGAGTACTCCACGCTCTCCACGTCGCAGCGGGCGCCCGGGTACCTGTTCCAGTACCAGGTGCCGCCGACGCCGTCGCCGATCTCGTAGACGCGGGCGCTCAGGCCGAGGCCGTGCAGGCGGTGCAGCATGTACAGGCCGGAGAACCCGGCGCCGATGACGACCGCGTCGAGGCGGACGCCGATCTCGGGGGCGGGTTCGGACGGGGG
>NZ_SSXE01000079.1 GCF_021699195.1 Nonomuraea sp. MG754425 | reverse complement strand
ATCCGGCACCGGCCCCGGCGATCGTCCCGGACGGCGGGACATCCAGGGCGTGCTCTCCGAGCAGGGGCAGATCCGGCGGTGGCGCGCACAACGGCTCCGCACCCCAGGCATCCCTGACGACGATCGTCGCGTACTCCGGACGGTGATCCCCAACATCGATGATCTTCATGCGATCACCGTAACCATGCGCCACGGATGGAGAGCGGGCTACGCCAGAGGCGGGGGCGGGGTGGTGCGGTGACGGGCCCAGGAGAGCGCGGCCGTGGCGGCGTGGCGCTGGTAGGGGCGCAGGCGGGCGGTGACGCGTCCCTCGTGGCGGTGGACGCCGGCCAGCGGGTGCGCGGCGGGGATGGCCTTGACGAACGCGGCGCCGCCGTCGGCCAGGCGGAGCCGGGCGGCGAC
The DNA here is from genome assembly GCF_021699195.1 of Nonomuraea sp. MG754425. Lineage (GTDB taxonomy): Bacteria > Actinomycetota > Actinomycetes > Streptosporangiales > Streptosporangiaceae > Nonomuraea. Next base: position 88,610 of record NZ_SSXE01000079.1, on the reverse strand, counting down.
GCCAGGGGTGAATCCGCCGCCCTGGCCGGCGACGGCCGTGACCGGGGCGGGCAGCCGTTCGGCGACCGCCCGGCGCACGCGCTCGGGCAGAGCCTCCCAGGCAGGACGGACGGCGGTGCGGCCGGGCGGCGGGCACGTGGACATGGCACCTCGAAAGCGGCAGGCGGCGTGAACGGCCCCGAGTGCCGTCACCTCCGCCGGGCGGCGGGACGAAACTGGGGAATTCTCTCAGGAATCGCGCCCGGCCCTTTCGAACCTCCGCCCGAGCCAGAAAGAATTCGTCAACAGAGCGACGGCGCGGGCGTCCCGTGAGATATAAATCGGCTTCCGTTCGCCGCTCACAAGGGGACGTCCCATGGCCAGAGCGCGCCAGAACAGACGTGCTGCACCCGCCCGCCGCGCCGAGGAAGCCGGAGGCTGGAAAAACGCGCGGACGTGGCTGGCGGGAATCGTCAGCGCCGTGATCGTCGCGGCCGTCGGGGTCGTGTTCACCGCCTGGTTCAACGCGCGCGGCCCCGAGACCGTCGACCGGATCAGCGGCGAGCCCGCGATCAAGGTCGGTCACGTGGCCGTCGACTACACCGCGCAGGACACCGCGCTCAGGACACCGGTGACCGACCCCGCCGACCGGGCGATCCTGCTGGGCAGCGCGTCCGGCTCGCGGCGCGAGGAGGTGCTGGCGCGCCACGACCGGGCCCCGGTCGAGGCCGCCGAGGTCACCGTCGTCCTCGTCGGCAACCGCACCAGCGTGCGCATCATCGACATCGAGCCGCGCGTCCTCGACCGCAAGCCCACCTCGGACGGCGCGCTGCTGATCTACACCCCCGCAGGGGAGGCCGACACCATCGGGCTGTCCGCCGACCTCGACACGCCCGCGCCCCGCTTCACCAGCACCGACGACCCCGGCACCGCCTACTTCCGGAAGAAGCAGATCGACCTCAAACGCGACGAACGAGTCACGCTCTCCATGACGGTCACCGGCACGGCCGCCTACTACGCCTTCGACCTCCTGGTCACCGTGCTCGCGCAGGACCGGACCGAGCAGGTGCGGATCCAGGGGCCGGCCGCGACCCCGTTCCGGGTGACCGGCGTCTCCCGGGCGTACCACGCCTACTACACCGCCTCGCCGCTCGCCGGCGGCGGCTGGCGGCCGGTCTCCAGGAGCGACGCGTGCGCGACGGAACGCAAGCTCGCCAAGGCCGGCGAATGCTGACCGCGCGCGGGCTGCGCTCGGCCGCGGCGCTGCTCGCGGTCGTCCTGGCGACCTGTTCGGCGGCGACCGTGAACGACGTCGCGGGCGCGCCGCGCGTCCCCGTGGAGTGGCGTGCGGCGTGGTCGGTGCCCGCGGACGCCGGAGTCGGCGAGACGCCGCTCTCGACCCCGAACCACGCCGTGTCCGCCCAGGCGGTCGCCGTCGCCACGCTCGCGGGCGCCGTACGCGTCCACGACCCGCGCACCGGAGCCGTCCGGCGCATCGTCGCCGCCGACCCGGCCAGGCCCGGACCCGTCAGCGGCGTCTGGATCGCGGGCGGCGTCCTCGTCACCTCCAGAGCAACCCCGGACGGCGACGGGCAGACCCTGGACGGCCACGACCTGACCACGGGCGCGGCGCTGTGGCGGCGCACGGTCACCACCCCTGCCCGCGGGCCCGGCATCGAGGGCGCCGGCAGCTACCTCGGCCCGCGGATCCTGGCCACCGAACGCGGCATCGTGGTGTTCGAACGGCTCGACGAACCTCTCGACATCCAGGCCCTCGACCCGCGGACCGGAACGGACACCGCCCGGACGACCTATCCGCGCGGCTGCCTGCTCACCGCCGCCGCGACCGCCCGATCGGTGCTGCTGCTCAGCCACTGCGGCCCGGACGAGTTGCGGCTCGCCTCGACGGATCCGCGCACCATGCGGCACGAATGGACGCGCGCGCTCCCGTCGTCGTCCGTGCCGAAGAACGGGCATCCGGCGATCAGGCTCACGGCCAACGCCGAGGGGTACGCGCACGTCTCGTCCGGCGCGGACGACTTCTTCTGCGGGCCCGACGGCCGGCCGCTGTCCACCGGCCCGGGAACCGTCGAGGTCACCGGCCCCGACCGCTGGCTCCCGCCCCTATACGCCGGCTCCTCTCCCGCCGCGAACGACCACCAGGCCCCCCGGCTCAACAAATCCTGGCCGCTGCCCGCCTACCTGATCTCCGTGGACCCCGGCACCGGACGGCTCGCCGGGCTGCCCATCGACCTGCCCGCCCACCTGGTGGCGCTGGCCGGGTCGAGCCGGGACACCGCGTTCGTGTACAGCGAGGTGCCCGGCGACGCGCGGCTGACCGCGTACGAGCTGGTCTACGGGCCCGCCCGGCCACGGCCCGCCTGGCCGGCCGCCTGCACCCTGCTGACCGGCCGCGACCTGGCCGTCCTCGCCGACGGCTACCGCGCGGTCCCCGGCACGGACGGCGCGGGCGCAGCGGCGAAGTGCGACTGGATCCCGCCGGCCGACGACGGCGCCATCGTCTCGTTGTCCGTGGACCGGGTCGCACCGTCGGACGCGGGCAAGCTGTTCGCCGCCGAGGTCGCCGCCGTCAAGGGGGACGGCCAGATCGATCCCACCACCGAGACCGCCGGCTTCCTCACCTACACCGTGCACGTCACGAACGGCTACTACGGTGCCACGATCATCAACGCGGGCCCGGTCATCGTCCGGCTGACCTCGTCCTCGCGGCGGGCGGTGCGGCTCATCTCCCCGCTGCTGCGTGACAACCTGTTCGCCCGGTACCTGCCGGGCGTCCGGCCGCCCACGGCCGCCCGCGAGCCCGGCTGGAGCTTCCCGACCGACGCGACCGTCTACGCCGATCCGGTCGTGGCCGCCGGCGTCGTCTACGCCACCAGCGGTGACGGAGCGGTGGCCGCGCTGGACGCCGTCACCGGCGCGCAGCGGTGGCGCTTCCGGATGGGCGGCTCCATCATGGACGCCCACGTCGTGGCCGGCGGCACCGTGTACGTGGCCGACACACACAACCAGGTGGTGGCGCTGGACGCGGCCACCGGCCGCCCGAGGTGGACCCGCGGGATCAGGGCCGACAGTGACCTGGTGGTCGCGGCGGGCCGCCTGCACGTGTGGGCCAGGGGCCCCGCCTGGGACGCGCCGGCCGAACTCGTCACCCTCGACGCCGCCTCCGGCCGGCGGCTGTGGACCTTCCGGCCGGCCGGCAGCATGCTCAACATCGACCCCGTCGTGGCCGGGGACGTCGTCCTGACCGGCAGCGACCACGGGGTGGCGTACGCGCTGGACCCGGCCACCGGAGCCGTCCGCTGGCGGCACCGGGTGGGCGCGGCAGGCGACCACGTCGCCCTGGTAAGGGCCGGTACGACCGTCTACGCCACGAGCGCCGGCGGCGACGTGTACGCCCTGGACGCCCGTTCCGGCCGGGTCCGGTGGAGTTCATGGGTCATCGGACCGGTCGCCGCCCGCCCGGTGGCGGCCGGCGCGACCCTGTACGCCGGCGGCGCGGACGGCACCACGTTCGCGCTGAGCACCGCCACCGGCACGCTCCGGTGGATCTTCCCGGCCGCGGGCGACGAGCCGGGCGTGACGTGGGCCGCCGCGGTGGCGGGCGGGCTGGTGTACACGGTGGGACGCGACCGCACGCTGCACGCCCTCGACACCGCCACGGGCACGGAACGCTGGCGCCTCCCGCTGGCCAAGGGCCGCGAAACCGGCCCCGTGGCCGCCGGCGGCGCCGTCCACGTGACCGAACACGGGGGAACGCTGCACGTCATCGACGCCGTCACCGGCAGGGTGCGGTCGAGCTTCGAAACCGGCGGCACCGGCACGACCGGCCCCGTGGTGGCGGGCGGCTTCGTGTACGTCGGCAGCTCCAACGGAAACGTGTACGCGCGGTCGCTGCCCGCCCGCTAGCCCACCGGCCCGCCGCGCACCCGCGTGAACCACCGGGCGTGGGCCGGTCAACGCGTGAGGACGCTGACGTCCATGAACGGGAAGTTCGCCACTTCCGTGAACATGGCGCGGGCCTTGCCGCCGATGGTCTTCCACCCGTGATGGACGGTGGTTGTCCTCCAGCGCCTGCTTCAGTTCGATCCGCGAGTAGCCCTTGTCCGGGACCAGCTCGACCCGCACGGGCAGGTTCGCGGTGAGGGAGAGGCCCTGCCCTCGGCGACGAGCGCGAGGTCCTCGTCCTCGTCCTCGTCCTCGTCCTCGTCCTCGTCCTCGTCCTCGTCCTCGTCCTCGTCCTCGTCCTCGTCCTCGTCCTCGTCCTCGTCCTCGGCCGAGACCGTCGAGGCTGCCTGCGCCGGGAGGTTCGCCGAGACGACGGGCAGCGCGATCAGCGCGGCGGTGATAGGGAGCAATGACTTTGTGCGCATTTACCGGCTTCCTTTGGATATGCCGGACGGCGACTGCATTCAGGATGGCCGTAAAGGGAGAGGGTGTCGTTGCTCGGGAGTTCACATCAATTCTCGTTGAATGCGTGGTGACGAGCTCGGCGCGGTCGTTCGCGGGCCGAGCTGGGCGCTCGACCGTCCGGCCGGTCCGGACGGGACCCGGCGTGGTTCGCCCGGCATATCCGGCATTTCGTTAGTCTGGGTGATCTCCCTGCCGATCGTTCGAAGTGGAAGCACGATGCCCCGTCGCCTCAGAGAGCTCGCTGGTCCACGTCCGCCCCTGCGCCGACGGGGCAGCCGGGTGATCATCCGAGGGAGTCGTTGAAGGTGCGTAACCCCATCGGCGGCGTGGCGTTCGGAGTGGCGCTGGCGCTCCTGCTCGCCACCGGCCTCGTGATGTCCATCGTCCGGTACGTCCGTGGCCCGGTCGCGGCGGCGCCGCGGCCCGCGCCGGAGCGCCCGCTCGCCCTCCCCACGACCGCCGACCACTACCCCGTTCAGGCGGGCGGGTCGTTCACCGTGCCGTACCGGTGCGGCCTGGACCTCGCCACGCTCAGCAGGCTGGTCCCCCTGCCCAGGCAGGAGCCCGCGGAGTCGGGCTGTCTCGTCGCGACCGGCTCCGCGGCGGCCTCGGAACGCTCGGGCACCCTCCGGGTGCGCTTCGAGCCGGGCACCCTGGACGAGGCCATGCGCTCCTACGACCTGGCGACCCGCCAGAGCGGCGGCCAGCCGTCCGGCGGCAACTGGCAGCGGGTGACCGGGCTCGGCGACGAGGCGCTGCTCCACTACTCGGCCGCCTCCGGACGCGTCCAGGTGCACTTCAGGTCGGGTCCGGTAGCCACGGCGATCACGTACCGGATGGTCTGGAAGCGGGACGCCCGCAGCGAGCCGCTGGCGCGCAGACCCGCCGTGAACGCTGTGCTGCAGGCGGCCTCCAAGGTGGCCGTCGCCATCGGCGCGACGGTGAACCGTCCGGCGGTGGCCACGTCGGCGCCGGCGGCCGAGCCCGTGCTCGACGTGGCGGACCCGTGCGCGCTGGTGGGGGAGGCGGCGCTGCGGGCCGCCGGCGTCGATCCCGCGCTCCGGCAGGACGCGGCGGGAGTGGCCGCGACGACCGTCCCGACGCGCGGCTGCGCGTGGAACTCCGCCGGGAACCCGGCCCGGCAGGTGCGGCTGCTGGTCACGTCGTTCCCGGCGGGCCCGCATCGCGGCGGTGCGGCGCAGGCCGAGCGGGAGTTCGTCCGGACGTACCACGCCTGGCGGAAGGAAGAGCACACCTTCCACGCGCTGAGCGCGCCGGGGGAGAAGGCCATGGCCGGCTACACATCCGAACAGGCGGGTCTCGGAACCGGGACGGTCGAGTTCAAGGTCCGCAATCTCACGGTCCAGGTGACCTGCAGCGGCTCCGACGGCGGCCGGCCGCTGTCGGAGGCGGCCGCGCTCAACACCGCCCACGCCGTCGCCGTGGCCGCGGCCACCACGCTGCCGGGCTGATCAGCGGCGGCACGGCGTCGTGTCAGCGGCCACGTCAGGGCGGCGACGGCCCGATGTCAGGCAGACCCGCGACGGTAGAGGCCATGAACGGTTCGGCGATCGCGACCTCGGGGCGGCGGCAGGCCCACGAAGACGAGACCGTGCCCACCGGCATCGACCTGGATGCCGGTGCGGACGCCGAGCCGGAGCAGCGGCGCCACGCTCCGAAGGTCTGGAGCGGGCGGTTGCGGACCGGATACTCGCGGCAAGGAGCTTCATGATGGGACACGGCGACGGCGGCTTCTCCGAGGCGGGGCTGCGCAGGCTGCGCGAGGTGCTGGTCCGGCACGTCGATTCCGGGCGGATCCCCGGGCTGGTGGCCCTGGTCGGCCGGGGCGAGCAGACGCACGTCGAGGCGATCGGGACGATGCGCCACGACGGCGGCGCGCCGATGCGCCGGGACACGATCTTCCGGATGGCCTCGACGTCCAAGCCGGTCACGATCTCGGCGGCGATGATCCTCCTGGACGAGTGCCGGCTGCGGCTGGACGACCCGGTGGAGCCGTGGCTGCCCGAACTCGCCGACCGGCAGGTGCTCAGGCGCGCCGACGGCCCCCTGGACGACACCGTCCCGGCCCGGCGGCCGATCACCGTACGGGACCTGCTGACCTCCACGTTCGGGCTCGGCATGGACATGACGTCGCTGGGCACCCCGATCATGAACGCGGTCTTCGAGCGGGGTCTCACGCCCGACCTGCCGGAGCCGATGCCCGAGCCGGACGAGTGGCTGCGCCGCCTCGGCGAGCTCCCGCTGATGCACCAGCCGGGGGAGCGCTGGCAGTACCACATCAGCAACGACCTGCTCGGCGTGCTCGTCGCCAGGGTCACCGGCCGGCCGTTCGGGACGTTCCTGCGCGAGCGCGTCTTCGGCCCGCTGGGCATGAAGGACACCGGCTTCCACGTGCCCGACGGCGACCTCGACCGGCTGCCGCCCCTGTACGCCCCCGACCCGCGGACCGGCGAGTTCCTCGTGTGGGACGAGGCCGAGGGCGGACGCCACAGCCGGCCCCCGGCGTTCCAGGGCGGCGGCGGAGGACTGGTCTCCACCGTCGACGACTACCACGCCTACTTCCGCATGCTGCTGAACCAGGGGAGGCACGGGACCGAACGCATCCTGTCCCGGCCGGCCGTCGAGCTGATGACCACCGACCGTCTCACGTCCGAGCAGAACGCCGCCAGGAACGCCATGGCCGCGGACAACGTCCACGTGTCGTTCGGCCAGGGGCAGCACGGCGGCTGGGGCTTCGGCATGGCGGTGCGCACCCACCGCGGCGACTACGCGCCCGTCGGCCAGTTCGGCTGGGACGGCGGCAGCGGCACCTCGACCTACGCCGACCCCGGCAACCGGCTCACCGGTATCCTGCTCACCCAGGTCGGGATGTCCGTCCCGGACTCGGCGCGACTCATCCACGACTTCTGGACCACCCTCTACCAGGCGATCGACGCCTGACCCCGGTGCCCCCGGAATCTCGATTGTGGGGGCGATCGGTGCTCCCGTAGAGTTCGACCGCTCTGTCGGATCCGTCGTGGGGACTGTCGCGTGACGCCGCCTGCTCTCGCTGCCTGACATCTTCTTCTGCGCTATCTCACCGGCCTCGTGGCCGGTCTCGCCGGGCTGCTCCGAGTCTGTGAGCAGCCCTGGCCGTACAGCGTTCTGTGTCAGGTCTTAGAGAGATCATGTCTGCACAATCCCATAGAGATCATTTCGTGCTGTCCTGGACCGTGCGGCGGACCCGGCTGCCGCTGCTCGCCCTTCGGTGCCCGTGCGGGGCGGAGTCGGCCACCACCGGCGAGGGCAGGTTCCGGGTCAACGCCAACGGCAAGCTGCTCCATGTGTGGCTGCTCGTCCGTTGCGTGCGCTGCGCTCGCACGTCGAAGCTCGCCGTCCATGAGCGGACGCCGGTCCGGTCGCTGGATCCGGCCCGGCTGCGCGCGTTCGAGAGCAACGATCAGGCGCTTGTCGCCCGCACGCTCCTGGATCCCGCGCTCGCCCGCCGCAACCGGTTCGCGCTCGACTGGCGTGGCGCGTGGCGGCTGGAGTCGGCGGCCGTCGAGGCGGCCTGGCCGTACCGGGTGGCGGTCGGCTTCCTCGATCCGGTGCCCGTCCGCCCCGAGCGGTTGATCGCCCACGCGCTGGGGATCAGCAGGGGCGAGGTCGAGCGGCGGATCAAGGGTGATCGGCCCCTCCACCGCACGACGAGCACGGGCTTCTCGTTCGTCGTCCTGCCCGCGCTGTAGGAAAGGCGAGCGGGACCGAGCGCCTCGGTCCCGCTCGCCTCGTCATCCGGTGAGCAGGTCGGACTCCTCGACGGCGATCTGATGGCTGGCGACGAGAAAGGCGTGCACGGTCGCGAGCTGCTCTGGCGTGAACTCGCTCATCAGCCGGCGGCTGCGGGCGTCCAGCCCGGCGTAGAGCGCGGCGATTCTGCCGAGCGCTTCGGGCACGGCCTCGACCATGACGCTGCGGCGGTCCTCCGGATGCGGGCGGCGCCGGACGTATCCCGCCTTCTGGAGGCGGTCGATCATCTGGGTGATGGCGCCGGTCGTCCGGCCGAGGCGCGCGCTCAGCCGGCCTGCGGTGCTGGGCCCCTCCCGGTTGAGGACGTGCAGGCACAGCAGGTCCGTGGACCCGACACCGGCCCGCTGGGCGATCAGGTCGTTCAGCCGTCCCATCGCGCCGGCCAGGTCGGTCATGACGAGCACGATCCGGTCGGCCGGCGTGCCTTCCTCTTCGCCGTGCGGTTTGACGTCCATGCCAGCCCTCCATTAGCTTCGTGGATAAGATATTTAGTAGCTAAGATGCTTTGTGGCTAAGTCATTCTATCGCTCGCTCCCGCACCGGAGGACCTTGGTGTCCACTGAGACATCCCGCCCGACCGTCCCCGCCACCGGCGGCCGTACCCGCGTGGTCGCCCTGGCCGTGATCCTGCTGGCCAGCTTCATGGACCTGCTCGACGTCACCATCGTCAACGTCACCGTGCCCTCCATCAGGGCCGAACTCGGCGCGTCGCCCGCCCAGTTGCAGTGGATGCTCGTCGGCTACACGCTGATCTTCGCGCTCGGCATCATCACCGGAGCCAGGCTCGGCGACCTGTACGGCTACCGCCGCGTCTTCCTGATCGGCATCGCCGGCTTCATCGTCGCCTCCGCGCTGTGCGGCGCCGCCCCCACGGCCGAGACCCTGGTCGCGGCCCGCGTCGTCCAGGGCGTCTTCGCCGCGGCGATGGTCCCGCAGGTGCTCTCGCAGATCCAGCTCATGTACGCGCCGCACGAGCGCGGCGGCGCGATGGCCGCCTTCTCGTCCCTGTCCGGCCTGGCGGCGGCGGTCGGGCCGATCCTCGGCGCGGCGCTGCTGGAGGCGGACTTGCACGGCCTCGGCTGGCGCGGCGTGTTCTGGCTCAACGTGCCCGTCGGGATCCTGGCGCTGATCGTGGCGGCCCGCGTCCTGCCCCGAGGGCGCGGCAGCGTCCACCCGCGCCTGGACCTGGCGGGCGTGGTCATCTGCGCCGCGGGCCTGCTGCTGATCCTCTACCCCCTCATCGCCGGCAGCGCGGAACGCGCCTGGCCGGCCTGGACGTACCTCTGCCTGGCGGCCGGAGCGCTCGTGCTGGCCGGCTTCCACCGCCACCAGGTGCGGCTGGCGCGACGCGGACGCGACCCCCTGGTGGAGGTATCCCTCTTCCGGGTCCGTTCGGTCGGCGGCGGGCTGCTGGTGCAGTTCCTGTTCTTCGTGCCGGTGATGGGTTTCTTCTTCACCTTCATGCAACTGCTCCAGTCCGGCCTGGGCATGACGCCCCTCGAGTCCGGGGTGACGATCCTGCCCTGGCCGATCGCCACCACGATCGCCGCCGGTCTCGGCGCGGCCGTGCTACTGCCGAGGCTGGGCCGGCTGACCGTGCAGCTCGGACTGGTCGTCCTGGCGGCCGGGCTGGCCCTGCTCGCCGTGACGGCGGCCGGCGCCACCTCCGGCACCGGCTGGCTCGCCTTCCTGCCCGGCGTCGTCATCGGCGGGGCCGGCATGGGCCTGACCGTCGCCCCGCTGGCTCAGCTCACGCTGGAGAACGTCCCCGCCCACCAGGCCGGGTCGGGATCCGGCCTGTTCAACACGGTCGCCCAGGTCGCCGCCTCGGTCGGCGTCGCCGTCATCGGCGCGGTCTTCTTCCCGCTGATCGCCGGGCCCGAAGGCGACGCCACCCGCGGGTACGGCGCCGCCTTCGGCGCCACGATCTGGGTCAGCCTCGCCCTGCTGGCGCTCACCGTCGCGGTCAGCTTCCTGCTGCCCCGCAGGCCGGCCGCCGGCTGACACTGCCGGGCGGCCTGCCGGGGGCGGGTTCAGGCGACCTTGGACGAGCTCGCCGTCCAGGTGTTGCAGGCCCCCGGCTTGCCCGCCTGGTAACCCTTGTCCAGCCAGTAGAGGCGGTTGCCGGTCTTGCCCTGGAACCTGTTCTTCCAGAACTCCGGCACCTTGGCGACCGGCTTCCAGTCCTTGACCTGGCGTCCGACGGCCTTGGCCGACACGCCCAGGAAGCAGTCGATCTGCAGGTAGTAGCGGCGGTTCTGCTCGTTCATGACGGGCTCGGACGCGCCGTTCTCCAGCGCCCACCACGCCTGGCCGATGCCGCTCTGCCCGGTCACCACACTGCCCCACGTGCGCGTGATCGAGGTGAACACGGCCAGATCGCTCTTGGCCCTGATCCAGTCGTCGGCGACCCGGACGCGGATCTGGGTGGCGCAGATCTCGGCGAAGGAGCCGCTGACGTCCATGCCGGTGGAGCAGGACTCCTGGTCGTCGGCGGCCTTGAAGGCCACCTTCACCGGGACGAACCCCTTGACGGCCGGCTTCCACGCCGTGTTCAGGCAGCCGACCAGCCTGGTGATGTACTTCCTGGTGGACGCGCTGCTCGTGCCCTTGTCCAGCTTGCAGGCGACCTTGGGCAGCTTGGCCGCCTTGTAGAGCGCGTTGTGGGTCAGCTCGGGGGCGCCCTTCACCGGCTCGGCGAGCGCCGGAGCGGCGAGCAGGGCCAGGCCCATGGCCGTCCCGACGGATAAGCGAATGATCATAAAGCCGCATCCTAGGGGTATCCGCGCGGGAAAATCGTCGTACCGCCGATGCAACCCGTGCTCGACCCGGACGCATCTCCTGGGATGTGAAGCCATCTACCGGGGAGACCAATGAGCCTTGACGAGGAGTACACCGCCTACGTGAGTGGCCGGCTGCCCTGGTTGCGGCGGATCGCCTATCCGTTGTGCCAGGACTGGCACCGTGCCGACGACCTGGTGCAGGCGACCATCACGCGGCTCTACGTCAAATGGCGGCAGGCGCGGGTGGCCGGCGACCTCGACGCCTACGTGCGCACGATGCTGGTCCGGGTCTTCCTCGCCGAGCAGCGAGGCGGCTGGTTCGCCCGGGTCCGGGTGGGCGCCACGCTGTCCGACCGGCACGTCGAGGGCGGCGACCGGGACGCGGCCATGGACGTGAACCGGGCCCTGGCCGCCGTCCCCGCGCGCCAGCGCGCCACGCTCGTGCTGCGTTTCCACTGCGACCTGAGCGTGGAGCAGACCGCCAGGGCGCTGGGCTGCTCCACCGGAACCGTCAAGAGCCAGACCGCCCGCGGTCTGGCCCCCCCTGCGCTCGCTGCTCGGCGAGCCGGAGGCCGGCCTCGTGCGAACGGAGGAATCGTGATGGATGTCAAGCAGGTGTTCGACACGCTGGCGCGGCAGGAGCAGCCGCCGAGCACGGTGAGCGTGCAGCGGGCCATGACGGCGGGTCGCGCCGCGCGCGGGCGCCGCCATGCCGCTGCCGCCGTGGCCTCGGCGCTGGGGGCGGTCGCGGCCGTGGTCGTGGCCTGGTCGCTGATCCCGGAGCCGGGGCCGGGGCCGGACGACGGGGCCGTGACCGTGGTGTCCACCGAGCCGTCCGTGACCGCGACCGTCACCGTCTCGCCAGGTTCGGACCGCAAGGGGTTCGCGGAACTGATGAAGACGCATCCGGCCAAGGGACGGATCGTCTCAGTGCCACCGCTGCTGATGTGGGTGAGCGACGGGCCTCGCGAGGGCGAACTCTTCCTCTGCGAAAGCGGGCCGAACGGCAGCTCCTGCTCCGGGCTCAAGCCGCTTGCCGCGCAGCAGTCCGCCCGTACGGTGGGCAAACTCCGCGGCCGTCCCGTCTGGTTCGGCATCGCCAGGCGGAGCGTGCACGGGGTGACGGCCGTCACCGGGGACGGGCGGACCCTTCCGGCGCGGCTCACCCGGGACGCCGGTGCGGGACTCGGGCTCTGGGCCGTCGAATGCCCTCCGGGCATGGAGCCGGTGAAGCTCGTCGTCACCGATGCCGGGGGGCGAACCCTCCAGGAGCTCCCCGCCTGACGCTCACCAGCCCTGCCAGTGCAGCACCTCCTCTCTCGGGATGCGCGGGGCGGGGCGGAAGTCGGTGCCGAGGGTGAAGGCCAGCGGGACGAACGCGGCCAGCATGACCTCGTCGTACGGCACGCCGAGCACCTCGGCGAGTTCGCGTTCGAGCGGGGCCTGCGCGGTGGTCCACACGGTGCCCAGGCCGCGTGCGCGGGCGGCCAGCATGAAGCTCCACACCGCGGGCAGGATCGACCCCCACGCCCCGGCCTGCACGTCCACCGGGGCGTGGTCGGTGCGTCCCTCCACGCCGGGGATGACGAACGCCGGCACCCGGTGGATGTTGGCGGCCAGGTGGCGCAGGCCGTCGAAGACGCGGCCGGTGGAGCCGGCGTGGTAGTTCATCCGCCACTGGTCGCGTTCGGTCAGCGGCCGGCCGGTGGCCAGCGGCAGGGCGCGCAGGAAGATGTCGGCCACGGCCCGCCGCCGCTCGGGCTCGGTGACGACGAGGAAGTGCCAGCGCTGCCGGTTGCGTCCGGTGGGCGCCTGCACGGCCAGGTCCACGCACTCCTCGATCAGCTCGCGGGGCACCGGACGGCTGAGGTCCAGGCGCCTGCGCACCGCGCGGGTCGTGCTGAGCAGTTCGTCCGGGGTGAGGTTCAGGGTCATGTCGGCTCTCCTCGTCAGGCGGTGGGCAGGCGGGCGGGACGGCGCGCGCGCAGTCCGACGGCGGCGACGAGGGCGCCCAGCAGGGAGAAGCCGCCCGCCGTCAGGAACGCGATCCGGTAACCGGTCAGCGGGGAGTCGCCCAGGGACATGACGGCGGCCAGCGCCGCCACGCCGATGCCGGCCCCGATCTGGACGGAGGAGGTGACCAGTCCCGAGGCCAGCCCCTGCCGCTCGTCCGGCAGCGCGCCGACGGCGGCGATGTTGAGACTGGGGAAGGACAGTCCGTTCCCGGCGCCGTGGACGACCAGCGCGGGCAGCAGCACCGTGAGGTAGTCGCCGGTGGCCCCGGCCCGCAGGAACAGCAGGATTCCCGCGGCCTGCACCAGCATCCCGGCGGCGGCCACCCGGCCCAGCCCCCACCGGGCGATCAGCCGGCCGGCCAGGTTGGCGGTGACGACGATGGCCAGGCCCATGGGGACGATCCCGAGCCCGGTGGCCAGCGGGCTGTACCCGAGCACCCGCTGCAGGTACAGGACGGCGACGAACTGCCAGCCGATGGTCGCGCACGCCCAGGCCAGCGCCGCGAGGTTGGCGGCGCTGACCGTCCCGGACCGGAACACCTCCAGCGGGACGAGCGGCGCGGCCCGCCGGCGCTCGATCGCCACGAACGCCCCCAGCAGCAGCACGGCCAGGACGCCGGCCGGCCAGTTCCGCTCCGTCAGCGCGAACACCAGCAGCAGCACCCCGCCGGTCACCGCGACCGCTCCGGCGGCGTCGAACCTCTCGCGCGCCCCGTCCGGCCGCGCGCCGGACGGCAGCACCAGCGGCGCGAGCGCCAGGACCAGCACCGCGATCGGGACCGGCAGGAAGAACACCAGCCGCCAGCTCACCTCGGTCAGCAGGCCGGAGGCGATCAGCCCGGCGGTGTAGCCGGTCGCCCCGGCCAGCGAGTACACCCCCAGCGCCCGGTTGCGCCGCGGCCCCTCGGCGAAGGTGGTGGTGATCAGCGACAGCGCCGCCGGGGCGGTGAGCGCGGCGGCCACCCCCTTGATCACGCGGGTGACGACCAGCGGCCATCCCTCCGACAGCAGCCCGCCGACGAGACTGGCCGCCGCGAAGACCGCCAGCGACAGCAGGAACACCCGCCGCCGGCCGAACAGGTCGGCGATCCGGCCGCCGAGCAGCAGGAATCCGCCGTAGGCGACCGCGTAGCCGGACATCAGCCACTGCAGGACGCCTTCGGGCAGCGACAGCTCGCGCCCGATGGCGGGCAGGGCCACGCCCATCAGGGACAGGTCCATCGAGTCGAGGAACACCGCTGCGCACAACAACACCAGGGCCGTCTGTTCGCGGCCTTCGGTTCGTGGCACGACCACTCTCCATCTGAGTACAAACAATTTGCTGACAGACGATTAGGGACCGTATGCGCGCAAATCATCTGCTGTCAAACGATTTGGAGAGAGATGATTGCCGTGTAGGCTGAGGCGGAGCGAAGAGGAGAGCGATGGCGACCACGGGCAAGACAGCCGACCGCGCACGACCGACGTACTTCCCGACGCTGGCGGCCGAGCGGCTGGACATCGCGCTGTGCCGGGCCTCGTCCGCCGTGGCCCGCGCCGCGGACGCGCACGCCGCCGCGGAAGGGCTCGGGGTCGGGCAGCACCTCGTGCTGCGGATGCTCGACGCCGTCGGCCCCTGCTCCCAGCAGGCGCTGAGCGAGGAACTGCGGATTGACCGCAGCGTCATGGTCAGCGTCTGCGACGACCTCGAACGAGCGGGCCACGTGCGCAGGGAACGCAACCCCGCCGACCGCCGCTCCTACGCCGTCACCATCACCGACTCCGGCAGGCGACGGCTCGCCGCGGCCCAGGCGTCGATCCCCGCCTTCCTCGACGACGCCTTCCACGCCCTCACCGACGACGAACGCGACCGGCTGGGCGCGATCCTCGCCAAACTGCTGGAGACCGGAACCCCCCGCTGACCGGCGGACCGCGCACGCGGACGGCCCCGGACCCGGCAGGAGGTCCAGGGGCCGCCCGTCCATCGGGCCTGCTTCAGCCCGTACGCCCGATGGACGGTCTGCTCGACCGTGTCGCCTGTCCAGGGAGCAGGAAAAGGGGGTGACACGCCCTGCTGGGAATTGCCGACCGTTGGAGACTCCCATTATTCTGCCTGCGTGGAGGAATCCGAGGCGCCCATCTACCACCTCATCGACCTGACCCTCGCGCTGGCCGACCGCACCCAGGCGCTCATCGGCGAGGTGCTCGCCGAACTCGATCTGACCCACGCCCTGGCGGGCGCCGTCTGGCAGCTCGGCGCGGCCAGCACCCCGCCGTCGATGCGCGAGCTGGCCCGGGGCCTGCGCTGCGATCCCTCCACCGTGACCTTCCTGGCCGACCGGCTGGAGCGGCACGGCCTCGCCACCCGGACCGTCGCCCCCGGCAACCGCCGCGTCAAGCTGCTCGCCCTGACCGACCAGGGGCATCAGGTCAGGCGTCGCCTCGTCGCGGCCATGGTGGCGGGCTCGCCGCTCGGCCGGCTCTCCCTCGACGAGCAGCGCCGGCTGCGCGCCCTGCTGGCCAAGGCGATGAGCGACTGACGGGCCGTCACGACGCCGGGCGGCGGCCTCACCCCGCCTGGGCGCGGGCGGCGGCCAGGGCGGCCGCCGCGGCCCGGTCCGCCGCGGCCTCGTCCAGCGGCTCCCCGGTGTTGAGCAGGGCGTAGTAGAGAGGCGCGGAGACGTTGGCGATGACGCGCCGGGCGTCGGTCCGGTCGGGCAACTCGCCGCGTTCGACGGCGTCGGTGACGCAGCCGGCCCATTCGTCGATGCGTACGGCGTAGAAGCCGTGCAGCGCGCGGGCCGCCTGCTCGTCCCAGAGCGAGGCGGCGATCAGTGCCTTGAACAGCCGCCTCTGGCGGGGGTCGGTCAAGGTCCTGACGACCAGGCGCGCGTTCTCCCGGAGGTCCTCGTCCACGCTGCCGGTCCTGGCCCGGGGCAGGGACTGCGCGGCCATGTCGTCGAGCAGGTCGGCGGCGAGCGCGCCCGGGGTGCCCCAGCGGCGGTACACGGTGGTCTTCCCGACGCCCGCGACGCGGGCGATCTCGGCCAGGTCCAGGGTGCCGAACCCCGTCTCGACGAGGGTGTCGCCGACGGCCTTCAGCACCGCCTCCCGGACGCGGGCCGTCCGCCCGCCGGGTCGGACGGTGCCGTGCTGCGCTGCCTCGGCCATGGCCGGCTCCTTCTCGTACGGCCCTTAATGGGACCTGAGTTCCCTTAGGGCGATTCCGTGTGTATAGTCCATCTTAACGGAACGTGAGAACCGTTAAGAGCGTCCAGGGCCTGGTCCCCGCGCGCCCCTCGGCAACCCGCGCCCCCGCATCGACCCCCAAGTCCTGGAAGGACGTTCTCGTCGTGTCCACAACCACCTCCGCACCCGCCGCCACCGCGGCCTTCCCGGCGGACGGCGCCGCATCGAACCGGCTGACCGGCCGGCTCAAGGTCGTCCTCGCGGTGCTGCTGGTCGCCCAGTTCATGCTCGCCGTCGACTTCTCGATCCTGAACGTCGCCCTTCCCCGGATCGGCGACAGCCTCGGCTTCTCCCTGGGAACCTGCAGTGGATCGCCACCTCCTTCGCCCTGTCGGCCGCCGGGTTCACCCTGTTCTTCGGTCGCATCGGCGACCTCGTCGGCCGCAAGCGCATCTTCCTCGGCAGCCTCGTCCTGCTGGGCCTGGCCTCCCTTGCCGGGGGTCTGGCCCCCACCCCCGAGTTCCTCATCGTCGCCCGCGTCGCCCAGGGGCTCGCGACGGCCGCCGCCACCCCGGCGGGACTGGCCCTGCTCACCACGTCCTTCCCCGAGGGGCCGCTACGGCGCAGAGCGCTGGGGCTCAACGGCGCGCTGATGTCGGCCGGGTTCACCACCGGCGCGATCCTCGGCGGCGTGCTGACCGACCTGCTGTCGTGGCGGTGGGCCTTCTTCGTCAACGTGCCCGTCGCGCTGGCCGTCGTGCTGATCGCCCCCGCCGTCATCAAGGAGTCCCGTCCCGCCGGACGTCCCAAGATCGACCTGCCCGGCGCTCTGGCCGTCACCCTCGGCCTGCTCGCCCTCGTCTTCGGCCTCACCCAGGCCGGGGAGCACGGCTGGACCCACCCCGCCACGCTCGCGGGCCTGCTCGCCGGCGCCGTCCTGCTGGTGGCCTTCTACTTCGTCGAGCGCCGGGCCGCGCAGCCGCTCGTGCCGGTGCACGTGCTCAGGAAGCGCACCGTGGCCTGGGGCAACGTCCTCGGCCTGCTGGCCTTCGTGACCGAGACGTCCCTGGTGTACCTGCTCACCCTCTACATGCAGAAGACGCTCGGCTTCTCGGCCCTCGTCGCGGGGATCTCCTTCGCCCTCCTGGGGCTCGGGACCGTGACGGGCGGCCTGCTCGCCCCCAGGGCCATCGCGCGCACCTCCGCCCTGACGGTGCTGGTCGGCGGCGGGCTGGCGCAGGCGGTGTTCACCGCCGTCCTGGTCTTGCTCGGCGGCACGCCCGCCTCGATGTGGCTGCTGCTGCCCGCGACCTTCCTGGGCGGCGTCGGCAACATGCTGGTCATCGTCGGCTTCATGGTCACCGCCACCAGCGGGCTGCCCGACCGGGAGCAGGGGCTGGCCACGGGGCTGGCGTCGATGTCGCAGCAGGTCGGCATCACCATGGGCACGCCCATCATGTCCGCGATCGTCACCGCCACCACCGCGGGGGCCGTCAGCGCCGGAGCGGTCCTGCACGGTGTCAGGGTCGCCGTCGTCGCCAACGCCGCCCTGGTCCTGCTCGGCGTCGTCATCGCCGCCGTCGCCCTGCGCACCCGCGGGCGCGCGCGGTGAGGCCGCGCGGAACTTCCCTCCCTATGAAGAAAGCAGGAAATGTCATGAACACCTTCTCGCGCAAGACCGGTACGGTGCTGTCGGCCCTGGTGATCGCCTTGAGCGCGGCCGTGGTCGGGCCGGCGGCGCCCGTCCGGGCGGGAGCGGAGCACCGGCAGAGCTGGCAGGCGGCGTGGACGGCCGCGCCGCAGCGGGCCAGCGCCGGCTTCGCGCCCAACTGGTCGGAGGAGGGCTTCTCCGGGCAGAGCGTGCGCCAGGTGGTCCGGCCCACCGCCGACGGTTCGTCGGTGCGCATCCGATTGTCGAACGAATACGGCGTCTCGCCCGTACGCGTGACGGGCGCCACCATCGCGCACGCCGGTCAGGGTGCCTCCGTGCGGCCGGAGTCGGTGCGGCGGCTGACCTTCGGGCGCGCGGCCTCGGCCGACATTCCCGCCCGCGGCACCCTGGCCAGCGATCCGGTACGGCTCGACGTGCGGGCGCTGCAGCCGGTGACCGTCACGCTGTACTTCGCCGGCACCACCGGCCCGGCGACCTTCCACGCCCAGGCGTACGCCACGAGCTACCGCGCCAAGGGCGACCGCCTCGCCGACCCGGGCGCGGCCGCGTTCACGCAGGCCACGCATTCGTGGTACTACCTGTCCGGCGTCGACGTCACCGGCGGGGCCAGGAAGGGCGACGCCGTCGTGGCCTTCGGCGACTCCATCACCGACGGGTTCGGCTCGACCGACGACGCCGACGGCCGCTACCCCGACGAACTCGCCGAGCGGCTCGCGGCCACCGGCCGGCCGCGGCCCGTGCTGAACGCCGGCATCGGCGGCAACCTGGTGCTCAACGACTCGGCCTGGTACGGCGACCGGTCGTCGGCCAGGTTCCGCCGGGACGTGCTCGACCAGCCCGGAGTGGGCACCGTCGTGGTGCTCGAAGGCGTCAACGACATCGGTTTCAGCGAGTCCGACACGCCGACGTTCAAGCCGGCGCCCGTGGTCTCGGCCGACGAGCTGATCGCGGGGTACCGCCGCCTCATCCGTGACGCGCACGCGAAGGGGATCAAGGTGGTGGGGGCGACGCTGCTGCCGTTCAAGAACTCCGACCACTGGGGGGAGCGGGCCGCCTCCGTCAGTGACGCCGTCAACCGGTGGATCCGCACGTCCGGCGAGTACGACGCGGTGGTCGACTTCGACCGGGGGCTGGCCGCGCCCGGTGACCCCGACCTGCTGAACCCCGCCTATGACAGCGGCGATCACCTGCACCCGAACGACCTCGGCTACACCGTCATGGCCCGCCTCGTCGCGGACCGGCTCTGACCGCCGTCGCATGCGATGGCCGCCCCCCTCGACGGGGGCGGCCATCGTCGTGCCGGAAATCTCCAACGTAAAGGCGTCGGGCTCATCGATCGTGAGGACCGCCGCGTGTACTTCACCAAGCACCTGTGGGCGACGGGGCCGGCGGGCTCAGCCCCGCGACGGCCATGGCGAACAGGCGGTTCGCGCGGGCGGCGGGGTCGGGGTGGTGCTCGGTGGCCAGGACGATGCCGACGATGAGGGTGATCAGGTCGGAGACGGTGAGGTCGGCGGCGACCGCGCCGTCCTGCGCGGCGCGGCGCAGCAGGGGGCCGGCCGCCGCTTCGAGCATCGCCGAGCAGGTGTTCTCGTGGACGGGGTCGGGTTCGGCCTCGTCGTAGGCCAGTGCGGCGGCCAGTTCGCGGGCCGCGACGCAGTAGGCGACGACGTTGCCGAGCCAGCGCAGGAGGGCGTCGCGGCTGTCGGTCGTGCCGGCCAGGTCGCGGGCGCGGGCGGCGAGGGCTTCGATGCGCCGGTGGGAGACCGCTTCCAGCAGCGCCCGGCGGGTGGGGAAGTGGCGTCGTACGGTCGCCGAGCCGACTCCCGCGATGCGGGCGATCTGTTCGAGGGAGGCGTCGGAGCCGTGGGCGGCG
Organism: Nonomuraea sp. MG754425; assembly: GCF_021699195.1. Classification (GTDB taxonomy): domain Bacteria; phylum Actinomycetota; class Actinomycetes; order Streptosporangiales; family Streptosporangiaceae; genus Nonomuraea. Next base: position 68,876 of record NZ_SSXE01000079.1, on the reverse strand, counting down.
ACCTCCTGTTCGGCCACGGCGAGGATGCGGGCGTGGTTGCGCCGGGCGTCCGCGCGCTGGCGGTCGGGCATGGTGTCGTCTCCGGGATTGCTAAGTGGCGGGCCTCGCCGTATCGTACCGCGAAGGAAAACGGCGGACCCCGCCGTTTATGCTCCGAGGAGGAGACATGCCCACTGAATCCGCGCCCGTCCTGGTCACCGGCGCGACCGGCAGGCAGGGCGGGGCCACCGCCCGTGCCCTGCGCGCGGCCGGCGTCCCCGTGCGCGCCCTGGTCCGCGACCCGGCCACCGAGCGGGCCAGGGCCGTCGAGGCGCTGGGCGCCGAACTCGTCACCGGCGATCTGCGTGATCGTGACGCGGTCGCACGGGCCTGCGAGGGGGTTCGCGCCGTCTTCTCCGTGCAGATGGCCGCCCTGACCGAAGCGGGTTTCGACTTCGACGGGGAGGTGGCCCAGGCCGTCAACCTCATCGAGGCCGCACGGGACGGGGGAGTGCCGCAGTTCGTGCACACGTCCACCAGCGGCGCCGGGCAGCACACCGAGACCCCCGGCTGGGTGGCGGGCCGGTGGGGGTCGCTGGACGACAGCCTGGGAGCCAAGAGCACGATCCAGGACCGGGTCCGCGCGGCCGGCTTCACCCGCTGGACGATCCTCAAACCGGCCTTCTTCATGGAGAACTTCCTGCCGTCCATGGCGTTCCTGTTCCCGCGCGGCGTCGAGGGCGGCCTGGTGAGCGTCGTGAAGCCCGGCACCCGGCTGTCCCTCGTGGCGGTGGACGACATCGGGACGGCGGCCGCCGCGGCCGTCGCCGACCCGGACCGCTTCGACCGGGTGGAGCTGGAACTCGCGAGCGACCATCTGCCGATGACGGAGATCGCCGGGATCCTCTCCCGCGCGCTGGGCGTGCGCCTGAGCGCGCCTGACATGACCGAGGAGCAGGCGCTCGCCGCCGGGATGCCGGCGATGGGGGTGTCGCACGAATGGATGAACGTGGCCGGTCAGCCGGCCCGCCCGCGTGCTGCCGAGAACCTCGGCATCACGCTCACGGGCTTCGAGGAGTGGGCGGGGCGGTACCTGCGGCCCGCGCTGGGGTGAGGCGGGGTTCAGCCGGGCCCGGCGGCCTCGAAGTATGAGCGCTGGGCCGCCGGGAACCGTCCTCCTTCCGGGTCGAGGAGGTCGATCAGGTCGATGAGCTGGTGCTGGAGCTTGGTCAGGCGGCCTTGCGCCAGGCCGGGGTGGCGCGCCGCCTGTTCGACGTGGTCGAGGAGTTCGTGTCCCCACTTGGCGAACGCCTCGTCGTCGGTGAGCTTGGCGCAGAAGGCGGCGTAGCCGAGGCAGCCGCGTTCGCCGGGCTTGCTGTCGGGTTCGATCATGAGTTCGCCCAGTGCCCGCTGGTCGGTGCGGAAGATCATGAAGCATGCGGTGTCCGGGGGGGTGGACGTCGCGATGGTCCGGCTGATCGTGGTGAGGGCGAGCATGATCTGCCGGTTCACCTCGTTCTTCCCCAGGTCGAGGAACTGGATGTCGCGGCGGAAGACCTCGACCCAGCCCAGGTACTCGGCGAACAGGAAGGCCGTGCTCCTGCGCACGTACAGTGCCTGCCGTTCGGTGCCCTCCAGCAGGTAGGCGCTGGTGAATCCCTGTCTCCCGGGGCGGCGGTCGATCTCGAAGCCGTGCAGGATGTTGAAGAGCCTGCTCTGCAGGTCGAAGGCCGCCCACAGCAGGGCGTCGCGGTAGCGGCTCATGTAGTCGAGGCGGTCGCGGGATCTGGCCTGGGTCTGCAGCCGGTAGGTCAGCACGGCCGTGACCGCCGCGCCCAGGACGGCGATCACGGCCGATATCACGCCGACCATCAGCCGGTTCTCCGGCCGGACGGGGCTTGGCGGGGGGCGTGCTGGGCTGGGTTGGCCGGCTGGCTCGCCCGGTTCACCATGGTGGTCTCCTGTCACGCTCGTCGGCTGACGTCGGCGGTGCGTTGCCATTGCACAGGGAGAGGGAGGCGGCTGTCGAGCGGCGAGGGCGGCGGTGGGCTCAGTCGAGCGAGGCGAGTGCGTCCGCGAACGCCGCGACGGTGTCGGCGACGTCGTCGTCGGTGTGCGCGGCGGACAGGAACCACAGGCCGCGCGGGACCATGTTGACCCCGCGTTCCAGCAGTGCGGCGTGCAGGCGCAGCATCCTGGCCCGGTCGGTGGCGGCGAAGTCCCGGTAGTCGCGGACCTGGCCGTCGGTGAAGTACGTCTGGAAGACCGGGCCGGGGCCGTCCACCAGGAGGGGCACTCCGGCCTTGCGCGCGGCCTCGGCGAAGCCGTCCATCAGGGCCCGGCCGCGCCGGTAGAGCCCGCCGTAGACCTCCTCGCGCTGCTCGTCCAGGACGCGCAGCGCGGCGTCGGCGGCGGCCATGGCGACGGGGTGGGAGTTGAAGGTGCCGGCGTGCGCCACGCGGCCGTCGGAGATGTGGTCCATGATCTCGGCGCGTCCGGCCAGGGCGGAGACCTGCATGCCGCCGGCCATCGCCTTGCCGAAGACCGACAGGTCGGGGGTGATGCCGAGGTGTTCCTGGGCGCCTCCGGGGGCCAGCCGGAAGCCGGTGATGATCTCGTCGAAGATCAGCAGGCTGCCGTTGCGGTCGCAGAGTTCGCGTACGCCCTCCAGGAAGCCCGGATCGGGGAGGATCGCCCCGGTGTTGCACAGCACGGGTTCGGTGATCACGGCGGCCACCTGGTCGTCGAGGAGGCGTCCGAGCGCTTCCAGGTCGTTCCAGGGGGCGACCACGAGGTCCTGGTCGCCGCGCTGCTGGCCGGCGGTTCCGGAGACGGGCAGCGGCGCGTCGGCGGGGCCGGCGGCCTCCAGGGCGGGGTGGACGCTGTAGAGGACCGGGTCGAACCAGCCGTGGTAATGGCCCTCGAACTTGAGGATCTTCGTCCGGCCGGTGACGCCGCGCGCCAGCCGCAGGGCGGCGTGCACCGCCTCGGAGCCGACGGTGTTGAAGCGCACCCGTTCGGCCGAGGGCACCATCGAGATCAGCCGTTCGGCGACGGCGACCTCGGTGGCGTGCTGGGCCGAGTAGACGATGCCCCGGGCCGCCTGTGCCGAGATCGCCGCCACGATCTCGGGCGGGCAGTGCCCGAGGATGGCCGGCCCCTGGCCGAGCACGTAGTCGAGGTAGGTGTTGCCGTCCACGTCCCACAGGCGTGATCCCGCCGCGCGCTCCACGTACAGGGGCACGCCCGCCATCCGGCGGGCGTCACTGGAGACGCCGCCCGCCAGGGCTCGCCTGGCGTTGTCGTACAGCGCGGAGCTCGCGCTCAGCTTCCTGCTCATGGCGACCATCAAAGGGTGGTGCGGGGGGCGTCCACAAGCAGCACAGCAAGCAGCGGGCGGTTGTCGCAAGGACGGGTTCTTGTGAGGGGCCGGGCCCGGTGGCGAGCATGAGGGGCATGCAACTCGGGCGTATCCGGCGCACTCCCGCCGATCCAGTCGAAGTGGTGGCCCTGCGGCAGCCTGGCGAGCTCGTCAGTCTCGCCGCGCTGGGGGACGATCCGGTGGCGATGCTGAGCACGTACGGGCTGGATCGCCTGGCCGAGGAGGCGGATCGCGGTGTGTGCTTCGCCGAGGAGCCGGTGCTCTTCGAGCCGCCGGTCAAGCGGTGCGGCAAGATCTGCTGCCTGGCGCTCAACTACCGGGAGCACGCCGACGAGAGCGGGCTGGCGGTGCCGCCGGAGCCGGTGCTGTTCTTCAAGCCGCCGACCGCGCTGGTCGGTCATCGGCGGCCGGTGGTCGCGCCGTCGCGTACCAAGCACCTGGAGCATGAGGTCGAGCTGGCTGTCGTCATCGGCAGGCCGGTGCGTGACCTGCCGGAGGAGCGCTGGCGGGAGGCGGTGGCGGGGTACACGGTGATCAACGACATGACCGCGCGTGACCTGCAACTGGCCAACATCGAGCGGAACGTGCCGTGGGACCAGTTCAAGGCGTTCGACACGTTCGCGCCGCTGGGGCCGTACCTCGTCACGGCCGACGAGGTGCCCGACCCGATGGCGCTGGATCTGCGGCTGGAGGTGGACGGGCAGGTCCGGCAGCGGGCCAACACGCGGCAGATGGTGTTCGGGCTGCCGCGGCTGATCGCCGACCTGTCGGACGGGATGACCTTGGAGCCGGGTGACGTCATCGCGACGGGCACGATCGCGGGGATCGCGCCGTTGAGCGACGGTGACGTGATGCACGCGACGGTGGAGGGTGTGGGAACCCTGAGCAACCCGGTCCTATTCCGGCCGTCCTAAATCGTTTATTGTGGCGACATGTACGCGCTCGCCGCTTTGGTGGACCTGGACGACTTCGTGGCCTCCGAGCGCGCCCGCGGCCGGTCGTGGGCCTCCGCGCAGCTCGATCGCGTCGAGCGGGCGGTCAGGGTGACCGCGGGCGAGCGCGCGAGCAGCCGCCCGCTGCCGCCGGACGAGTGGCTGGTGCTGCTGACCGGCGAGGAGCCCAGGCTGCTCGCCGCCGAGGCGGGGCTGCTGGCCGAGCGGCTCAGGGAGCGGATCGAGCGGGAGAGCGAGCTGACCGCCACCGTCAGCCTGGGGCCGCCGTGCGGATCGAGGGCGGCGGCGGAGCGGGAGGCGCGCCGCACCAACTCCTACAAGCTGGTGCTGGGCGGCGACCGGGTGATCGCGGCGCCGGCCGGTGGCCCGGCCGGGCCGGGCGTGCCTCCGGTCCGGATCGAGGCGGCGCTGGCGAGCCGGGTGCGGGCCGGCGACAGGGTCGGCGCGGCCGACCTGATCTCGGCGTGGCTGGACAGGTGCGCGCGGCTGCCGGGGGCCGATCCGCAGCAGTTGCGCAGCCGGCTCATCGGGCAACTGCTGTTCGTGGTGGACGTGGCCGCCACCAACCGGCTCGCCGACGGCAGGACCGACTGGGTGGACGCGTGCGCGCGGCTGCCGATCGACGACCTGATCGCGGTCGCGGACATCCACGAGCGCTCCTACCTGCGGTTGTGGCTCCAGGACGCGCTGCGGCGGCTGGTGCCCGCACCGCCGGAGCGCGGCGTGCTCGCGCTGGCCGAGCGGTACATGGCCGAGCACTTCGACGACCCGGGCCTGCGGCTGGCGACGGTGGCCGAGGCGATCTCGGCCAGCCCGTTCTACATCTCGCACCTGTTCGCCCAGGAGCGGCGCAGCACGTTCCTGCGGCACCTGACCGGGCTGCGCCTGCGGCACGCCCGGCACCTGCTGCACACCTCCACGCTGCCCATCGACGCGGTCGCCGCGCGCTGCGGCTACCTCAGCGCCAAGGCGCTGCGCGGCGTCTTCAAGCGGCACGTGGGCTGCACGCCGACGGCCTACCGCCGCGCCGGAGGCTGACCGGCCGGCACCGGCGAGTCAGCGGTTGACCAGCCGGTACGGCTGGCGCGGCCGTCCGGCCCCGGCCGATCTGACCGGCGGCAGCGCCCAGGCCAGCCCCTCCTCCACCAGCTCCTGCAGCACCCGCCGGGCGCTGCGCGGCGCGACGCCGAGGATCTCGGCCACGGTCTCGGCGTCGACCACCAGCGACTCGGGGTCCTCGCCGAGCCGCTCGACCAGCCTGCTGAGGATCTTGTCGCTCCTGGACGGCTCGGCGGGCTCCTCCGGCCGGCGGCGCTGGCGCGGCGGCAGGGACAACGCCACGCCGTCGTCGCCGATGACGAACGCGGCGGTGGCGTCGGCGTTCCTGGCCCGCTCGACCGCGATGAGCGCGTTGGAGTCGGCGTCGCGCGCGGTGTGCCCGAGCCCGACGCCCACCTCGACGGCCACGCCCAGTTCGGCGCGGACGCGGTCCATGAACGGCGCGACCCGGAAGCCGTCGGTGGCCTGGCCGAGCGCGCCGACCGTGGCGGTGACCACGTAGCCGTTCTCGCCGCGCGGCACCACGGTGGCGCCCATCAGACGTGCCTCGGCCAGCAGCGACTGGTGCAGGGAGAGCTTGAGCTCCTGCTGCCAGTAGTTGCCCGGCCCTGAGTGGGTGGGCCGCGCCGCCGCGGCCAACTCCACCAGGACGATGGCGATCTGCGCCTCCTCCAGCCGGCTGCCGGTGCCCAGCAGCGCGGCGGTGTTGAGCGCCAGGCGCAGCGTGTGCGGCGTCGGCATCATGCGCAGCACCGGCACCTGCGCGGCCTGCAGCTTCTTGGCCACGGTCCGGATCGTGGTGAGCGCGGCGGTGGTGGCCCCGTCGCGGTGCAGCTTCTCGTGGAAGCCGATGAAGTCGCGCACCGACTCCGGCTGGTGGTACTCCGAGACGTGCACGGCGTCCATGGCGACGCCGATCTCCTCATAAGCCTCGGCGACGTCGGCCGCGGGGATGGAGTCGATGCTGACCCGGGCCGGGTCGATGCCCTGGGAGAGCACGCCGCGCAGCAGGCTGGAGTACAGCCCGGCGCCGCTGACCGGCACGAACGTGGCGGGCACGGACAGCTCGCCGGAACGCCGGGCCAGGTCGTACTGGAGCGGGCCGGTGAAGAGCACCACGTCGATGCTGCCGACGATCCTGGACAGCTTGTCGTGCGTCTCGTTCTCGCCCGCGTGCGGGGCCCCGACCAGGCGGAAGGAGGCGGCATCGGGCAGCCCGGCCCCGATGTGCACGATCTGCTCCACCAGGTCGTGCGGGCCGACCACGCCGATCGCGATCTTGGTTCTCAACCGCTCCACCTTGGTCATCTCCACTCGAGCAACCCACTGATCGTTCCCCCGAGCACCGCTGCCCGATCATTGTCCGTCAAGTCCGAGAAGAGTACGCGCCCCAGCGACATCCGCAGGTCGATGAACGGGAAGTCGGAGCCGTAGACCACCCGGTCGGGGCCGACCCGCGCGACCATCCTGGCGATGTCGGCGCCGCTGTTGTGGGACCCGCACACCTCCAGGATGACCCGTGGCCGCCGCTCCGCCACCTCGATCGCCTGGTCCAGGCCGAGCGGCGTCACCCCGGAGTGGCCGGCCAGGATGGTCGCCTCCGGGTGCCGCTCCGCCACCGCGTCGAGCGTCGGGATGTCGTTGTACGGGGAGCCGGCGAACGTGTGCGTGAGCACCGGGCACCCGGTCAGCGCGGCGAACTCCCACACCGGGCCGTACCTGGACCCGTCCAGCGGGTACTCGTGCAGGTCGGGGTGGATTTTGATGCCGCCGAAGCGCCGGTCGCCGCCCCACCGCTCCAGTTCGGCGACCGGGTCCTGCCAGGGGTTGACCGTGAGGTAGCCGGTGAAGCGGTCGGGCGCCTCGGCCACGATCGCCGCCGTCGCCGCGTTCCCCGCCGCCGCGTCGAGCTGGATGGACAGGTGGCTGGAGAAGACCGCGTGCGCGACGCCGCACCGGTCCATCACCCTGATCATCGCCGCCGGGTCCGCCTCGGGGATGAAGAACAGGCTGTACGGCCCGGCGTGCGCGTGCGCGTCGACGATCCGGGTCACCCGCTGGGGTCGCCGCTCCCACACGGCCCGCGCGGTCTCGTTCACAGGATCCCCCTCCCGATGGCGGCCACGTCCGGATCGCCGAGTTCCGACCACAGCAGCCGGGTCACCGCCTCGGCCGGATCCCGGTACGGCTGGCCGGTGCCGAACACGATCCGCCCCGCGCCGTAGCGCGCCACCAGCCACTCCAGCCCGCAGTGCGAGGACAGGTCGGCCGTCCCCAGGTACACGTTGGGCCGCCGGTCCAGCACCCCGGCGATCTGCCGCAGCATCCGGTACCCGGCGGACCCGACGACGATCCGCAGTTCGGGGTGCGCCGCGGCGATCGACTCGATACTCGCCCAGTCCGCCTGCGGCGCGTCCACCAGCAGCGGCAGCCGGGCCCGGGCCAGGGCGCGCAGGACCTCGGCCGCCTCGACCCCGTCCAGCCGGTAGCCGTGGTCGCGCGGGAAGGCCCGGACGGCCCGCACCCCGCCGGCCACGGCCTCCTGGACGAAGCCGGGGCCCAGTTCGTCGCAGCCGCCGGGCAGCATGACCCAGCACGGGTGCAGCCGGGGCTGGTCCGCGACCAGGTCGAGCACCTGGGCGTTGCCGAGCCGGGGGTCGTGCAGCCAGGCCGTCATGCCGGCGACGACGGCCTCGGCGATCCCGACGCGATCCAGCGCGGCCAGCAGTTCCCGGACGGTTCCGCCGCCCACGTCCCTGCGCGGGTGGCGGCCGAGCATGGCGTCCGCGTCGAGCAGCGACGGGCGCGTTTCAGCCATGGACGGCCCAGCTCTCGCCGCTCTCGCCCCTGGTCCAGGTGGTGTCCGTGAAGGTGTCCACGGTCGCGCCGATACGCACCCTGAGGGTCTGGCCCGCCTCGGCGGACACCTCGGGCGGCTCGTCCTGGAAGGGGATGAGCGCGACGGCGAAGCGGCCGTCGGCGCGGCGTAAGCCCAGCGAGTGGATCTCGCCGTACTCCGCGGTCCTGGTGGCGGGGTCGGGGACGCGCGCGGGACCGTTCCCGCACAGGACCTCCTCGGGCGGTGTCAGCGGCACCGCGAGCAGGCCCCGGGTGCGGTAGCCGGGCCCGTGGGGCCGCCAGGGCTCCAGCCCGTGCACCTGCCACACCGCCTCGGCGTCGATCCGGTCGGTGACCAGCCAGTACGACGGTTCGTCGCGGACGAACACGATCCGCCGGTCGTGCCGCTCCGGGTACCCGTGGTGGTGCCCGGCGAAGACGTCCACGTGCCGCCCGGCGTGGAACAGGTCGAGGGCGGCGCGCCGGTCCTCGGTGTAGTCCTGGCCCGGGACGAGGAGGGTGTTGTGGCCGCGGGTGGCCTGGTACCAGTCGTAGTAGCCGGGGTCGTCGTAGGACGGCGGGCCGCCCGCCTCCCAGGCCAGCGGCACGCCCCAGCCGGACAGCACGAAGTCGAGCGCGGCGTGGTGGCTGTGCGGCTCCAGCTCGTGCCCCACGTACGGCCCGTAGTTGATCACGGTGTGCAGGTGCCCGGACCGGAAGATCGCGTACCCGCTCGCGTCGAGCAGGTGCGAGCCGGGCACCGGCTCCTCCTCGGGCCAGACGACGCCGCTGTCCTGAAGGTGCGGGATCCAGCCGCCGGAGGTGACCAGCGAGCCGAACCAGGAGTGCATGGCCCGCACCTTGGGGTGCTCGGCGAAGCCGGGGTCCACGGCCACCACGCGGCGCACGGCGTCCAGGACCATGCCGTGGTAGCCGGGGGAGCGCTCGTGGTGGCCGCCGTCGGCGCGGACGTCGAGCTCCAGGTGCTCCAGGATGCGCGCCCGGGCGATCTCCGCCCACCCGCGCGCCTCGGGCAGTTCGGGGAAGAGCGTGGCCACGTGCAGCAGCTCCGCGACGCAGACGAACTGCCAGTTGCCGTGGCGGAAGGCCGCGTGCTCCTCCGCCGACCAGCGGGCGCCGCCGAGCACGGTCTTCATCATCATCGCCCAGCACTCGTCGCTCAGCGCGGGCTCCTCGGCCAGCACCGCCATGGCGCGGGTCAGGTGCATCGACCTGGCCCACACGCCCAGCGAGTACCAGATGACGTCGAGGCCGGGCCAGTCGCCGCGGACCTGGTCCCTGGTGTCGTACCACTGGCGGAACAGGCGGTCCCACTCGGCGGCGTAGCGGGCGTCGCCGGTCTCGCGGTAGGCGTGCACCAGCGGCGTCATCCACCTGAGGTAGTGGAAGCCGTACAGCCGGGACCGGCCGCGGCCCTTGTCGAGGAAGTCCACCTCGGCCCCGAGGAGCGCGTCGGCCTCCTCGATCGTCGCGGTGACGTCCCAGGCCGGGTCGCGGCGGCGCCACGGCCTGGCCTCGGCGACGGAGGCGACGCCCAGCTCGGCCAGGAGGGCCCGGTCGGTGATGTGCCGCATGCGTGCCCCGTCCACGTGCGGGGGGTTCTCCACGTACGTCATGAGACCCGCACCGGGAGGCCCGAGGCCGCCGACTCGTGGGCCGCCGCCAGCACGGCGGTGACGTGCCGCGAGCTCTCCACCGTGATGAGCGGCTCGGCCCCGGTGCGCGCGCACTCCACGAAGTGGTGGATGGCGTCGCGGTAGGCGCCGGCCGGGATCCCGTGCACGACGCGCTGCAGCATGTTGCGCGGGTAGGCGTAGCCCTTGCCGGTGGCCACCTGGATGTTCTCCTTCTGGCGGTCGAGCTGGATCACCCCGTCCTCGCCCACCACGGTGACGTAGCTGTCGACCATCGTGGGGAAGGTGTTGGGGTAGATCCACGCCGACTCGAACGTGGCCATCGCGCCGCGGCTGAACCTGGCCTGGATCTGCATGGCGTCCGGGGTGACCTTCAGCTTGCCGTAGCGCGCGGTGGCGTAGACCTCGACCACGTGGTCGTCGTAGAGCCAGGTCAGCAGGTCGATGTCGTGGCTGGACAGGAACCAGGCGCAGGTCGTCTGGTCCGCCCACGAGATCATCTCGGTCGGGACGTAGATCGTGTCGTCCTTGCGCGCGTAGCCGACGACCGGCTCGCCGACCACCGGCATCTGGTCCTTGGCCTGCGCGTAGGCGGGCACCCAGCGGTGGTTGAACAGGCACATGGCGGTCACGCCCGCCTGCCTGATGGCCTGTACGGCCCGGTCGGCGTCCTCGACCGTGGTGGTGAAGGGCTTCTCGACCAGGATGTGCAGGCCCGCCCGCGCGGCGGCGACCATCACGTCGGCGTGCAGGTGGTCGGGGGTGGTGATCGACACGGCGTCGACCAGACCGGACTCGATGAGCGCCTGGTAGGTCGGGAACACCGGCGCGCCGGCGAGCGGTTGGCGGCAGACGGCCGTGATCTCCGCGTCCGGGTGCGCGGCCAGCACCTCGGCGTGGCCGCGGCCCATGATGCCGGTGCCGATGATCCCGATTCTCAATTTAGGAGGCAAGTGCGTCATTCCATTGCTTCTCGGCGGTGTCGAGGGCTTCTTCGGCGCTCTTGGTTCCGGTCAGGAAGGCCCTGACCTGTTCGGCGAAGTACTCGCCGAGCTCGGCGTCCTTGCTGGTGCCGACGGGGTGGTAGGCCAGCTTGGCCATGCCCTTCACGATGACCTGGCGGGCGGCGCTCATCGCGTCGCCGTCGGCGCCCTGGGTGAAGAAGGGGTCCTTGGTGGAGGAGATCGTGGACGGGTAGATCGGCACGATCTTGCAGAAGGCGAGCTGGTTGGCGCCGTTGGTGACGTACTTGAGGAACTCCGCGGCGGCCTTCTTGTGCGCGGAGGCCCGGGGGATGGAGAAGGCCTGCTGGGCCAGCAGCAGGTACTCGCCGGTGCCCATCCGGACCGGCTCGGTGACGGCCAGGTCGTCGTAGACGTCCGGGGCGTTCTTCTGCACGTTGAGCAGTTCGGCGGCGTTGGCCGTCGGCTTGAAGGCGATCTGCCCGTTCTCCAGCGTCTGCGGCAGGTTGCGGATGTCCTTGGAGACCGCGCCGGGCGCGATGCCGGCGCCGTAGCTCTTCTTGAACTTCTCCAGGATCTCCACGGCCTGCGGGGTGTTGAACGCGGCGGTCCTGCGGTCCGCGGACAGGGGTTCGATGCCGTAGTAACGCAGCACGTTGTGGTCGGGGATGATGTTGGAGCCGTAGACCTCGGTCTTGTCGTGGACCTTGTCGCCGAGGGCGAGCGCCTCGTCGTACGTCCTGGGCGGGGCGGCCGGGTCGAACCCGGCCTTGGTCACCACGGACTTGCGGTACATCGCCACCGGGGCGCCGCCGTTGTACCAGGGCAGGGCGTAGAGCTTGCCGCCGGTGCGCAGCGGTGCGACCAGGTTGGGCTGGAAGTCGGCCAGGTCCTCGGGGGTGAGCAGCTCGTCGAGCGGGGTCAGCGACGGGACGAAGCGGCCCAGTTCGATGGAGCTGACGTTGACCAGGTCCGGCACGGCGCCGCTGGCCACGGCGGCGAGCAGCTTGGTGGCGCTCTCCTGGCCCGGGACGTCGACCCACTTGATCGTGACCTTGGGGTGCTGCTTCTGGTAGGCGGCGATGAGCCCGTTGACGTAGTCGCCGTAGTTCTTCTTGAGGTTGATCGTCCAGAACTCGACCTGGCCTTCGAACGGCTGGTCGGAGGCGGTCTCGGTGCCGCCGGTGGACGTGCCGGCCACGCATCCGGTGCTCAGGAGTGACAGTGCCAGCGCTCCTGCCGCTAAGGCAAACCTACGGGACATCGCGGTGGTCCTCGATTCTGGCCGTCCTTAAAGTCTCTTTCGGCAGAATGGCAGGTCAGGATTTTCCGGTCAAGGCCAGGTATTGACCGTCTGTGTGTGGTTTGTATAACTTCTGGCCATCCGATATCTGATCTACGGCCGTCACAATCGTCGAAGAAGGATGTGAGGCCATGCGCCTCCCCGGCCAGCGCTGGTACACGCCCTACCTCTTCGCCGCCCCCGCCCTCGTCCTGTTCGGCGTCTTCTTCGCCTGGCCGGCGGTGACGGCGATCCAGCTCTCGTTCCTGAAGTACGACATGATCTCCCCGCCGCCCGTCTTCGTGGGCGGCGACAACTTCGTCCGCATGCTGGGCGACGACCGGTTCTGGACCGCGCTGCTCAACTCGTTCCTGTTCCTGGTCGGGCTGTTCCCGCTGCTGGTCGTCGCGCCGCTGCTGCTGGCCGTGCTGGTCAACCAGAAGCTGCCGGGGATCAGGACGTTCCGGATGCTCTACTACCTGCCGGTCGTCACCTCGATGGTCGCCGTCGGCATCGCCTGGGAGTACGTCTTCCACCAGCAGGGCGTCCTGAACTGGATGCTCACCGGGGCGGGCCTGCTCGACCGGCCGATCCAGTACCTGCTGGACCCCGACTGGGCGCTGCCCGCGGTCATCCTGGTCGAGGGCTGGAAGAACATGGGCTTCTACATGATGATCTACCTCGCCGGGCTCCAGACGATCCCGGAGAGCATCTACGAGGCCGCCCGCGTGGACGGCGCCGGACCCTGGCGGCGGCTGCGCAGCATCACGGTGCCGCTGCTCGTGCCGTACATCGCGGTCGCGTTCACCGTGGAGATGCTCGACGCGATGCAGGCCTTCACCTCCATCTACGTGATGACCAGGGGCGGGCCCCAGGACACGACGCTCACGCTCGGCTACTACATCTGGTCGGCGGCCTTCGAACGCTACGACATGGGCTACGCCAGCGCGATGGGGCTGGTGCTCTGGGTGCTGATGATCGGCCTGGCCATCCTCAACTACCGGATCACCCGCGGAAGGACGGTCATGGCATGATCCTCAGGCGGGCGGGGATGTACCTCGTGCTCACGGCGATCGCCCTGGTGTTCGTCGGGCCGTTCCTGATCCTGCTGTCGGCCGGGCTCAAACCCGCCGACCAGGCCGTCTACTCCTTCCCGCCGGACGTCATCCCCCGCCCGCCGGTGCTCGACTGGATCGTCGAGGCGTGGACCTCGATCCCGTACCCCACCTACCTGCTCAACTCCGTCATCTACGTCGGCGTGATGGTGCCCGCCTACGTCATCGTCTCGGCGCTGTGCGCCTACCCGCTGGCCCAGATGCGCTTCCGCGGGCGCAACCTGGTCTTCTTCGCGATCCTGTCGACGATGTTCCTGCCGGGCGAACTCATGCTGATCCCCAGGTTCCTGGTGGTCACGCAGCTCGGGATGGCCGACTCCTTCGCCGGCGTCATCCTGCCCGGCCTGCTGTCGGCCTTCGGCGTCTTCCTGCTCCGTCAGACGTTCGCGAGCGTCCCGCGCGACGTCGTGGACGCCGCCCGCACCGACGGCTGCCACGAACTGCGCATCTTCTGGCACGTCATGCTGCCCGCGGCGCGCCCGACGCTGGCCATCCTCGGCATCTTCGGCTTCATCTCGGTCTGGAACAGCTTCATCTGGCCGCTGGTGGTCCTGAAGGACTCCGGCAAGTACCCGCTCGCACTCGGCATCTCCTACCTGGCCGGCATCACCGGCACCGACATCCGCACGCTGGCCGCCGGCACGATCATGTCGATCATCCCGGTCGTCATCGTCTTCATGCTCATGCAACGCCACATCCTCGACGGCATGCGAGGCGCAGTGAAAGGCTGATCATGTTAACCCGCAGGCAGTTCGGAATGGGCGCCCTGGCCCTGGGCGCGCTCGGCTTCACCACCACCTCCGCCACCCACGACTACACCTCCCGGGAGACCTTCGACCTGTTCGACCGGGTCTTCCACAGCAGCGGCGGCGTCGGCCAGCCCGGCGACACCAACGAGCACGGCGGGCTGGCCTGGGGGCAGTCCTACGTCCTGCTGGGCTTCATGCGCATGTACGAGGCCTACCGGGACACCCACTACCTCGACCGCCTGGTCGAGAACGCCGACCAGGTGCTGGCCAACCGCGACTCCGCGCGCGGCGTCACCGACCACAGCGGCAGGTCGCTGCCCGCCTGGCGGGCGATGCACCCCTACACGGTGGGCAAGACCCTGCTGCGGGACGCCGGCGGCACACCGCTGCTGGAGGTGCGCAGCGCCCTGAGCTACGCCGACGAGGCGGTCGCCACGGTCACGGCGGGCAGTTCCGCCGACCGCTTCTCCCTGGAGGTGCGCAACAACCGGACGGCCAGGGTCGCCACCTTCCCCGACCTGTCGCTCGACCCGGCCTCGGCCGACTACGCGGTCAAGCGCATCCTGGCCGCCTACCCCACCCCGACCATGGTGACGGCCCGCGACCCGCGTGACACACCGGCCGGCGGCGTGATCCCCGCCCTCGGCCCCGTGCCGCTGGTGTCGGAGCCGGTCATCTTCAGCGTGCACACCGGCATGATCACCTACCCGATCGCCGCGTTCGCCCGGATCGTGCTGACCGACCCGTCCCTCTGGCGGCGCTACAAGAGCAAGGCGCTGGAGTACGTGAGCGCCGTCAAGGCCGCCGCCGCCGTGCACGACGCGGAGTGGCGGCAGACCGACGACGGACGCGGCTACTTCGTCTGGAACAAGGGGACGCCGCTCGCCTACGACGGCACCGAACAGCCCACCAACCAGAGCCTGGCACTCGGCCAGACCTACGCCGAACTGGCCGCGGCCACCGGGGACCGCGCGGCCAAGGACCGGGCCCGCCGGCTGGCCGTCACCTTCTCGCGTGAGCTCACGGTCGACGCCGGCGACGCCTACGTCTGGTCGTACTGGCCCACGTTCGGCAAGGTCTACCAGGGCTTCGACGCCGCCTCGGGCGTCTCCGAGTACACCCCGTCCCTCACCGCCGGCGCGCGGCAGATCGAGGACCTGAGCCACGGGGCCATCGACGTCGAGTTCGCCGTCGCCGCCTTCCGTCACAAGATCTTCTACTCCGGCCGCGACATGGTCCGCTTCGCCAGGACCTACAGCAGGAACCTGGTGGCGACGCCGGGCGCCGACGGCATCGCCACCGCCAACGTGCGCGTGGACGGCACCGGCGGCTCCACCACCGCGGGGCAGTATCTGCAGGCCCCCCGCTGGATGGCGGTCGCCGACTGGGACGCCGCCGTGCTGCCGCACGCGCGGGCGATCTACGAGGGACGGGCGGTCGAACCGCAGCAGGGCTCCTACCTGGCCTGCGTCGCCTACCTCAACTGGCAGGCCAGGCGCGGTTCCTGAACCCGGCGGCGGCCCCGAGGACGGCATCGCCCGCCCCGGGGCCGCCGCACCGAGCCGTAGGCCCGCCCGCGAACGAGTGCCTTCGACCGTGCCCCCTCACGCTCGCCGGCGGTCACCCGCCGCCGGCGGGCGTGAGGACGATCTTGCCCCGGACATGGCCAGACCGGCTGAGCCGGAACGCCTCGGCGGCCTCGTCGAGCGGCAGCACCCGGGCGATCTCGGGGACGAGCCGCCCGTCGTCGGCGAGCCGGGCCAGCCGGGCGAGGTCGCCGGCGCTCGGGCGGGCGAAGACGAAGGTGCCGCCGAGTTCCCTGACGCCGTCGTCGGCCAGCGAGACGACCCGCGTCCCGGCACCGTCGGCGAGCAGCCGCACCGAGGCCCGCAGCGGCTCGCCGCCGTACATGTCCAGGACGGCGGTGACGCCGCCGGGAGCCAGCGCCCGCACGCGTCCGGCCAGGCCGGGGCCGTAGGCGACGGGTTCCGCGCCGAGCGCGCGCAGGTAGTCGTGGTTGCGCGGCGAGGCGGTGCCGATGACGCGGGCGCCGAGGGCCCGCGCGATCTGGACCGCGAACGTGCCGACGCCACCGGCCGCCGCCTGCACCAGGACGGTGTCCTCGGCCGACACGGCGAGCACGCCGACGAGCGACTGGTAGGCGGTCAGCCCGGCGACGGGGACGGCCGCCGCCTGCTCCCAGGTCAGCCGGGCCGGCTTGCGGGCGATCGTGCGCACGGGCGCGGCGACGCGTTCGGCGTAGGTGCCGGGCCCGATGCTGTCGCGCCGCACGTAGCCGAAGACCTCGTCGCCGGCGGCGTACCCGGTGACCGTCGGGCCGGTCCGTGCCACGACGCCGGCCACGTCCCAGCCGGGGATCACGGGGAAGTGCACGTCGAAGCGGCTGTCGAGGTCTCCCGCGGCGGTCTGCCAGTCGACGGGGTTGACCGAGACGGCCTTGACGTCGATGAGCACGGATTCGGGCCCGAGCCGGGGGTCGGGGACGTCGGCGGTCTCGAGGACTTCGGGCCCGCCGTATCGGCGGTAGACGACGGCTTTCACGCGAGGCACTCCGGGAGAAGACGATGCGGGCAGGGGCCGACGGAGCAGGACGCCGTCGCCGGGAGGTTCACGCCCCGGGGCGGTCGAGGAAGCGGGCGATCCCGGCGCGGGCGATGCCGGAGGCTTCGACCTCGGCGGCGGCCTGGCTCTCGCGGTCCATCGCGGCGGCGACGAGGTCGGCGGGCGGGCGCAGCAGCCGCAGGTGGGCGGCGGTGGCGGAGCCGGGCGGGTGCCACCGGTGGACGAGGTCCACGCACGCGCCGACCAGCCCCGGCTGCGGGACGACGGCGTCCACGAGGCCCAAGGCCAGCGCCGTCTCCGCGTCGATGCGCGCGGACTCCATGACCAGGCGCAGCGCGCGGTGGCCGACCAGCCTCGGCAGCAGCACACTGGCGGCGTTGGAGATCGACAGGCCGGTGGCGTTCTCGGGCAGGTAGAACCCGGCGGCGGGGCTCGCGAGACGGGCGTCGAAGCAGAGGGTCAGCTCGCCGGCGCCGCCGACGGCGAGGCCGTTCAGCGCGGCGACGACGGGGACCGACGTCTCCAGCACCGCCCGGGTGATGTCGTTGAACGACTCCGCCTCGGCGACGAGCCCGCCTTCCGGCAGCCGGGCGGCCTCCTCCAGGTCCATGCCGGCCGAGAAGGCCCGCCCCGCGCCGGTGACGACGACGCCGCGGCTGCGCCCGCCGGTGCCGAAGTGCCGGATGGCGGCCGCCAGGTCGCGCCGCATGAGGCCGGTGAGGGCGTTCAGCTTGCCGGGCCGGTCGAGGGTGAGGACGGCGACGTCCCGGTCGATGCCGGCACGCAGGTGGCCGGACTCGGTGTGCCAGTGGGGCATGGGGGTCCTCTCGTTCACTTCCAGGAGTCGGTGGCGGCGTCGAAGCAGCCGCTCCGCTGGTCGCGGGCGGGTTCGAGCAGGGCCCGCTTCCGGATCCGTTCCGAGGGCGTCATCACGAAGCCGTCCACGAACTCGACGAAGGCGGGGATCTTGAACGGCGCGAGGCGCTCCCGCGCGTGGTCGAGCAGGTCGCGCGCGGTCGCCGTGTCCGCCGGGTGGCCGGCGCGCAACTGCACGAACGCCTTCGGCAACTCGCCGAACAGCTCGTCGGGGATCGGGACGAGCGCCGCCGCCACCACCGCCGGGTGCCGGGCGAGCACGCTCTCCACCTCGGCGCAGGAGATGTTCTCGCCGCCGCGGCGGACGATGTCCTTCAGCCGCCCGGCGTGGTGGATGCTTCCCCGCGGGTCGCGGTAGCCGAGGTCGCCGGTGTGGTACCAGCCGTCCGCGAGCGCCTCGGCCGTGGCCTCGGGGTGGTTCCAGTAGCCGGTCATCATGGGGCGGCCCCGGACGACGATCTCGCCCACCTCCCCGTCGGGCACGGTGCCGCCGTCGGGACCGGCGACGCGGACCTCCTTCCCCGGCGGCGGATACCCCATGGCGCCGGTGCCGACGGTGTCGTCCGCGCCAGGGGCGGCGACGAGGTCGAGGCCGCTCTCCGTGGAGCCGTAGATCTCGCGCCAGGGCACGCCCCAGCGCTCCTCGAAGGCCCGGTGCAGGTGCGGCGCGATGCCGGAGCAGAGCACCAGTCGCATGTCGTTGACCGCGTCGGAGAGGTCGGGCGGCTGCTTGTGCATGAGCAGCGGCATCGTGCCCAGCACGTACGTGAGCGTGGCGCGGTGCTCGCGGACCGCGGGCCAGAACCCCGACGCCGAGAAGCGGGGCAGCACGACGAGCGGGATCCCGGCGATCAGGCACATCACCGCCGTCCACTGGTCGTCCATGTACGAGAACGGCTGGGCCATCAGGACCACGTCGTCGGTGCGGACCTCCGCCTCGCGGGCGACCAGCCACGCGGTCCGCACCCAGTAGTCGTGGGTGAGCACGCAGGCCTTCGGGAAGCCGGTCGTCCCGGAGGTGTACTGGAAGTTGGCGACGTCGTCGGAGCGCGTGCGCACCTCCAGCGGGGGCGCGGGCGAGCGGCGGGCCTCGGCGTCGAGGTCCGCGAGCGTGCGGACCAGCGGGGCCGGATCGAGCCCGGACGCCACCGCCCTGACGATGCCGGTGTGCTCGTCGTCGGCGAGCACCGACCGGGCGCCGGAGTCACGCAGCACGAACCCGAGATCGTGGGCGCGTAACCGCGGATTGACCGGCACGGCGACGGCCCCGGCCTTCAGGATCGCGAACCAGCTCAGCGGCCACCCGGGCGTGTTGCCCATCATGACGGCGACCCGGTCTCCGGGTTCGACGCCGCGGGCGGCCAGCACCCGGGCGAGGCGCTCGCTGCGGGCGTCGGCCTCCTGGAAGCTGAGCGACGTGCCGGGAAAGCGCAGGAACTCCGCTGCGCCGTACCGTGCCGCGGCGTCGCGCAGCAGGTCGGGGATCGAACGATCCGCCGGGGCGGCGTCCGCCGCGTCCTTGCCGACGACGACGCGCGGCGTGGGCCTGGTGTCCATCGTGGTGCCACCTCCGCAGGTAGACAGCGCTCGCCCGCCGGCCGCCGGCGCGGTCGCGGGTGCGTCCGCGCTCAGGCGGACGTCTGCTCCCGGCCGGCGTCGATCCGGGGTTCGGACCTCAGCGAGGTGATGGACACCTCGGGCCCGCACTCGGCGCGCCGCACCGGACGCGAGCCGACCAGGTTGCAGGTCAGTTCCAGGTAGGAGTCCTGCACCCGGGCGACCGGCAGCCGACCGTCGGGGCGGAACCAGTGGGCCACCCCGTTGCACATCGCGATCAGGGCCAGGCGGGTCATGGCGACGTCGGTGATCCGGAAGTCGCCCTGCCGCGCGCCGTGTTCCAGCACCTGCTGGAACACGGCTTCGTAGTCGTCCCGCAGCCCGACCACGATGGCGTGGTTCGGCTCGGTCAGGGAGTGGACCTCGCGGTCGTTGACCCGGGAGGTGAGGGGATTGACCGCTTCCATCGTCACGTGGGCCAGCACCAGGCGGCCCAACTGGACGACCGGGTCGGAGCTGTGGCCGACCGCCTCGCGGGCCGCCCGCAGCAGCTCGCCCATGCCGGCCTGCATGATGCCGACCAGCAGTTCCTCCTTGTTCGACGCGTAGTGGTAGAGCGTCCCGGAGTTCAGCCCCACGGCGCGGCCGATCTCGCGGATTCCCGTCGCGGCGTACCCGCGCTCCGCGAACAACCGCACGGCGGCCTGCTGGACCCGGTCGAGGTTGGACACATCGTTCCCAATCGATCGATCGACTGGCTTCAGGGTGACATCGACACTCCGGCGCCGTCAAGACCCTCCGACGTGCGCGGCCCGAGAGTCGAAGCCGGGTTGGCCTTGACGCCGGTGGCAATGTTCTAGCTTGATCGAAAACCATCGTGCGACGAGGACGACCATGAAATTCGCGCTCTGCTTCTCCCCGGCCGACGGCCTCGACCCCGACCGGCTCGTGGCCCACGCCCAGCACGCCGAGGCGTGCGGCTTCGAAGGGCTCTACCTGCCCGAGCACATCGTGCTGTATCCCGGTGCCAGGTACGGGGCGGACGCCGTACCGACGAGGCCATCGACGTGCTGCGGCTGCTGTGGGAGGGCGATGAGAAGGGAGTCGGCTTCGACGGCGAGTTCTTCGGCTTCGAGAGCGTGACCAGCTACCCGAAGCCGTACGGGGTCACGCACCTGCCGATCCACGTCGGCGGGTCGAGCCGGGCCGCCGCCCGCCGCGCGGGGCTGCGCGGCGACGGCTACTTCCCCGGCGGCGCGCTCACCGACGAGGAACGCCAGAGCCAGTGGGAGCTGGTCCGGTCCGTCGCCGCCGAGGCCGGGCGCGACGCCGCGACGCTGGAGTACACGCGGTGGGGGTCGCTGGCCATGTCGGCCGAGCAGGTCGAGGAACTGGCCGCGGCGGGTGTGACACGCCTGGTCCTCAACCCGACCACGATGGAACCGGAGGGGCGCAGGGAGCAGATGTCCGCCTTCGCCGAGCGGTTCGCCCTGGGCCGCTCCTGACCTCGCGACCTTGTCGCGGCCGGTACCCGCGACGCCATCACCCCGCCGTCCGCGGCGCGGGAGATCGTGGACGGCCTGCCCGAGGCACGACATCCACGCGCCTCAGGACCGTTGCGGCGCGTGCCACCGAGGAACTGCTGCGCTACCTGTCGATCGCCTCGATGCCGGTGCACCGGGTGACCAGGGACACGGTGGCCGGCCTTGGCGTCGCTCTGTGCGAACAGCACCAGCATCCTGGCCAGGGAGCGGCAGATCCTGAGGCGCCTGCATCCTGAGAACCGGTCGGCTCCTGCCGGTTGACGAACGCGAATAAAAGCTCGTAATCTATGGACCGCAATACGAGCCATAACTCGCATTTAGGGAGATCATGAATAGTTCTTCCCCCCCTGGGGCGGCGGTCGGTACTGGCAGGAGCACTCGCGAGCGCGGCGGGGATCGCGGTCACCGCCGCGCCGGCGAACGCGACACCGTCCGCTGCGGCGGTCGCGAGACGTTATGAAGGCAAGGTCGTGCTGATCACGGGCGCGACATCGGGCATCGGCAGAGCCTCAGCCGTCGCGTTCGCCCGCGAAGGCGCGAAGGTGGGCTTCTGCGGGCGGCGGGAGCAACTGGGTCGCCAGGTCGAGCGTGAGATCAGGCAGGCCGGGGGCGAAGCGACCTACATCAAGGCGGACGTACGCGACGCCAGGCAGGTCAAGACGTTCGTGGACCGGGTCGCGCAGAAGTACGGCGGTCTGCATGTGGCCATGAACAATGCGGGCGTGCAGCACCTGAAGCCGCTGCACGACATGGACGTCGAGGATTGGGACGACACGCAGGCCACCAACACCAGGGGCGTATTCCTCTGCATCAAGCATGAGGCCCCCTATATCCGGGACTCCGGCGGCGGCGTCATCCTGGTCACCGGATCGGCCAACGAGTTCGCCACCCGGCCGATGATCGGCGCCTACGCCGCCAGCAAGGGCGGAGTGACCGGCCTGGTCCGGGCGGCCGCCATTGAATACGGCGCGGCGCCGTGGAACATCCGGGTCGTGGCCCTTTCCCCCGGCACCACCAACACGCCCATGGTGGACGCCTGGCGTCCCGTGCTGGCTCCGGATGCGAACGACGAGGAGTGGGAGGCGTTGAAGGCCGGCCCGCAGGCCGGTATCGACGGCCTCAAGCGGATGGCCCAGCCTACGGAGATGGCCACGGCGGCACTCGCGCTGGCCTCCTCCGACATGAGCTTCCTCACCGGCACGTCGGTGCTGATCGACGGAGGCATGCTCGCGGGTCTGTGAGGTCCGACCCTGGCAACGCCGACCATCGAGGACGGGCGCCGGCTCGGCGCGGCCGGTCTCATGCCAGGTCCGGACGCCGACGCGGAGCCGGCGTACCGGGTACGCCCGGAGAACCGCCCGCCAGGGCGTCCATCGCTTCGGCCGGCCGCTCTGCGGCGTTTTCCGCACGTTCGTATGATGGCGCGCTCGTGCGTGAGGAATCATCGGGAACAACCCCGCACCCGACCTCCGGTGAAGGAGACCCGCATGCTCGACGTGGTCAACTGGCCGTCACGGTGCTGAGTGCCCTGGTTCGGGGCGTGGCCGGCTCGAAGTCCCGCACAGGCGGGAGGCCGGCTGAGCCAGGACGGCCCGGCCGGCCTCCGGCCGGAGTGCCTACTGGTTCGTGACCTTCAGCCTGCCCAGATAGACCGACCGCGGAGTGTTGCTGCATTCGTCGGTGAATTCCACGGTGACGCTCACGTCGAGCCCGCCACCGAGGATGCTCGTCCCGAACAACCTGATCTCGTCCTCGTGATGGATGACGCCGTTCGAGCGCGCTGCCTTGGTCGTCCAGGTCGTGGTCGAGACGTCGGTGAGTTTGTACACCGCACCCGTACCCGGCTTCACGTCGCCGCCGAGGGCGATGTTGGCGAAGTCGGTGACGAGATCGAACGGATCGATGAAGATCTCGCCCCCCGGCGCGAGGGTCGTGAGCGAATTCCCGGGGCCGTGCTTGAGACCGCCGCTGTCATTGCTCTTCCACATGCCGACGTACGACGGGGAAGGGCAGTCGGCCGCGGCGGGTGCGGTGACTCCGGCGGTCAAAGCGGCGGCCAGCCCCAAGGTGAGGCAGGTACGGCGGGCGATTGCCGCGGTTCGCCGGCGCGGGCGCGTGGGAGCGTCGGATGTGCGGTGTTCGGTTGATGTGCGCATGGCAGGCTGCTCCTTTCGGGCGGTGCGTCGATCCTTGTTCCGGGCGCCCGGAACTGGTGGGGAGATCTCGTCGGAGACGGTAGTCCGGAGGGCTGACCGGGCGATGAGCCGGCGATGACGTCTCCCGGCTCCGCCCGTCATCCAGGCGCCGTCGTGGAACGAAGTGGGTCATGGCGGAGCGTCGTGGCAAAGGCGTGGGTGGGAGATGCGGTTTCAGATACTGGGTCCGTTACGCGTGCACACCGGGCAAGGGTGGGTATCGGTGGCCGCCGAACAGCAGCGCGTCGTGCTGGCGGTGCTGTTGGTCGAGGCGGGCCGGAGCGTGAGCGCCGACGCCCTCGCGGATGCGGTGTGGGGCGACCGGCCGCCGCGTACGGCGAAGAACACGATCGCCGTCTACGTGCGGCGGTTGCGCCGGCTGGTCGGCGAGGCCCTGATCACCCGAGATCGTGGCTACGAGCTGCGCGTTCATGACGACGCCGTGGACGCGATGCGCTTCGAACGGCGGCTGACGTCCGGGCGCCGGGAGCTGGCCGGCGGGCGGCGGGAGACCGGGGCGGCGCTGCTGGCCGAGGCGCTGGCCCTGTGGCCGGACCGTGAGCCCGTACTCGCTGATGTGCCCCGCAACCCGTTGATCCAGCCGCGGGTGACCCATCTGGAACAACTGCGGCTCAGCGTCGTCGAGGACCACATCGACGCCCTGCTGGCGCTGGGCCGGCACACCGATGTGGTGGACGAACTGCACCGGCTGGTGCAGGAACAGCCGATGCGGGAACGGCTGTGGACCCTGCTGATGACGGCCCTGCAACGCTGCGGCCGCCGGGCCGAGGCGCTGGACGTCTACCAGCGGGTACGCCGCGTCCTGCACACCGAGCTCGGGCTGGAACCGAGCCCACGGCTACGCCTGCTGCAGCAGGCGATCCTGACGGAAGGGCAGGAGAAGGCAGGGGCGTCCGAGCGTGAGACGCCCCGGGTGGTGCCGGCCCAGTTACCCCCCGACGTCGCCGCCTTCACCGGCCGCGGCGGCGATCTCCGGCGGCTCGACGCGCTGCTGCCCGCCGACGCCGATCCTCGGGCCGGGGCAGTGGCCATCTCCGCGATCGCGGGCACCGCCGGGATCGGCAAGACCGCGCTGGCGGTCCACTGGGCTCACACGGTCCGCGATCGCTTCCCGGACGGACAGCTCTACGTGAACCTGCGCGGCTACGCGGACGGCCCGCCGATGCCCCCGATCGAGGCACTCGCGAGATTCCTGCGCGCGCTGGGGGTGCCGCCCGCGCAGGTGCCCTCCGACCAGGACGAGGCCGGCGCGCTCTACCGCAGCTTGCTGGCCGGACAGAATACGCTGGTGCTGCTGGACAACGCCCGCCACCCCGACCAGGTGCGGCCGCTGCTGCCCGGTGGCACCGGCTGCCTCGTGCTGGTCACCAGCCGTGACCGGCTCGACGGGTTGCTCGCCCTCGACGGTGCTGTTCCGCTGGCCCTGGACGTGCTGACGCCGGAGGAGTCGTACGGGCTGCTGGGCCGGTTCCTCGGCGACGACCGGCTGCGCGCGGAACCGCAGGCGGCGGCCGAACTCGCCACCCTGTGCAACCACCTTCCGCTGGCTTTGCGGATCGCCGCGGCGAATCTGGCGGTACGCCCGAAGACCGGCATCGGCGTGTACGTGACCCGCCTGCGCCAGGACCGGCTGGGCCGGTTGCGGTCCGGCGACGTGGCGGTGCGGGCCGCGTTCGGCCTGTCCTATGCCGTGCTGCCCGGCGCCGCGCGGCGGCTGTTCCGGCTACTCGGCCTGACGTCGGTCGCGGACGTCACTCCGGCGACGGCCGCCGCGCTCGCCGGCACCGGACCGGCGACGGCGGAGTGGGCGCTGGAGCGGTTGGCCGCCGCTCACCTCGTCCAGGAGCACACCCCTGGCCGCTACGGCATGCACGACCTGATCCGTTCCTGTGCCGCGGAGACGGCGGTCGCCGAAGAGCCCGAAGCCGGACGGCGAGCGGCGGCCGGCCGTCTGTACGATCACTATCTGCACCATGTCGGCTCGGCCGCGAGTCTGCTGTTCCCGCACCTGGCGCGGCTGGATGCCCACACCGAGGCGTCGGCCACGCTCACCGATCCCGATCAGGCTTCGGCGTGGCTGGACGCCGAACGTGCCAACGTCATCAGCCTCGTACGCGACGGTGTCGCCCACGGCCTGGCCCGGCAGGCTTGCGTCCTGGCGGACGGGCTGCGCGGTGACCTGCACCGCCGCATGCGACTCGTGGACTGGGCCACGCTCGCCCAGGCCACTCTGGCAGCCGCGGAGGCCGGCGGCGGCCCGCAGGCGATGGCGGCCGCCCGGCTCGGCCTCGCGACCCTCAACGCGGCACGCGGGGACTACGCCCAGGCGATCGAGGAGGGCGAGTCCGCACTGGGACTCGCCGGACAGGCGCACTGGACCGACGGGGAGTCCGCGGCCCTGAACGTCCTGGGCACCGCGTACGCCGAGCAGGGGCAGCTCGATCGGGCCGCGGAACGCTACACCCAGGCGCTGACCCTCGACCGCGTCGCGCGGCGCGCCGCCGGCCAGGCCATTCGGCTCGGCAACCTCGGCAACCTCGAGCTGATGCGCGGCCGGCTGGAAGCCGCGATCGGCCACTACGCCGAAGCGCTCATGTTGCATCGGCAGACCGGCTCCGCGGCGGGCGAGGCGCTCACCCTCGACCAGCTCGGCCTGGCCCATCAGGGGCTCGGTCACCTGGAGACGGCGCTGGGCTTCCTCACCGAGGCACGTGACCGCTTCGCCGCGCTCGGCGAGCGCGGCCGGCTGGCGGCCACCACCCGGGCGATCGCCGGGGTGCACCGTGACGCCGGACGCCACCACGACGCGCTCCGCCTCGCCCAGGCCGCGCTGACCACCGCGCGGGAGATCGGCGATCGCAAGGTGCAGGCGGACACGCTGCTCACCCGGGCGGGTATCCGCAGTGCGCTGGGCGACCTGGGGCTCGCCATCGGCGACTACCGGCAGGCCGCGGACATCGCTCGCTCCATCGGCCACGGCTACATCCACACCGAGACGCTGATCGGCCTGGCCGACGTCCACCACCGGTGCGGGGACCTGCCGGCCGCGGACGACGCCGCACGCGCCGCGCTCGCCCTGGCCAGGAAGGCCGGATACCGGCTGCTCGAAGGCCGGGCCCGCACCGCGATCGCCGCGATCCAGCTCGCCAGCGGCGATCACGAAGCCGCTCTCGACAGCGCGCGACAGGCCCTGTCCATCCAGGACGAAACGGGGCTTCCGCGCGGCCGGACCCAGGCTGACATCGTCGCCGCGCAGGCGCGGGCCCGCATCGGTGATCCGCGCGCCGGGGGGCCCCACGCCGCCGATGATTCCGGCTCTTGACCACGAGACCCGGAGGTGATCAGCTCATGGCCAGTCCTGAAACCGATTACCGAAAATGTTACAGCCACCGCCAGGAGCGACCGGGAGCCAGCGGCACCGGACGGGGGACCGCGCGGGGTGGCGGGCCTCAGGGCGGTCACACGGGAAGGCGGACGACCTCGCCCGGGTGCGCGGGGCCTTCCTCCCACCGGACCGCCCGCCCGTTCACCAGCGCGGCCTCGGCCGCGTGGCGCCTGCGCAGCAGGACGCCATCACCTGAGGCGCCCGCCAGCTCGCAGGTCGACCACGCCACCGGGCCGACGTCCTCGGGGAGCATCGCCCCTGAGCGGGCCGCGAGCCGGATCGGGCTGCCGCCGAACAACGGCTCGCCGTGGCGGTGCAGGGTGAAGGTCTGCTCGACGGGGGCGACGTTGATGAGGTGGATCAGGCGTCTGCCCGCGGCGTCGGCCGTGGAGGTGACGATCAGGCCGGGTACGGGCGCGTCGTGGGTGTGCCGCGGGCGGACGTCCAGCCGAGCCAGCAGGCTCCGCCAGAAGTCCAGGTGGCAGGGGTAGTCGCAGGTGAGCACGACCGCTCTGCCCCGGCCCGCGCGCACCGCCATGCCCACCGGGGCGCCCGATGCGACGTCCGCGGCCAGGATCTCGCCCTCGCCGGTGAGAGGCTGGAACACCTCCACGCGGACCTCGCTGAGCCCCGCGGCTCGGACCGAGGGGAAGCTCTCGGCGCTGCCGTGGACCGCCGGGCCCGCCCTGAGCCCGAGTGCGTCGGCCAGGATCGTGCAGGGGGAGCCGTCCACGTCGCGCTGGGGGAGTACACCCGCCAGCAGGAGTCGGCCTCCGCCGCGTACGTGGTCGGCCAGGCGCTGCTGGACTCCGGTGCCGAGTGTGGTGGCGCCGGCCAGCACGATCACCTCGGGCAGCGCCGCCGCCGGCGACTGGAGGTTGACCGCGGGGAAGGAGAAGCCCGCCAGGAGCAGGGCGCGGGCCAGGATGTCGCGGGCGCCCATGCCGCGGAAGCGCTCGAGGTCGGCCACGACCTCGGCCCGCCCGGCATCGCCGGGGTGGCGGTACTCGGTCAGGTAGTGGTCGGGGACGAAGCCGAGCGCCAGGCCGTCGTGTTCCTCGTCCATGTCGGCCAGCAGGCCGGCCACGCCTCGGGCGGCCCGGGTGACCTCGCGCAGTGCCGGGTACGACAGGTTCGGTTCGCCCTCAGGGCCGATCGGGGCGCCGAACCCGTGCCGCTCGCCGGTGAAGGCGATGCGATCGTTTCCGTCGTCGGCGGGTTCGTCCAGCGGCCAGTTGTACCCGCCGGCGAAGAGGTAGTAGTTGATCAGCCGATTCCCCTGGGCCAGGCAGAGCCTGACCTTGAGCGCCAGCGCCTCCGGCGGTACGAGCTGATCCAGCCCTTCGGCGTAGTCGCTGACGCCCGCCTCGAACTCCAGCGAGGTCAGTGGCTGGTCGGCGTCGTGCACGGCGGCCATGAACGCGTTGCCGACGTACAGGTCGGCCACGTTGCCCACGGTCAGGTCGCCCAGGTAATGGTCGGATCCGGAGGTCATCTGGGGCTGCCCCGCGTAGCCTCGGTAGAGCTGGCTGATGCCGATCGGGTACGTGCGGCCCCGCCCGCCGCCGGTGCCGTGGATGTTGATCAGGTACGGTCCGCCGACCCCGTAGGTCTCGGCGCGCTCGCGCAGGAAGGCGATGTAGCGGGCGTACCGGTCGCGCATGTAGTCGCTCAGGTCGTGATGCAGGGCCAGGGCCGGTGCCGGCGGTGACCGCAACGCGCTCGCATCGGACGTCCACGCGCCGTAGCGCGCCGCCACGTCGTATCGTTCGGCGGCCCACTGCGCGAAGTCGGCCAGCACCCCGTCGGTCAGATCGGGCGTGTTGCTGACCCAGGAGAGCATCCCGATCTCGTTGTCCAGTTGCAGGGCCGCGACCCGTCCAGCCAGCAGCGGCAGGATCGCCGCGTACCAGCGATCCACCTCCCGCAGGAAGTCGGGTGCGAGGTAGTCGAGGGTGCGCGTCGGTGCGGGCGTTCCGTTCCAGCCGACGGGGTGCAGGTGGGGGAGGTCGCGGTGGATCCGGTAGGGAATCCCTTCGTTCTTGAGCTCGGCCATGACGAAGGGACCGGGCCGGGCGATCACCGCCAGGCCGCGTTCCTCGGCCAGGTCCAGGAAGGCCGGGAGATCACGATGACCGGTGGAGAAGTCGAACGAGCCGTCCGGGCGCTCGTGGATCAGCCACGGCATGTACGTCGCCACGGCGTTGCAGCCCGCGTCCACCAGCCAGTCGAGCCGGGAGGCCCACATCTCCGGTAACAAACGGAAATAGTGCACTTCTCCGGACATGACCAGCGAGGGCTTGCCGTCCAGGAGGATCCTGCGCCTGCTGAGCCGCATCGGATGGGTCCTTTCCGAAAGGAGGGTCTTGCCGCCGTGAGGGTCCTCACATATGGTCCCTGAAAGCGGTTACTGCAAACGTTACGGAGGCAGCGGCGAATGGGCAACAAGCGGCTGACGGTCCGCGAGATCGCCAGGATCGCCGAGGTGTCAGTGGCGACGGTTTCTCGCGTCTCGCGCGGCACCGGGCAGGTCAGTCCCGAGATGCGCGAGCGTGTGCTGCGTGTCATCGACGAGTACGGCTACCGTCCCAGCCAGATGGGCCGCGCCCTGGCCCAGCAGAAGCACGGCTCGGTGGCCATCGTCTTCCCCGGCCTGGCCGGTCCGTACTTCTCCGAGCTCGTCCAGGGCTTCGAAGCCGAGGCCGTCGCGGCCGGCATCGGGGTGCACATCCTGGTCACCCATCACCGCGCCGACTCCGACGGCAACGTGCTGGACATGGCCTCGCGCGTGGACGGTGTCGCCGTGCACGGCGACACCGTCAGCACCGAGACGATGCGGCGGATCGCCGCCGAGGTGCCGACCGTCGTGCTGGCCGGCCGGCCGCTGGACGGCGTGCCCGCGGTCCGGGCGGACAACTCCGCGATCGGCGAGCTCACCAGGCATCTGCTGGTCGACCACGGCTATCGTGGGCTGGCGTTCGTCGGCAACCCCGACGGCTCGCCCGACGTGACCGAGCGCTGGGAGGCCTTCAAGGCGGCGCACAAGGCGGCCCGCGTGGCCGTGCCACGCAGCCCCATCAGGCTCGGCCTGCAGCAATCGGACGGCGTGCTGGCCGCCGGCGAACTGCTCGATGGCAGGAAGCCGCCGCGGGCGGTGGTCTGCGCCAACGATGAGACCGCGCTCGGCATGCTCATCGGCGCTCTCGGACGCGGCCTGTCCGTCCCCGGCGAGGTGGCCATCACGGGGTTCGACGACGTACCGATGGCCTCGCTGGTCCAGCCCCGGCTGACCACGGTACGCCAGCCCATCAGGGAACTGGGTGCCACCACCGCCCGCCTGCTCATCTCGGGCCTGGGCAACCCCGGAGCCGTCATGGACGCGGTGCTCACCACCGAGCCCGTGCTGCGCGAGAGCTGCGGGTGCCCCCGCACATGAGTAAGGAGACAGCAGTGAGACGTGCGACAGCGATCGCAGCCCTGGTGTTAGTGATGGCGGCCGGGTGCACCGGCACCGAGGGCGCCGCCACCAACACCACTGCGGCCAGGGGAATGGTCGACTTCCTGGACTACGGCGACTTCGGCGGGGGCGCGGAGCCGCAGGCCAACTACAACCCCTACCTCACCGCCACCCACCTGGGCGCGGTCGGCTACTTGTTCGAGAAGCTGGTGATCTTCAACAAGTACTCCTGCGAGCCGGTTCCCTGGCTGGCCGAGTCCTTCGCCTGGGCCGACCCGCGAACCCTGACCTTCAAGATCCGCCAGAGCGTGCAGTGGAGCGACGGCCGGCCTCTCACCGCCAAGGACGTCGACTACTCCTACAACCTGATCAAGAAGCACGAGGCCCTGGACACCGCCGGCGTCTGGCGCTACATCAAGAGCGTCACGACCACCGCGCCGGACACGATCACCATGACGTTCAAGGAGCCGGGCGCCGCGGCCTTCACCAAGGCGGTGGACGTGCCCATCGTCCCTGAGCACATCTGGTCCACGCAGGCCGACCCGGTCACCTTCGTCAACGCCGACAAGCCCGTCGGCACCGGCCCCTACCTGGTCAAGTCCTTCAACCGTCAGCAACTGGCGATCGAGCGCAACCCCCGGTACTGGCAGGCCGACAAGATCAAGGTGCAGGAGATCCGCTTCCACAAGGCCGACGGCGGCGGATCGATCGATCAGCTCAAGCTGAGCCGCGGCGAGTACGACCACAACGCGATGTTCGTGCCCGACGTCAAGAAGGCATTCGTCGACCGCGACCCCGAGCACAACCACTACTGGTACCCGCCGGGCGGTGTGATCGCCGTCTACCTGAATCTCACCAAGGCCCCTTTCGACGACCTGGCCTTCCGTAAGGCGCTGACCACCGCCTTCGACCACAAGCAGATCATCGACAAGGCGCAGTACGGCTACGTGCGGCAGGCCAGCCAGACCGGCCTGATCGTGCCCGGCCAGAACGCCTGGCTGCCCCAGGGCATCGCCGACGAGGGCCGCATCCCCTACGACGCGGCCAAGGCCGACGCCGCGCTCACCACGGCCGGTTACGCCAAGGACGCCAAGGGCCGCAGGCTCGGCAAGGACGGAAAGCCGATCGCGTTCGCCTTCAAGGTGCCGGGCGAGTGGACCGACTGGCTGACCGCCGCGCAGATCACCGTCAAGAACCTCACGGCGCTCGGCTTCGACGTGAACCTGGAGACGCCCGACTTCCCGACGTTCGACAGCGAGCGCGCCGTGGGCGACTTCGACATGCTGTACGGCGTCTTCGGCGGCTCCTGCAACATGTACCAGAACTTCGCCGACCCGCTCAGCACCGCCCAGAGCGCGCCCATCGGCAAGAAGGCCGCGGCCAACCACGTCCGCTGGAACGACCCCGAGACCGACCGGCTGGTCGAGCAGCTCCGCGTCTCACCCGACGAGAGCGTGCAGAAGCAGGCAGTCGCCGGGCTGGCGAAGATCATGATGGACCAGGTGCCGGTGATCCCGCTGTGGTACGGCGCCAAGTGGTTCCAGTACCGCACCGCCAAGGCGGTCGGCTGGCCCAGCGAGCAGGACCCCTACGCCGCGCCCGGCGACGATCTGCTGATCATCACGAGGCTGCGCCCGGCATGAGGTACTTCCTCAGGCGGGCGGGCTTCTTCGCCGCCACCCTGTGGGCCGCGGTCACGCTCAACTTCCTCATCCCGCGGCTCCAGCCGGGCGATCCGGCCGAGACCATCGTGCAGAAGCTCAGCGGCCAGAACAAGGCGATCGACCCGGCCCAGGTGACGGCTGTGCGCAAGATGCTGGGCACACCGGACGGAAACCTGCTCCAGCAGTACGTGGACTACATGGGAGCGGTGGTCAAGGGCGAGTTCGGCGTCTCCTACACCTACTTCCCCTACCCGGTCACCCACATGATCGGGCAGGCGCTGTGGTGGACGGTCATCCTCGTCGGCGTCACGCACGTGATCTCCTTCGTGATCGGCACCCTGATGGGCGCGTGGGCGGCCTATCGGCGCAACACGCGGACCGACTCCTTCATCACGCTGGGCTCGACGTTCGTCGGGACGTTGCCGTTCTTCTGGCTGGCCCTGCTGCTCATCTACGTCTTCGCCTTCACGCTCAACTGGTTCCCCGAACGCGGCGGTTGGGGGCCGGGCAGCACCCCCGGCTGGAACTGGCTGTTCATCTCCGACGCCGTCCAGCACAGCGTGCTGCCGGGGCTCGCGCTGCTGATCGTCGGCCCGATCGGCTGGATCATCGGGATGCGCAACAACATGGTGCAGACGCTCGGTGAGGACTACGCGCGCCTGGCCAGGGCCAAGGGCCTGCCGCAGACCAGGATCGCGCTGACCTACGGCGCGCGGATCGCCGTGCTGCCCAACGTCACCGGCTTCGCCATGGCGCTGGGCGGCATCCTCGGCGGCACCGTGCTGGTGGAGTCGATCTTCAACTACCCGGGGCTCGGCCGCATGATGCTCGACGCCGTCTCCAACCGCGACTACCCGCTCATGCAGGCCCTGTTCCTGTTCATCACCATCGGCGTCCTGCTGGCCAACTTCCTGGCCGACATGCTCTACGGCGTGCTGGACCCGCGGGTGCGCAAGGAGGCGGCCCCGTGACCTGGTACGCGATCCTCTGGCGCAACCGCAAGTGCCGGATCGGGCTCGTCATGCTGGCGGTGTTCGTGCTGATGGGCGTGTTCGCGCCGTGGCTGGCGCCCTACGATCCGCTGGCGGACTCCTTCGGCCTGTCGCAGACGCCCTCGGCGGAGCACTGGCTGGGCACCACCGCGCGCGGCGAGGACGTGCTCTCCCAGCTCATCCACGGCGCGCGCATCTCGCTGATCGTGGGCCTGGCGGCGGGGACGCTGTCCACGCTCATCAGCCTGGCGGTCGGGCTCACCTCCGGCTACCTGCGCGGCATCGTCGACGAGATCCTGTCGTTCTTCACCAACCTGGCCCTGGTCGTGCCGGTGCTGCCGTTGATGATCACGCTGGCGGCCTACGCGCCGGTCAAGGGCATCTGGCTGGTCGTCCTCATCATCAGCGTCACGGGCTGGGCGTACGGCGCGCGGATCAAGCGAGCCCAGATCATCAGCCTGCGCACCCGCGACTACGTGACCGCCGCCAAGTTCGCCGGCGACTCCACCGCCCGCATCATCGCCCGCGAGATTCTGCCGAACATGACGTCGCTGGTCGTGGTCGGCTTCATGGGGGCGTGCATGGGGGCGATCGGTGGCGAGGCCGGGCTGTCCTTCATCGGCCTGGGCGACCCGCAGAGCACCAGTTGGGGCACGATGCTCAACCGCGCCAACACCGGCGGGGCGATGCTCAGCGGCCAGTGGGCCTGGCTGGTCGCGCCCGGGATGGCCTTCGCCGCGCTGATGATCGCGCTCACCCTGATCAACTTCGGGGTGGACGCGCTCAGCAACCCCCATCTCAGGGAGGAGGACTGACATGGCACTGCTCGAGGTCCGGAACCTGTCAGTGACCTACAGCCCACGCGAGGCCCCGCCGGTCCGAGCGGTCGACCAGGTCAGCTTCGACGTGGCCGACGGCGAGTTCGTCGGGCTGCTGGGGGAGTCCGGGTGCGGCAAGACCACGCTCGGCAACGCCGTCCTGCGCCTGCTGGACCGGCCCGCCGCCATCACCGGCGGCTCGGTCGTCTTCGACGGCACCGACATCACCTCCTGCCCGGAGGAGGAGCTGCGGTCGCTGCGCTGGGCCAAGCTCTCCACGGTCTTCCAGAGCAGCATGAACTCCCTCAACCCGGTGATCACCATCGGCGCGCAGTTCGAGGACGCCTTCCGCGCCCACGACACCACCGGCGACGTCGCGGCCCTGCTGGAGACGGTCTCGCTGGAGCCCTCCGTGGCCGCGCGCTACCCGCACGAGCTGTCCGGCGGAATGAAGCAGCGTGCCGCCCTGGCCCTGGCCCTGGCGCTGCGGCCGCGCTTCGTCCTCCTCGACGAGCCCACCACCGGCCTGGACGTGGTCGTCCAGCGCCGCATCCTGGACCACCTGCGCGACCTGCGGGCGGAACTGGGCTTCGCCGTCCTGTTCATCAGCCACGACCTCGGGACGGTCATGGAGCTGGCCGACCGCGTCATGGTCATGTACGCCGGCGAACTCGTCGAGGACCAACCGGCCGCCGCCATGCCGGCCAGGCCCCTCCACCCCTACACCCGCGGCCTCCTGGGCTCCTACGCCGACCCGCGCGCCCCCGTGATCACCGTCGACTACGTGCCCGGCCGGCCGCCCGACCTCTCGGTGGAGCACGCGGGCTGCCGGTTCGCCCCCCGCTGCCCCGCTGTCCTCGGCGAGTGCCACACCACCCACCCCGACCTGCTGCCCCTGGCGGGCGGCTCGGCCCGCTGCCTGCTGGCCGGACAGATCCCGGAGACGGCCACGGCCGGCGCCTTCACCCCACGCCCTGAGGCTCCCCCGGACGATCCGGTGCTCTCCGTCCGCGACGCGGTCAAGGACTACCAGGTACGGCGCAGCGTCACCCGCGCTGTGGCCGGCGTCTCCTTCGACCTGCACCGAGGCCGCGTCACGGCCCTGGTGGGACAGAGCGGCTCCGGCAAGACCACCCTGGCCCGGCTGGTCACCGGGGTGGAGCGGCCGACCTCGGGCTCGGTGACGTTCCACGACGGCCTGGACGTGGGCCGGCTGCGCGGCAGACGGCTGCGCGCCTACCGCCGCCACGTCCAGCTCGTCTTCCAGGACCCCTTCGCCGCGCTCAACCCCACGCGGACTCTCGGCTACGCGCTGTCCCGCCCGCTCCGCAACCATCTGGGCCTGTCGGCGGCGGCGGCCAGGGACCGCGCGGCCGGCCTGCTGGAGACCGTGGGCCTGCCCACCCAGTTCCTGGACAAGCTCCCGCACCAGCTCTCCGGCGGCCAGCGCCAGCGCGTCGTCATCGCCCGCGCCCTGGCGCCGGAGCCGCAGGTCGTGGTGGCCGACGAACCCCTCTCGATGCTGGACGTCTCGATCCGCGCCGAGATCCTCGAACTGCTCGACCGGCTGGTGCGCGAGCGCGGGATCGCCATGCTCTACATCACCCACGACCTGCTCAGCGCCCGCCTGCTGGCCGATGAGGTGCTGGTGCTGCGCAATGGGCAGGTCGTGGAGAGCGGGCCGACGATGCGGGTGATCGGCCAGGCCGAGCACGACTACACCAGGCTGCTGCTCGACTCCATCCCGAACCTCGCCCCGGCCGCGAACCGCGATGGGGACCGCGCGGGCGGTCCCCATCGCCCTCACAGCTCCACGAGGACCGCGCCCGGCTGAGGCAGGTCGAACTCCACCGTGACGTGGCCGTCACCGGCCTGACCGGTGACGGCCTGCGACACCAGGCTGTCCGCTGCGCGCAGCCGCGCCCACTGCTCCTCGTCCGGCCACTCGCCCACGCCCAGCTCTGCCGCGAGCACGGCGACGTCGCCGTGCTCGCCGTCGAGACGGGTCAGGGTGACGGGCCGGCCGGGGCCCGGGACCGACAGGCGGACACGGCGATCGAGCCCGGTGCCGCCGCCGGCCTTGGAGTGGTCGAGTGTGTGGTTCCACACCAGGATCGCGTGCGTGCCGTCGGCGCGGCGGCTCGCCCACGTCTGGACGAGGCCACCGGAGCCGTCGCCGTCGAGGGTGACGGGCAGCTCGATGTCGCCCAGCCGCGACAGCAGCCACAGGGCGTGGTAGCGGGCCTTGGCGATGCCGCCCACGGTGATGAGGCCGAAGCCGCCGTGCAGCAGCCGAGGCGGGCGGCCGAGCTCCTCGAAGTGGTCGGAGGCCACCCAGTAGGACAGGGCGTCGAGCCGCCCGGCGGCCGAGCGCATGCCCTGCAGCAGGAACATCGCCGAGGCGACGCCGTCGTTGACGGGGTTGAAGTGCGTGGGGGTGACGCCCCACTCCGTCCACAGGATGCGGGCGTCGGAGCGGTCGAAGCGTTCCAGCGTGGGGCGCAGGTCGAGCGGCGGACTGCCGTAGGTGTGCGTGGAGACGAAGTCGAGCGGGGCGCCCGACTCGGCGACGTGCTGGAGCAGCTCGTCCACCCAGCCGGCGGCAGCCGAGGAGGGCCCGCCGACCCGCAGCGCGGGGTCGACGTCCTTCACGGCGAACGCGGTGACGTCGTACAGGCGCATCCACGCCTCGCGGTCGGCCGACCAGAAGACCTCCAGGTTGGCCTCGTTCCAGACTTCGAAGTCCCAGCCGCGCACCTCCTCCAGCCCATACCGGTCCACCAGGTGCTGCACGAGCGCGCGCACCAGATCGCCCCAGCGCTGCCAGTCCTTGGGCGGCGAGATGATCGCGCCGTAGTCGAAGACGGTCCTGGACGGGTCGGCGGCCAGATCGCGCGGCATGAAGCCGATCTCGACGACCGGGCGCAGGCCGATGCCGAGGATGGCGTCGTACACCTCGTCGACGGCGCTGAAGTCGTGCACGGGCTCGCCGTGCACCTCCCGGTAGACGCCCAGGTCGTCGTGGAGGATCGCGTGCGCGCGCACGGTCTCGACGCCGATCTCCTCGCGCACCCGCTTGAGCGCGGCCAGCAGTTCCACGCCGATCGGCCGCCCGCCGCTGAGGTCGGCGCAGCGCAACTGGCTGAGTCGCTCGCTGCCGATCATCGGCACCCACGGTTTGTGCAGGGGCGCCTCCCGGGTGCCCACCTCGGCCGTGACCAGCGGTCGGCCACCGTCCGGCGGCGACGACTCCGCCGGCACGGCCGGGGAGAGCGCGCCCGTGATCGTCACCTCGGGAACGGAGGCCACCGCGTAGAAGTACCGCACGCCGGGGATGCCCGTCGTGTCCACGTACCAGGTGTCGGGCACCGACAGCACGTCCTGACCCAGATGGTCCACCGGTGCGAACGGCCCCTGCGGGTTTTCGGCACGGTGGACGAGATAGCCCACGGCGCCCTCCGCCGGCTCCCACCGCAACGTCACATGGCCGGCGCCGGACTCGGCCACCAGGCCGGCCGGCGGAGGAAGAACAGGGGGTTCGCTGCGTCGAGTGCTGTCAGAACGACGGGAGATCCGGGACTCCCAATCGGTGGGGGTGGTCACCTGTAGTCCTCCGCTGTAACCGGTTTCTGAAACCCATACACTCGCCTGCCGGGACTCAAGGTGTCAAGCCGCTTTCGGGGGGAGGACCATCGTCGCGGGGCACAGCCGTCCTCGGCTCGCACGGTCCGAGTGATCGGCGATCGTGCCGGGACGGGCGACTCGGTGTCGCCGAGCTCTGAAACAAGCAGGTCGCCGGATCGATCCGACGGAAACAAGTTACATCCGTGGCCTTCCCGCAGCCCCCTTGGTTAGATGCTTGCGTTGATCAACACTTCGGTTCACACGGAGGATTGATGTCCGAGCCCTTAGGTGGCTTATGGCGGGCGACGGCCCCCCTCGCCGCTCTGATACTGGTCGCCTCCGGCCTGACGGTCGCGGCCAGTGCCCCGGCGGCGGCAGCGCAGCCGGCGACCATCACCATGACGGCCTCCGCGATTCCCCCGCCGGGTCCTGGTCTGCCACCGCCTTCCAGCCCGGTGGCCTCGGGGTCGCAGCTCACCTACACGATCGACGTGGCGAACACGTCCGGCGCCGGGCTCGACGAGGTGGTGCTGACCGACCAGGTGCAGGGCATGACCGGCCTGGTGCTGACCAGTTCGGTGGGCACGTGTTCCGAGTCGGCCGGGCTGGTGACCTGCCGGGCGGGCAGCCTGGACGGCGGGCAGCCGTGGCGGGTGACCATCCGCGGGATCGTGACCGCCGCCAACGGCGAGACGCTGCACAACACCGCCACCGTGGCGGGCACGCACGCCAGCCAGACCTTCGCGGTGTCCTCGACGGTCTCCACGCTGGTGAGCAACCAGCCCACCACGCCGCAGGCCGAGCTGTCGGTGAGCATCCAGGGGCCCGCGCAGATCGGTGACGACCAGGAGGTCCGCTACGACCTGACGGTCAACAACGCCGGCGGCGCGCACGCCACCGACGTCGTGGTGATCGACACGTTGCCCAACGGCTTCGAGTTCGTCTCGGCCGCCGGCACGAGCTTGTTCACCTGCGAGAACACTCCGGCTCCCTCGCTGACCGTGACCTGTAAGGGCGGGCGCGTCAATGCCGGGACCAACGCGACGATCACCGTCATCGCCCGGTCCGGCGTGGACCCGGGCCCGTTCGACAACACCGCCGTGGTGGACCCGTACGGCGCGGTCCCGGAGTCCAACGAGCTGAACAACACCGGGTCGCTGGTGTCGAACCGGCCGGCGCCGCCGGCGCAGACCAATCTGACGATCACCAAGACGGATCTGGTGGACCCGATACGTCCGGGCGACGTCGAGACGTTCAGGATTCATGTGGTCAACACGGCGGCGACGCGTGCGGACGATGTCGTGGTCGTCGACGGCACGCAGGGACTCGACGCGGCGAGCGTCACGGCGACCACCACCAAGGGCACGTGCACGGTGGAAGCCTCCAAGGTCACCTGCACCCAGAGGAGCCCGAGCCTGCGGCTGGACCCGGGCGAGAGCCTGGACGTCACGATCACCGGCAAGGTGGTGGCCACCGCCGGTTCCCGCATCGTCAACACCGCCACGGTGACCGGGAACATCAAGAACACGGGCGTGTCCAACTCGGCCACCACGACCACGACCGTGCGCCCCGGCGTCGACCTGAGCGTGGTCCAGACGGCCGCCGTCAACCACAGCGACCCGCCGGCACCGGACGCCTTCCGCGCCCACGACAGCTTCGACTACGTGATCGCCGTCGGCAACAGCGGCCTGGACGACGCCAGGAACGTCGTCGTGCGCGAGCCGCTGGTGGACGGCACGACGTTCAAGTCGTTCAAGGGGCCGGACGGGGTCGAGTGCGGCGCCCAGGACAACGTCGTCACCTGTACCGGGCTGACCGTGCGCGGGGCCACCAGCAGTGGCTCGGCGGGCGGCACGGTGGAGACGATCACGGTGACCGTGGTCGCCGCGCCGAAACCCGGCAAGATCACCTCAACGGTGACCGTCGACCCCGCCAACGCCATCCGCGAGGCGGACGAGACCAACAACTCCTTCGCCACGCCGACGGACATCGCCACCGGCGTCGACCTGACGGTCATGGCCGACAGCGAGCCGGCCGTCGCGCCGAGCGGCACGCTCGTCTACACGATCACCGTGTTCAACATCGGCACGCAGGACACCGAGGCGGTGACGCTGCAGAACCTGCTGCCCGCCGGGGTGCGGTTCCGGGAGGCGGTGGACGTCGGCAACCACAACTTCACCTGCACGGGCGCCGACGGCGCGGTCAACTGCATCGGCGGGATCCTGCGCGGCACGCACGACCACACGCTGGCGCCCGACTTCGCCACCATCAAGGTGACGTTGTTCGCTCCGGCGCCACCGGCACTGATCAAGACCCAGGTCCGCATGGATCACGAGAACAAGATCGCCGAGATGCTGGAGGACAACAACATCAACATCCGCGCCACCGACATCCGGCTCGGCGGATGCTGCGTCTACCACGATCTGACGGTCGACAAGCGGCAGGTCTACCCCGACAGCGTCGTGGCACCGAGCGGGATGGTGGAGTACGACGTGATCGTCTCCAACACCGGGACCGACGTCGCCTTCCACGTGAACCTTCAGGACATCATCCCGGCGGGGGCGAGCGTGCGGTTCGCCGAGGACCTCGACCCGGGGCCGGGGGCGTTCGAGTGCAACACGGCCTCGCCCGTCGTGTGCGTCAACGGCGTGCTGGACGGGTCGAAAGAGCAGACACCCCAGGCGGACGACGCCACGCGCGTCATCCGCATCGGGTTGCTCGCTCCCACCCGTCCTGACGTGTACACCAACCAGGCGATCGTGGACTTCGAGAACAAGATCCCCGAGGGTGACGAGACCAACAACAGCGACGAGGAGTCGCTGATCGTCGACATCGGGGGCGACGGGACGTACATCGACCTGACGGTCGACGTCACGCAGAGCCGGCCCGCCGGGACGGTGGCACCGGCGGGGCAACTGCAGTACGCGGTGACGGTGCGCAACACCGGTGCGGCCGTGGCCTTCAACGTGGGCGTCCGCGACCTGCTGCCGGCTGGCGCGGTCTTCCGGGCGGCGTACGACTCCAGACCGGGGGAGGGCGCGTTCACCTGTCAGCCTGACGGCGTCTGCACGGGTGGCGTCCTGGACGGGTACAACAACGACACCCCGCTGGCCGACGACGACGAGCGGACGATCGTCTTCGACGTGTTCGCCCCCTCCAGGGTGGATACCTACGTCTGTGTCCCCGCCGTTCCGACCGTCGCCTGTACGGGCACCCTGGATGGAGCCCAGAACCAGTCGCCGTCCAGCGGCCAGACCGCGACGATCACCATCAAGGCGAAGGGCCCGTCGGCGGCCGATCAGTTCAGCTCGCTCATCCAGGCCCGCGTCGATCCCGCCAACACGGTCGCCGAGGCGGATGAGACCAACAACACCATGACCAACGGGTAATGACGGGCAGGGCACCGGACATCAGTGCGTGCGGCACCCTACATGGGTGTCTGGTGGAGGAGCACGACGCGCCAGCCCTCGGAGGTCCGGCGGTAGACCGTCGAGGCGTGCCATGAGGACGTCTCGTCACCGCTGGTGCTTGTCAGTTTGTAGGTGACCACGGCTCCCGCGTCGCCGAGCGGCTTGACCACGACATCGTGTGCTCGGTTGCGCCGGTCGGGGTTCCCGCTTCCTGCGACGTACATGTCGAGCACCTGCTGCCTGGGCACGATTCCGTAATGTCCCATGGCGACGAAGTCGTCGGCGCAGTACTCCTCGAAAAACTTCTCGTCATAGGCCGCGTCAGCATCCAGCATCCGCTGCTCGAGCTCCATCAGGGTCTTTTCGATGCCGCTCATCCAGTCGACTCCTTGTCGTGAGAGAGTGCGCCCCACGCTGTCAGCCGTACCTGTCGTCTTCTGACAGGTACGGCCAGAGATCCTGGAAAGCACTGCCGGCGTGGTGGGTGGCCTTCCCGGAGCGGACCCGCCGCCTTCGGAAGGACACCGCCCGCACCCGCTTCCCAAGACCGGGAGGTGCTCGCCGTGACGGACGGGGTCCGGCAGATCGCGGGTGGACCCGGGCGGCGATTCGATCAGCGCGGGCCCACGTAGCGCAGGATCCAGAGCCCTTGGTTCTTGTCGGTGATGTAGATGTGGCCGCGCCGGTCCACGACGACGTCCTCGGTCTGCACGACCAGGTCGCCGGCCGGTAGCGGCCCGTAGCGCTTGCGCGGCTCCGGCGGGATGAAGTAGCCGACCTCGCGCGGCAGTCGCGCGTTCGACACGTCGTAGACCCGCAGTCCCGCGTTGAAGTGGGCCAGGTAGAACAGGTTCGCCTGCTTCTCCACGTCCGGGTGGTACTGGTGGTGGTTGAAGTTGTGCGGTCCGCACCAGCCTCCCCTGCCGGCGAAGTCCTGGTACGGCGCCTGTTTCGGCGGTACGGGCGCGGGCAGCAACGACAGCAGGAACGGGTGGGCCGGGTCCTTGATGTCCACGATCGAGGCGTGGTGCGCCGGGCCTTTGCCGTAGGAGATGTCCTCGGAGTTGGCGAAGCCGATGCCGCGTTCGGGGATCGGCAGGAATCCGTGCACGCCGAACTGCGCGTGGAACGGCGGGCTGAACGGCAGGTGGCCGATCTGCCTGGGGCGGGCAACGTCGGAGATGTCCAGCACGATCAGGCCCGCCGCGCCGTACGGCAGGTAGACGTGGTTCCCGGCCGGGTACGGCGGGCCGTGCAGCGAGACGTGCGCGCCGGACCCGCAGCAGAACCCGTGCAGGTGCGACGGCTCCGGCTCCGGCGTCTGGCCGCCCTTCTCCTGGCCGGGCACCCACCAGCGGCTGGCCTCCACCGGGCGGGCGGGGTCGGCCATGTCCAGGATCACGTAGATGTTGCCGGTGAAGCCTTTCATGTTGGCGGCGAGATGGGCGTAGCGGCCGCCGTCGTACAGGTTGCGGTGGGTGCCCGTGCCGCCGTCGGTCCTCCAGTGGGCGATCCTGCGTGGGTCGGCGGGGTCGGAGACGTCCCAGATGAGCACACCGTCGTGGAACGGCCCGTCCGGGTCGGGTGCGGCCTCCACCGGGAAGACCTTCTCCACCGCGGTGACCAGGATGTCGCCGCCCAGCGTGACCTGGTTGCCGAGCGTGTTGGTACGCGGCTCGGGCGTGGGAAGGAACTTCAGCACGCGAGCCCTGGCCGGGTCCGTCACGTCGAGGACGCTCCAGCCGGGGTCCCAGAAGTGGCCCATGTAGAGGTACCAGCGGCCGTTCTTCTGCCGGATCGCCATCTTGAAACCGGGGCGTTCATCGAGATCGCAGTAGCCGATCACCTCGACATTGCGCGCGTACGCGCCCTTGGGTGGGCTGACCGGCACGTCCCCGGACGTGTCACCGCTTTCCGCGTGCGCGGGGCCGTTGCCCAGTGTGGCGGCCAGACCGGCCGCGCCCGCTGCCCGCACCGTGCCGCGCAGTGCGGCGCGGCGGGAAATGTGCTGCTCGGACACAGGCTCTCCTCGGTGACCTTGGTGAGTGGTGTGTCCAGGCTTGACGATCAGCAGAATGCCTGTCCAATATATGTTTTCGCCCGGAAAAATACGGATTGGATATTAGTGTGGCTGACCTGCGGCGTATGGAGTACTTCGTGGCGGTCGCCGAGGAGCTTCATTTCGGGCGGGCGGCCACCCGGCTGCACATCTCGCAGCCGCCGCTGAGCATGCAGATCCAGCGGCTGGAGGAGGAGGTCGGGGCCGAACTGCTCCGCCGTACGAAACGGAGCGTCCAGCTCACGGCGGCGGGGGAGGTGTTCCTGGAGGAGGCGCGCGCCACGCTGCGCCAGGCGCGCCGGGCCACCGACCTGGCCCGCAGGGCCGCCAGAGGCGACCTCGGCCGGCTGTCCATCGGAGTGATCGACTCGGCCCTGTACGGGCTGGTGCCGCCGGTGGTGCGCCGGTTCACCGAACGCTATCCCGACGTGGAGATCACGGTCACCGAGCGGCGCATCCACGAGCAACTCGACCTGGTGGCGAGCGGAGCCCTGGACGTCGGCTTCGTTCATCCTCCGGTCGACCGCCCGGGGCTGGCGGCGGAGGCGGTGCACCACGAGCCATTCGTGCTCGCCCTGCCCGAAGGGCATCCGCTGGCCGGGGCGCACGACGTGTCGCTGGCGCAGGCATGCGCGCAGCCGCTGATCCAGCCGCCCAGGGAGCAGAACCCGGTCGGTCACGACAGCCTGCTGGCGATCTGCCACCAGCACGGGGCGTACCCGAACATCGTCCGCGAGGCGTCGCCCAAGCAGACGATCATCGCTTTGGTGGCGGCGGGGCTCGGCGCGTCGGTGCTGCCCGAGGCCGTACGGCACTCGGGTTATCCCGGGGTGGTGTACCGGCCCATCGAGGGCGGGCGTTTCGGCATCACCACCTCGATCGTCTGGGCCCGCGACGCCCTCGAACCCTCCGCCCGGCTCTTCCTCGATCTCCTCCTTCAGCCGTCAGCATCGCGCAGGGCGTAAATCCCCCTCGTTCATGCCGGAGCCGGAGCCGCGCCGGACCGAGGGTCAGGTCGGTGCCACGCGCTCGTCCGCGGATGACCCGCGCGACGCGCGTACCGTCCGCAGCACCGCCGACACGCACACCACGCCCAGCACGCCGCCTCCCGCGATCACCTGGTGGACGGGGACGAACTCGGCCACCGCGCCCGCGACCGCCATGCCCAGCCCCTGGGCCGTCATCAGCCCGGCCGTCATCAGCGTCATCGCCCGGCCGCGCAATTCCTCCGGGACGGCGGCGACGAACCACTGGTCCAGGCCGAGGGTGTAGCTGATGCCGCAGCCGGTGAGGACCTGACAGGCCAGCGCCCAGCCGAGCGAGGGTTCGAAGGCGTACCCGAGCGCCGGCAGCATGGCCAGGACGGCGACCGGCATCGTCAGGCGCGCCCGGCCGCGCGGGCCGAGCAGCGTGCCCACCAGGGTTTCGCTCAGGATCGCGCCGATCGGCATCCCGCACATGAGCAGCCCGAGCCCGGCCGGGGAGAGGGCGACGGCGGCGGCGTACGGCGTCAGCAGCGCCTCCGGCACGACCACGAACATCGGCGGAACCCAGCCCAGCAGAAGCAGCGACCGGATCCGCCGGTCGCCGAGGAGCAGTCGCATCCCCGCGAGCGAGGCGCCGACCAGCGCGCCGCCGCCGGTCCCGATCCGTGCCGGACGGCGGCGGGTCCCGAAGCGGAGCACCAGCGCCGAGCCGAGGAACGTCGCCACCGTCGCCCCGAGCACGACGTGCGGCGACGCGACGGTCAGCAGCAGGCCGCCCGCCCCGAAGCCCACGAGTTGCCCGCTCTGGCCGACGATCCGGATGACCGACCTGCCCAGGACGAACAGGTCCCCCTCGCCGAGGATGTCGCTGAGCGTCGAGGCGCGCGTGCCCTGGAAGATGGGCGCGACGGCGGCGGTCACGCAGCGCAGGACGAGCAGCACGGCGACCGGCAGGCCCGGCACCACCATGGCCGTCGCGCAG
Organism: Nonomuraea sp. MG754425; assembly: GCF_021699195.1. Classification (GTDB taxonomy): domain Bacteria; phylum Actinomycetota; class Actinomycetes; order Streptosporangiales; family Streptosporangiaceae; genus Nonomuraea. The sequence continues at coordinate 24,749 of NZ_SSXE01000079.1, read as the reverse complement.
GCCGCGCACACCAGGTCGCACACGACCAGCACCCGGCGGGCCGGGAACCGGTCGGCCACCGACGACAGCAGAGTGCCGCCGAGGACGTAGGGGAGCAGGCCGAAGGCGAAGGTCAGCGCGCTCAGCAGTGGCGAGCCGGTGAGCCGGTAGACGAGGACGGACAGGGCGATCTCGCAGACGACGACGCCCAGCGTCGACATCGCGTGTGCGGCGAAGACGGCGCGGAACTCGCGCACCGCGAACACGGCCCGGTATCCCGCGCTGCCCTCGCCGTGCCCGGCCGCCCGTCGCGGTGGGGATGACATGGCGGCAGCCTGCAGGCAACGCCGCGCCGCCTTCTAATCTTTCGGTTGCAGCCGAATCGAGGAGGGGCAGTGCCGGTGCAGTTGAGGTTCGGCCCCGAGGACCTGTTGCGCTGCCGGTTCGCGATCTCGCCGCTGTGCGAGACCCACGAGGCCGTACGGACGTTGCGGCGCACGGGCCGGCACGGCTACCACCGGTCCTGGCTGCGGCGCATGCGGGCGGCCGTGGCCGGGCTCGACCTGTCCGAACTGTGGTTGTTCATGCCGCACGGCGGCTACATCCCGGACTTCCTCGGGCCGCCGCCGGACGCTCCGTTCGCCACGCCGGCCTCGTTCGAGGCGGAGCTCGCGCGGGTGCGCGGCACCGACCCGGCCATGGCCCGCGACGAGATGGCCCGCTCGCTGGCCTGCGTGCCGGGAGCGGCGCGGTCCCCGCTGGGCCGCAGGATGCTCGACGACCCCGCGCGGGCCGTGCAGCGGCTCGCCGACCTGACCGAGAAGGTCTGGACGGTCCTGATCGCCGACGACTGGCCCCGGCTGCGGGAGCTGATGGAGGCCGACGTCGCCTACCGGACCAGGAAGCTCGTCGAGGGCGGTCTGGAGAGCCTCTTCTCCGACCTGCACGCGAGCGTGCGGTGGGCTGAAGGCGCGCTGACGCTGCGCACCGCCCCCTCGGCCCTGAACGTGCGTGACCTCGGCGGGCGCGGCATCCTGCTGATGCCGAGCGTCTTCGTCTGGCCGGACGTGGTGAGCGGCTTCGCCCCGCCCTGGCAGCCCACGGTGATCTATCCGGCGCGGGGCATGGCCGGCCTGTGGCCCGACGATGCGCCCACCCCGGCACCGGACGCGCTGGTGCGGCTGCTGGGCGCCAACCGGGCGGCGATCCTGCGCGGACTCCGCGAGCCGGCGAGCACCACGGCCCTCGCGCACCGGTACGGCCTCGCGCCGTCGTCCGTCTCGGCGCATCTGTCGGTCCTGCGCGACTCCGGGCTGCTGACCTCGCACCGCCGGGGACACCAGGTGCTCTACACGCGTACGCCGCTGGGCGAGGCACTGGCGGGCGGCACCTGAGCCGCCCGCCACACCGTCCACGGACGGCCTGTCCTGGCCGGACGACGGCGGCGTGCCCTCGTCCGCCCCCGGAGACGGCGAGTCGGGCCAACCGCCTACCCGATCAGCCCCGTCCGGTTGGCTGAAGCCGTGTGCCGGAGGGTCACTGTGGGGCTTTCGCCCGCCGGCGCATGTACCGCGTCATGATGCACCCGACGGCCCGACCTGTGGTGTGCCTGACCCTCCCGGAGCCTGATGCCTCCAAGCAGCTCGGCGCCGTCCCCCGGCAGCATGCGAGCAGGCGATGGCCACATAGTGATCGCTCTACACTCACCTCCATGATCGAGCTGGACGACGGCGCACGGCTGCGTACCTGGACCACGGGTTCGGCGGACCCGGGGAGGTTCCCCGTCGTCATGGTGCACGGCGGGCCGGGGCTGCCCGACTACCTCGCCCCGGTGGCGGCCGTCATCGACGACCTGTGCCTGGTCCACCGCTACGACCAGCGCGGCACCGGCGGATCGCGCTGGCAGGGCGAGCACACCATCGCCCGCCACGTCCGCGACCTGGCGGCGCTGCTCGACGCGTGGGGACACGACCGGGTGGTGCTGGCGGGGCACTCGTTCGGGTGCAACCTGGCGAGCTACTTCCTGCTGGCCCACCCCGAGCGCGTGGCCGGGCTGATCCAGCTCGCCGGGCCCTTCCTGGAGCCGTGGCGGGCGGCCGACCGGGCGGCCCAGCGGGCCCGGCGCACCGGCGAGCAGCAGGCCAGGCTCGACGAGCTCGACGCGACCGGGGCGCGCACGGAGGCCGAGGAGATCGAGTACCTCACGCTGTCGTGGTGCACCGACCACGCCGACCGTGACCGGGCGTGGGAGTGGGCGCTGGCCTCGGCGCGTACCCTGCGGCCCGTCAACTACTCGATGAACGCCCAGCTCAACGCGGCCGGAAAGGCCGACCCGCTCGAATCGCACGTGGACGAGCTGCGCGCGCGCCTGCCGCCCGGCGCGGTGATCATCGGCGGGTCGGGCGACAGCCGTCCCGCCGACGCCCTGCGGCGGCTCGCGGCGAGCCTCGGCTGCGAGGTGGTCATCATCCAGGACGCGGGGCACTCTCCCTGGCTGGAAGCCCCGGACCGGTTCGCCGCGGCGTTCCGTGCCGCGGTGGCGAGGCAGACCCGAGGCGACGTCTGACGGGCCGATCGGCTCAGGCCGGGGGAGCGCCGCCCCCGTGCTGCCGGTAGCGGCCGGGCGGCGAGCCGTACCGGCGCTTGAAGGCGTGGGTGAAGGTGTACTGCGAGCTGTAGCCGACCTGCCGGGCGATCGTGTCGACGGGCGCGTCGGAGGTGCGCAGGAGTCGGGCGGCGGTGGTCATCCGCCACCAGGTCAGGTAGGTGAGCGGCGGCTGGCCGAGCAACTGGGTGAAGCGCCGGGCGAAGGCGGCCCGTGACAGGCGGGCCCGCGCGCCCAGGTCCTCGACGGTCCACGGCCGGGCGGGGTCCCCGTGGATGGCGCGCAGGGCGGCGGCGACGGCGGGATCGTGCAGGGCCGCCGCCCAGCCGGTGGCGGCGTGCCCGGAGACGTGCTGCTCCTCGAACCACGCGCGCAGGATGTAGAGCAGGAGCAGATCGAGCAGGGTGAGCAGGACGGTGTCGGAGCCGGGGCGGGCGTCGTCGTCCAGTTCCGCGCCGAGCAGCTCGACCGCGGCGCGCAGCTCCCGGTGCCGCCCCACCCGCGTCGGCAGGTGGATGACCTCGGGCAGGTCGTGCAGGAGCGGGTGCGGCCCGGAGTCGTCGAGCAGGTAGGCGCCGCAGAGCATGACCACCGTCGGCGGCCGGTCGGCGGGCGTCGCCGGCGGCTCGCCCACCGGGGTGGCCGGGTCGTCGGCCAGGCCGTGCGCCGACCCGCGCGGCAGGAACGCCACGTCACCCGGCCCGAGCGCGATCGGCGCACCCTCGGACGGAAGCAGCCAGCACGTGCCCTGCAGCACGACATGGAAACCGGCTGCGGGCACTGCGGGGAACTGCTCGGCGAAGGGCGCGAACTTGGATACCCGGCCCGAATGGGGCCGGCCGGCGCGTGCGGCGCTCACCACGTCAGACAGGACATCCACCCGGCCAGCATAACCACCGATGGCTTCGACGAAGACGATGGCGCAAACTCGGGAGCGGATCGTCCATTCAATCGTCTCCTGCCCGCGTCTTACTGTGCTGGTGGCTGAGCGACCGCGCAGCTTCCGACATGAGGAGACGTCATGAAGATCGCCGTTTATGGCGCGAGTGGATATCAGGGCAAGCTTGTGCTCGCCGAACTGGCACGGCGCGACATCGAGATGGTCCTGGCCGGGCGCAGCGCGGCCCGCCTGGAGCAGGCCGCCTCGGCTGTGGGCATCCCCGGCGCCGAGCGACGCGTGGCCGGTACCGATGACCACGAGGCGCTGGTGCACGCGTTGCGCGGCTGCGACGCCGTCGTCAACTGCGCCGGGCCGTTCACCTCGTCGGGCGAGGCCGTGGTCCGCGCCGCGATCGCCGCCGGTTGTCACTACACCGACACCTCGGGCGAGCAGCTCCAGGTCAAGGGGATCTTCGACACCTTCGCCACGCTTGCGCGCGAGGCCGGGGTCACCGTCATGCCCGCGGCCACCGACGGCTGCGTCCCGGGGGACCTGATCGCCCACCTCCTGGCCGAGCGTCTCGGACCGGTGGAAGAGATCGTCAGCACGCACGTGATCGTCGGAGGAGGCGGCATGTCGCGCGGCTCGCTGCGCTCGCTGGTCGAGACGTTCGACGCCGTCAAGGCGGGCGGGCTGGCCTACGACGACGGCGTCTGGCGGCTGGGCGAGCCCGCCCGCCGCACCGAGATCAGGCTGCCCGGACAGCCGGAGCCGATCCCGGTGATGGCCTTCCCCGTGGCGGAGGTGGTGACCATTCCCCGTCACGTCCGCGTCCGGCATGTCGAGGGACTGACCGAGGCGGCGCTGGGCGACCAGTTGAACAGCCCGATCACGCTGGAGCTCATCGACGGCCTGCCCGAGGGACCCGATGCGGACAGCCGCCGCGCGCAGCGCTTCACCTACGTGCTCGACGCCGTCGCCGCTGGTGGCCGTCGCGCCCGCGGCGTCGTCCACGGCCCCGACACCTACGGGACGACCGCGGTGATCGCCGTCGAGAGCGCCCGCCGTCTGGTCGCCGACCCGGCCGGACCGGGGGTGCTCGCACCCGCGCAGGCGTACGACCCGGCCGCCTTCCTCGACGCTCTCGCCCCGCACGGGATCCGGTGGAGCGTCGAGGACGTCCCGGTCAGGACGTGAGGGCGGGGGGGGGGCACGGTTGCCGGCCGCCCAGGCGGCCAGGGCGCAGAGCGCGAGCGCCGCGCCGAGGACGGTGGGGCCCGCCCAGCCGGCGACGTCGAACAGGGCCGTGGTCGCGGCGGCCCCCAGGGCGGAGCCGAGGGAGTAGCAGACCATGTAGGCGCCGATGGTGGTGCTGGTGCGGCCGGGGAAGGCGGCGGTGAGCGTGTGCTGGCTGCTGACGTGCACGGCCTGCACGGCGAAGTCGAGCAGGATCACGCCGGCGATCAGCAGCGGCAGCGACCACGGGAGCTGCCCGATCGCGGCCCAGGAGGCGAGCAGCAGCACGAGCGCGACGCCGGTGACCCGGCCCGCGTGCCCGGCGTCGCCCCAGCGTCCGGACCGGGCGGCGCCGAGGGCCCCGGCGAGCCCGGCGATGCCGAAGAGCCCGATCTGCGCCTCGCCGAGGTGCCACGGCGCACCGGCCAGCGGCAGCGCCATGCCGCTCCAGAGGGTGCCGAACGAGGCGAACAGGAAGAACGCGAGCAGCCCCCGGCTGAGGAACACCGGCCGGGTGAACAGTCCGGCGAAGGAGCGCAGGACCTGCCCGTACCGGGCCGGGTCCGGGCGGGCGTCGGCGGGCAGCAGCGTCAGGGCGAGTACGGCGAGCACGGCGGCGAGGAGCGCCAGGGCCAGGTAGACGCTGCGCCATCCCCACAGGTCGGAGAGCATGCCCGCGACGATCCGCGCGCCGAGGATGCCGATCACCACGCCCGAGGTCACGATGCCGAGGTTGCGCCCGCGCTCGGCCGGTGCGGAGATCGCCGCCGCGTACGCGACGGCGATCTGCACCACCACCGCGAACACGCCCGCGGCGGCCAGCCCGGCGAACGCCGCCCAGGCGCCCGGGGCGGCGGCGGTGACCGCCGTTCCCGCCGCGACCAGGGCGAGGTGGGCGGCGATCAGGCGTCTGCGGTCGAGCAGGTCGCCCAACGGCACCAGCAGGACCAGTCCCGCCAGGTAGCCGAGCTGACCGGCGGCCACCAGCAGGCCGAACGAGCCGGCCGGGACGCCCAGGTCGCGCCCCATCGGGCCGAGCACCGGCTGCCCGGCGTAGACGCTCGCCACCGCGACCCCGCACACCACCGCCAGCAGCAGCCGTGTTCTTCCGGTCATCGGAACACCCCCATTTGGTTTCATTTTGCAACTGAACGGAGGCTAGGCCAGAATGGTTTCAATACGCAACTCATTGGAGAGGCGATGGCACCCGACGACACCGACCGGCAGAGCCCCGCGTGGACCGACCCCGACTGCCCCGTCGCCCGCACCGCCGACCTGGTCGGCGACCGGTGGAGCCTGCTCATCGTCCGCGACGCGATGGACGGCGCCCGCTCGTTCACCGACTTCCAGCAGCGCACCGGCATCGCCCGCAACATCCTCACCGAACGGCTCCGCCGGCTCACCGCCCACGGCCTGCTCACCCAGGTGGACGCCCCCTCGGGCCGGCGCAGGCGGTACGCGCTCACCGAGGCGGGCAAGGACCTCTTCCCCGTGATCGTCACGCTGCGGCAGTGGGGCGAACGCCACGCCTTCGAGGCGGGGGAGACACACTCGGTCCTGGTGGACGGCGACGGAACTCGCGTCCCCGACCTGCGGCCCGCCGGGGCGGACGGATCGCCGCTGACCAGCGACACGACCACGGTGCGACGGCGCTCCTGACCGGGCCGGACCCGCCGCGGTCCGGCGAAGATCCCGAACCTCCTGTCAGGCGCCCCGTTTTCCGGCGATAATCACCCACCGAAGCCGCTGATTGCGAGGTTCGATGGACCTGTATCTTGCGGCCGGGCTGGGTGCCGTCGGCGGGCTGCTGGTCGAGCTGGTGTCCCTCTTCGGCCTGCTGTCCGCCTGGAGGGAGGAACGGCGGGCACTGAAACGGGGGCGCAAGCGCTCCCTGCCACCGTTCGGCACCTATCTCGACCTCCGGGCGGACATCCCCGTGGCGCTGGCCCGCATGGCGCTGGGGGCCATCGCGGGCCTGGTCTTCGCCGCCCAGATCCAGGGCGTCATCGCCGCGATCGTCATCGGCAGCGCTGCCCCGGCGCTCCTGCGGCAGTTCGGCAGTGCCCGCTCGCTGGCCCAGGCCCAGCAACAGGCGGACAAGCTCGACCCCACCGGGCAGCCATGACCGGGCAGGCGCCGGCCCGCCGGTTCTGGCAGCGGCTCATCGGCGCGCGTCCGGCCGCAGTCCCGGCCGTCCCCCTGGTCAGGGACCGGTCCGGCGGGCTGCCCAGCCGCTTCTGGGCCGCGCTCATCGGAGCGCCGCTGTTCCTGCCTGCGGCCCCGGCCGCGCCGCAGGAGCTTCCCGCCGCCCGGCTGACGGCCGCCCGGCCGCCCATCGCCCTGCTGGCGCAGCGGGCCCGCGCCGCGCGGGACGGCGGCGATCCGAAGACGATCCGGGTGGCCGACGCCGCGCTGTGCACGGCGATGCTGAGCACGCCACCGGACGGCTCCTGGCCGGAACTGCGTCCGCTCCTGGAGGAGATCCGCGCGGGCAACCGCTTCCTCGCCTTCGTCGTCGATCGGGTCCTGGGCAGTGGCCCGCCCGACTCCCGGCGGCTGGAGACGGACCTGGCCTACGCGTCGGACGCCGACCTGGAGCCGCTGGTCCTGGAACTCGACTGGCCTCCCTTCGTGGCGCGGCTGACCGTCGAGGAGCGGCGGCTGCGGCTCGGCCTGTCGGTCCGGCTCGAACAGGGGGAGGCGGGCTTCGTCGAGCGGGCCTACGGCGTCATGGTCCTGCCGGTGGCGCTCGTGTCGGATGTGGGGAGCACGCCGTACCTGCTGGCGCTGGCTCCGGGCGGCGACGGGCTGCGCGCGCTGATCGACCTGCCGCTCCCGCCCGGCCGCTTCCTGGCGGCGGCGCCGAACGGCGCCCCGATCGGCGTCGCCGAGGCGGGCTCCCTCGACCTCGACCTCGTCCGCGACTCGATCGCGGCCATCGGGTCCGTGAGCGGGCTGCTTCCGTGGCAGGAGATCGCCGCGTCGCTGCCGTCCGGGCACCCGGTCAGGCAGGTGATCGACGCTGAAGCTCACTGACGGGCGGCAGCTCTTCACGACCGTCGCCGACCTGGTCGCCGGGCAGCGGGCGGACGAGCTACGCGAGCTGCGCTCGGGCGAACTCGCGATCCACCGCGAACTCGGCGACCTGCGCCGCGCGCAGGGCACCCGTTCCGTGGAGGCGCTGCGCGTCCTGGCCGGGCTCGGCCTCGCCCTCGTCTCGGAACCGGACGCCGCGGGCGCCGTCGCGGCGGCCATCGACCGGGCGGCCCGCGCCGGGAGCGCCCCGATCGCCGCCGGTTCCACCGCCCCCGCGCCCGGCCCGGATGAGCGGCTTCAGCGGTGCCTCGACCTCATCGACGAGACCGGCGGCTCCCCGGCGGCCCGGCTCGCCGTGGCCACCGTCCTCGCCGGCCTCGCGGACCCGGACCGCAAGACGGACCTCCAGCAGCGGATCGGCGTCCTGCTCGCCCAGCGCCGGGGGGACGGCACGCTCGCGGACCTCCGGACGGCGGTGCTGCCGGGCGGCCCGCCCGGCCTGGTTCCGGACCCGGCGAGAATGAGCCTGTTCACCGCCGGCCCGGCCTTCGCCGAGTCCGTCGAGCAGGCTTGGGCCCAGAGCCGGGCCGGGGAGATCCGCGGCACCGTGCTCTGGTCCCTGGAGGCCGCGGACGGCCCGATCCCGTACGTCCAGGGCGCCTCGCTCGGCGCGGCCTTCGCCGTCCTGCTCGACGAGTCCCGCCGCGCCGCCACGACGCTGGGCCGGCTGCGCGTGCGCAGGCTCCGGCCGGGCACCGCCATCACGGGCGGCCTGGGCGGCCACGGAGAGCTGACCACGGTCGGCGGTTACCCCAGCAAGCTCGACGCCGCGGGTCAGGGCCGGGTCATCGTCCCCTCGTGCGACGAGAGCGAGGCCAGGCGCGCGGCCGGCGACGCGCACGTCGTCACCGCCGACACCTGGCGGACGGCCGCCCGGCGGGCCAGGCGCTACGACAGCCGCGCGCTGGCGCGGGTCGTCGCCGCCGTCGCGACGATCCTCGCCCTCGTGGCCTTCGCGGGCATCCAGGTGCTGCGGACCCGCGAGGCCGCGGCGGAGCTGTCCGCCGCGCTGACCAGGCAGGCCGACCGCGTCAGGCCGCTCGATCCGGCGGTCGCGGGCCTGCTGTCGGCCTCGGCCTGGACGGTCACCCAGACCCCGGAAGCCCGGTACGGCATGCGCGCCGTGCTGGCCACCGGCCTCAGGCAGGTCATCGCACCGGCGGGCTACCGCGCCGGCCTCGCGCTCCACCCGGACGGGCGGCTGCTCGGCTTCTCCGTCGAAGGCGGCATCCGCCTGTGGGACCTGCGGACGGGCCGGCCCGGCGAACTCCTCGCCCTCGACGGCGGCCTTCCCGAGTCGGCGGCCTTCGCGCCCCGCGGCGACGTCCTCGTGGCGGTCGCCCACGGCGACTCCCTCTGCCGCTGGACGCTCGCCACCGGCGCGCGCACGTGCGCGGACGGCCTGGCCGCCCCCGTCCTGCCCTTCGCCATCAGCCCCGACTCGCGGACGGTCGCCACGATCGACCAGGCGCGCAAGGTCCACCTGGTCGACCTGGACACCTGGGCGGCGGCGGAACTCCCCGTCGTGGCGGGCACCACGGTCAACGCCGTGACCTTCGGCCCCGACGGCACGCTGTACGCCGCCCTCAGCCTCGTCGGCGGAGACAGCGCCATCCAGGCGTTCACGGCGTCCACCTGGCGGCCCACGGGCAGGCCGCTGCCCAACACCCGCGAGATCCGCCGGCTCGCCGTCAGCCCCGACGGCCGTCGCCTGGCCGCCTCGGACGCCGCGGACGTCACGACCCTGGTCGGCCTCTGGGACCTGCCGGCGGGCAAGCTGATCGGCGACCTCGAGCACGACGGGCACGTGCACGACCTGGCGTTCGGCCCCGGCGGCGGCCCGCTCGCCGTGGCCGACGACGCGGGCCGGCTGCACCTGTGGAACGCGCGGACCGGTGAGCGCCTGCTCCCGCCCGTACAGGCGCATCGGGAAGGCGCGTGGGCGGTCGAGTTCGGCCCGGACGGGCGCACGCTCTTCACCAGCGCGGCCGACGCCACCATCAGACGGTGGGACGTCGCCACGGCGCTGCCCGTCGCCACGGCGACCGTGCCCGCCGGACCCCCCGCCTACGGCCCCCCGATCACCTCGGTCGCCATGGCCACGGGCGGCGGGAGCGCGGCCATCGGCACCGCGAACGCCACGGCCTACCTCTGGCGCGCGGACGGCGGGCTGACCCCGCTGCCCGCCCCGGCCGCCGCCGTGGCCCTCGGCCCGGACGGGAAGACCCTCCTGACGGCCGGCACGAAGCTGTCGCGCTGGGACCTGCCGGCCGCCGCGACCTCGCGGGAACTGCCCGGCTCCGAGGGCACGCGGCAGGTCGTCCTGAGCCGGGACGGCACGCTGGCGGCGGGAGCGGACGACGGCGGGCAGGTCACCGTGTGGCGGCTGCCCTCGGGCGAGCGCCTCCAGCCGTCCCTCCGGAGCCCGGCCGGTGGCCGGCCGCTCGCGATGGCGTTCAGCGCCGACGGCGACGCCCTCGCGGCGAGCGGCGCGGAATCCGCCTGGGTGTGGGACACCGGGACCGGCGGGTTCCGCACCGAACCGTTCCCCTTCGGCGCCAGGGCCGCCGCCGTCGCCCTCAGCGCCGACGGCGGCCGCCTGGCCGTCAGCGTGCCGGCCGGCGCCCAGAAGGCCGTCCAGATCTGGGACACGGCGGCCGGGCGGCAGGACGGCGGCGCCCTCACCGGAGCGGACGCCCTCACGGCGGCGGCCTTCAGCCCCGACGGCACCGTGCTCGTCACCGCCGACGAACTCCGCCGCGTCACCACCTGGGACCTGCCCACCAGACGGCAACTCGGCCCCACCTACACCGCCCCCGACGCCGTCTCGGGCCTGGCCTTCAGCCCGGACGGCGGCACGCTCGCCCTGACGAGCGGCCACACGCTGTTCCTGCGGGCCGCCGGCTTCCCGGCGGACCTGGTCAAGCAGATCTGCTCCGCCGCCGGACAGCCGCTGACCGCCGACGAATGGCGTCACTACGTCCCCGGCACCGAGTACCGGCAGGCATGCGACGGCTGACCCCCCGCGCGGGGTGAGCGGGGGAGCGTGTGGTTGCATGTTCCACCGCCGCTACGTCGTACTCCGCAGCCGTTCGCAGCGGCGAGAAAGGACACGTCGCAGGTGAAGTCATCGTCTCCCGTCTCTGCCTTAATCGACGGCGCCCGCCCGGCCCGATCCGTCCTCCGGCTGGTCGCGCGCCGGCCCGGCCGCATGTCAGCGGCGATCCTGGCCTTCACGCTGAAGGAGATCCCGCTCTGGTTCCTGCCGGTCATCACCGCCGCGATCATCGACGTCGTCGCCGATCACGGCTCCGTGACCACCGTGCTGTGGTGGTTCGCGCTCGCGGGCGTCCTGCTGCTGCAGAACTATCCGAACCACCTCCTCTACACGCGCAACTTCATGACGGTCGTCCGCGACATCGGCGCCGACCTGCGCAACGCCCTCGCCACGCGGTTGCAGACCCTGTCGATCGGCTACCACACGCGGGTCAGCTCGTCGATCGTCCAGACCAAGCTCGTCCGCGACGTCGAGAACGTGGAGCAGATGCTCCAGCAGGTGACCCACCCGCTGCTGTCGGCCACCATGGTCCTCATCGGCGCGATCTCGATGACCGCGATCGCCGTGCCGCAGTTCCTTCCCGTGTACGCGCTCACCGTCCCGATCGCGCTCGTGCTGCGCACCGCGCTCGGCCGCCGTTCGCGCCGCCGCAACGAAGAACTGCGCCGCGAGATGGAGGGGCTCGCCACCCGCGTCGGCGAGATGGCGTCCCTGATCCCCGTCACCCGCGCGCACGGCCTCGAGCAGACTGCGGTCACCCGCGTCGCCTACGGGGCCGACGGCGTCCGCCGGGCCGGCCTGCACCTGGACATGCTCAACGGGCACGTCGCCTCCCTGTCATGGGTGACGATGCAACTGCTGGGCGTCGGCTGCCTGGTGCTGGCCGCGGTGTTCTCCCTCACCGGCATGCTGCCGATCACCGCCGGCGAGGTGGTGCTGCTGTCGAGCTACTTCGCACTCCTGACCCAGGGGCTCACCCAGTTGCTCATGCTCATCCCGGTCGCCGCGCGCGGCCTGGAGTCGATCCGCTCGGTCGCCGAGGTCACCCAGGAGCCGGACCTCGAACAGAACGAGGGCAAGCGGGATGTGCACGCCGTGGACGGCGCGATCCGGCTCGAACGCATGTCGTACCGCTACACCGGGGCGGACGAGGACGCCCTGCACGCCATCGACCTCGACATCCCCACGGGCGCGACCGTCGCGTTCGTCGGCTCGTCCGGCTCGGGCAAGTCGACCCTGCTCAACCTGGTGCTCGGCTTCCTGCGCCCGACCGGCGGACGCATCCTGCTCGACGGCGCCGACATCCAGGAACTCGACCTGCGCACCGCCCGCCGTTTCGTCTCGGTCGTGCCGCAGGAGTCGGTGCTGTTCGAGGGGACGATCCGCGAGAACATCGCGTACGGGCTGCCGGAGGTCTCCGACGAGCGGATCGCCGAGGCGCTGCGCGACGCGAACGCGTGGTCGTTCGTCCAGGACCAGCCGCACGGCTGGGACACCGTCGTGGGCGAGCGCGGCGCCCGCCTGTCCGGCGGGCAGCGGCAACGGCTCGCGATCGCCCGCGCGCTCGTCCGCGACCCGCGGATCCTGCTGCTGGACGAGGCCACGTCGGCGCTGGACTCGGAGTCCGAGGAACTCGTCAAGGAGGCGCTCGCCCGTCTCATGCGCGGCCGGACGACCCTCGTCGTCGCGCACCGGCTGTCCACGGTCCGCCAGGCCGACCTGATCGTCGTCCTCGACCGCGGCCGGATCGTCGAGCAGGGCACCCACGACGCCCTGCTGACGGCCGACGGCCGCTACGCCCAACTCCACCTCACCCAGGCCGGCCTCGTATGACACCGACGCCCCAGGACCGCCGGCCACCCTGACCCCCGCACCCGGCTCGTCCCCGCTTCCCCGCCGAACCCGAGGACGAGCCGGCCGGGTCGTCGTGCTGAACCGGCGCGGCATCAGCGCGCCCGGCCGCGGACGCCTGTCACCAAGGTGGCCGCCGCCGGGTAATCCGGTTGCGTCCCGGCCTCCGCCGGGCAATCATCGCTCCGATGAGCGCCAGTGGACCGCCCGCCCCGCGCCTGGCCGGCATCCGGTCCCGCTGGCTCAGCGCCGTGGCCGCCGCCCTCCACGCCGACCCGCAGGTGGTCGGCGCCGGCCTGATCGGCTCTCTCGGCGAGGGCCGAGCCGACGACTGGAGCGACATCGACCTGCTCGTCCTCGTGGACGACGCACACCTCGACGTCTCAGCGCAGGCGAGCACGAACAGCCGACGCCCACGAGCCCCGCGGAGGGTCGAGCAGGGCCGGGTGCACACGGGGCCAGACGGTGGTCGTGCTGGGCACGGGCGGGGTCTCCCTCTTCGGCCTGCAACTCGCCGCAGCCCACGGCGCCGAGGTCATCGTGGTCTCCGGCGACGACGCCAAACTCGCCCCGAGCCAAGGGCCTGGGCGCCGCCCATCTGATCAACCGGACGACCCGGGACCGGATCGAGGCCGGCTACGAAGCCACCCACGACCGAGGGGCCGACCACATCCTGGAGACCATCGGCGCGCACCACCTCGCTCGCTCGATCGAGGCGGCAGCGGTCGGCGGCCACATCTCGCCCTGGGCCCGGTGATCGCGGCCGAGTATGCCCTGCCCGACCTCCCCGCCGCCCTCGCCCACCTCGAACGCGGCCCCTTCGCCAAGGTCGTGATCAGCTTCCCTTGATCCCTGCCATCTGCTCGTACCCGGCTCCGCACCGGCGGCGTTCAGGGGTGTGCGCCGAGCTGATCCTGCGCGTGCCCGGTGGGAGGGCGTCCGGTTGCCCTGGTGGCCGCGGACCGGGGGTGCGGATGGTCGTCGCCGCGCTCGATGACCGCGTCCAGCGCGGCCCGGGAGGCAAGCAGCCTGCCGATGAGCCGGTCGACCCGGCCACGCTCGTCACGCAACTGCTGGAGCGCCTTGGCACAGGCGGGAGTGGGGGGCTCATCGCGGACGCACGTGCCCAACTCGGCGATCGCGGCCGTGGACAGCCCCGCCGCCAGCAACGCGCGGATGCGCCGCACGACGACGATGTCCCTGTCGGCGTACTCGCGATAGCCGTTGGCCGCCCGCTCCGGCTCCAGCAGCCCCTGCTTCTCGTAATAGCGCAGCAACTGCTGGTCGACTCCGGTCCGCTCGGCCAACTCCCCGATCCGCATGCCAGCCGCCTCCAGCCTCTTGACCTTGTAACAGGTTACAAGCCTTACGGTCGCCGTGGAGGAACCCGATTCGAAATGGAATGCGGAGAACGACACATGACCGATGTCTTCCTTGCGGGCGCGACCGGCAACCTGGGCAGCCAGATCGCGATGAGATTGCGACGCGAACGGGCGCGGGTGCGTGCACTGGTCCGCCCCGCCAACGGCCGGGACGAGAAGGTACGAGCGCTGGCCGAGCAGGGCGTGGAGATCGTCGAAGGCACGCTGGACGATCCGGCTGAGCGCCTGGCGCGGGCGATGGCAGGCGCGGCGGTGGTCATCTCGGCCGTCCAAGGCGCTGAGAACGTGATCGTCCAGGGTCAGGCCAACCTGCTGCGGGCGGCCGAGAAGGCCGGGGTACCGCGGCTGATCCCCTCGGACTTCGCCATCGACCTGTTCCGGCTGGACCCGGGCGACAACGTCTTCCTCGACCACCGCCGTGCCGCGCACGACGCCTTCTCCGGCAGCCGCGTCGCCGTGACGTCGGTGCTCAACGGCGCCTTCACCGACGTCATGACCGCACCGTTCCTGGAGATCGTGGACTGGGACGCCGGCACGTTCAGCTATTGGGGCGACGGCGAACAGCCCTGCGACTTCACCACCGTGGCCGACACCGCCGCCTACACCGTGGCCGTGGCACTGGACCCGGACTCCGCGGGCCGGCCGGTCCGCGTGGCCGGCGACGTGCTGACGATGAAGGAGTTCCACGCCGCGCTGGAGCACGGCACCGGCCGCCGGCTCCACCTGAAGCAGCGCGGTGACGTCGAGGACCTGGCCGCCGAGATCGACCGCCGCCGGGTCGGGGCCACCCACCCGGGCGAGTACGTCGCCCTCCAGTACACCTGGGGCATGGTCAGCGGAAAGGCCAGACTCGACCCGCTCGACAACGACCGCTACCCGGCCGTCCGCCCCACCCGCGTCGCCGAGTTCGCCCGCCTGCTCACGATCTGATGGGCGTGCCCGCGTGGTGATCCGCCCGCCCGTCGGGGGCTCACCACTCGCAGATCGCAGCCGCCCCATCCTCGCCCGCCCGCGATCACGCGTGTCCGCTCAGCTCGGGAGAGGGATCCAGGTGAACGCCGCACCGTCGCGCCTGACCGTGCCCGGGCCGGGAAACGGCAGGTGGTAGGCGTGGACGAGGAGGTTCTCGTCGGCCGCCCAGGTCAGCAGCCGGCGGCGGCCGATCGCCTGGCGCGCCCGACCAGGGGCTCGATCTGCGGCCCGTAGCCGCGGAACCGCCGGCCTGAGCCGGTGTCGAGCAGGGCCAGGCCGTCGGGGGTGCGTACGCACAGGCAGTTGTAGCCGAGGGTGAGCGACGACCTGCCGCAGGTCGCGGCGCACAACTCCTCGCCCGGCACGCCGGACTCGGGGGTTGAAGAACTCGGCCAGCGGCGGCTCCCAGGGCGGTTTCGGCTGACCGTGGCTGATCACCACGCAGCCGAGACCGCCGACCTGGAAACTGTAGATCACACCGCCGGCATCCCGGGTGGGGTCGGCCGCGCACGCTCAGCTTCCGTGGGCCCGGCGAAGAGGATGAGGGTGCGACTGGAGGCGGTGGCCGGAAAAGGACACGGGCCGTGTTTCGGTGGTCAGCCGAGGTCGGCGTCGTGGACGAGGATGGCCGCCTGGACGCGGTTGGCCAGGCCGAGCTTGGTCAGGACCCGGCTGACGTGCGCTTTCACCGTCGCCTCGGTCAGACGGAGTTCCCGGCCGATCTCGGCGTTCGACAGGCCGCGGGCCACCGCCCTGACCACGTCCTCCTCCCTGGCGGTCAGCGCGGCGAGCCGTTTGCGGGCGGACTCGGCGCGGGAGGGCGTCTTGTCGACGAATGAGCTGATCAGTCGTTTGGTGACGGTGGGGGAGAGCATGGCCTGGCCGGCCGCGACCGTGCGGACGGCGGCGGCCAGGTCGCGCGGCGGGGTGTCCTTGAGCAGGAAGCCGACGGCGCCCAGCCGGAGCGCCTCGTGGATGTACTCGTCCAGGTCGAACGTGGTCAGCATGATCAGCTTCGGCGCGCCGGGAGCGGCCAGGATGCGGGCGGCGGCGGTCAGGCCGTCGGTGCCCGGCATGCGTACGTCCATCAGGACGACCTGCGGCCTGAGCCGGGCCACGGCGGTCACGGCCGCGTCGCCGTCGGACGCCTCGCCCACGATCACGACGTCGCCGGCGGCCTCCAGGATCATCCGCAGGCCCGACCTGACCAGTGCCTCGTCATCGACGATCAGGACGCGGATCATGCGGCGGGAATCCCGGCCCGCACCTGGAAGCCGCCCCCGTCACGCGGCCCGGCCTCCAGCCGGCCGCCGACCAGTTCGACGCGTTCGCGCAGCCCGACCAGGCCCCAGCCGGAGCCGGGCAGGTCGCCGTCCGCCGCCGTGGGGGACTGGTTGCGGATGACGACCTCCAGTTCGGCGGGCCGGTATCGGACGTACACGTCGGTCTCGGCGTCGCCCGCGTGCTTGTGCACGTTGGTCAGCGCCTCCTGGACCACCCGGTAGGCGGTGCGCTCGGCGGTGGGCGGCAGCGGGCGGGCCGGTCCCTCGTCGTGGCGGTTGACCACGATGCCGAGGGCACGCGACTGTTCGAGCAGCCGGTCGAGGTCGGCCAGCGTGGGCTGCGGGCCGCGGGCCGGATCCGGTGAGCGCAGCACGCCGAGCACCTCCCGGAGGTTCGTCAGCGCCTCCCGGCCCACGGAGCCGATCAGCGTGGCGGCCTGCGCCGTACGGGCATCGGGAGCGCTGACCTCCAGCGCGCCGGCGTGCAGGACCATCAGGGACACCCGGTGCGCGACCACGTCGTGCATCTCCCGTGCGATGCGCGCCCGCTCCTGGTCGCGCGCCTGGTCGGCACGGAGCACCTGCTCGCGCAGGAGTTGTTCGGCCTGCTCGCGCATCGCGTCGAGGACCTGCCGCCTGGCGCGCACCCACAGCCCGGCGACCAGCGGCAGCCCGAGCATCGCGCCGCCCATGAGCAGCACGTTGACGAGGGTGCCCGCGACCAGCGCGCGGTACCCCTCGCTCCGGTACGAGACCAGCCCGCCGAGCGCGTGCAGCGCGACCATGCCACCGACGTAGAGCCACAGGTCCCGGCGGCGGCGAAGCCGCGTACCGGCGTAGTACGAGGCCACGACGGCGGCCGGCCACATCACCAGCCAGGTGTGGGCTACGGCGCCCACCACGACGAGCGGCCACAACCGGCGCCTGGCGAAGAACGCGGCCACCCCGCAGCAGGCCGCCACGCTCGCGAGCACCGGTACGGGCAGTGCCGACCGCACCCCCATCGAACCGGCCGTCGAGGCCAGCGACAGCAGGAACACCGTCGTGCCGAGCGCCCACGGCATGACCCGTTCGGCGATCCGCGATGCCCGGTCAATCATGGCCAGAGGTTACAAGCCGCGCCGGCCTGGCCATCCCCTACGAAAGTCGCGGGTGCCAGGTGACTTTCGCCGGGGACGGTCCGGCGGGGCCGCGCGGCACGGTTGGACGCATGAACAAGACCGTGGCCGCGAGCGCTCTCGCGCTCGTCACTTCACTGACCGGCCTGGGCACGACGGCACCGGCAGCAGCCGAAGTGCCCGTGACGTCCGTGCCCGTGACGTCCGTGCCCGTGACCGCCCTGCCCGCGCCGACCGGTGACCATCCGGTCGGCAGAACCGACCTGCACCTGATCGATTCCAGCCGCCCCGACCCGTGGGTCACCGGCCGCGACGCACGCGAGCTGATGGTCTCGATCTGGTACCCGGCGCGGAAGGGCACAGGCCGGCCCGCGCCGTACGTCACGCCGCAGGAGTCCGAGCTGATCATCAGGGGAGTCCCGCAGCTCGCGGACGTACCGGCGGACACCCTCGCCAGGACCAGGACGCACGCCCGCACCGGCGCTCCCGCGCTCAAGCGGAAGGGCGGCCGGCCCCTGGTGGTGCTGTCACCCGGCATGACGCTGCCGCGCGCGACGATGACCTCCCTGGCCGAGCAGCTCGCGAGCAGCGGCTACGTGGTGGCGGGGATCGAGCACACCTACGAGTCGGTGGCCACGACGTTCCCCGACGGCCGGACCGTCACCTTCGAGGCCGGGAAGGCCGGGCAAACTCCCGAGACGGGGGCGAAGGTGGCCCGGGTCAGGGCCGCCGACACCGAGTTCGTCCTGGACCGGCTGGCGGGGAGCAGGCGCTGGAACCGGCTGATCGACGAGAGGCGGATCGCGATGGCAGGACACTCCGTCGGCGGTCAGAGCGCCGCCCAGTTGCTGCCCGCCTCCGGACGTATCAAGGCCGTGGTCAACCTCGACGGCACCTACAACCCCAGGACGCCGGCCGAACCGCTGGACAAGCCCTTCATGATGATCGGCAATCCCCGCCACCAGCCGGGCTCCGGCGGCGCGGACGGCTCGTGGGACGCGTTCTGGCCGCACGTCACCGGCGACGGGAAGCGCTGGCTGACCGTGACCGGCGCCGAGCACATGAGCTTCGTCGACTACGCGGTGCTGCAGCCGCAACTCGGGCTGCCTGCGGCCGCGATCGGCGGCGAGCGCGCCATCACGATCACCCGCGCGTACGTCACCGCCTTCCTCGACCGGCACCTCAAGGGCGAGCGCCGGCCGCTGCTGGACGGGCCGTCGGCGGACTACCCCGAGGTGCGGTTCTGGTGAACCGCACCCGGGCCGTGCGGGTGCCCGGAGAGCCCCCGGCCCCCGGTGGAATCGGGCCGGGGCCGGGAGCTCTCGCGGGCCGGGTGATCAGACGTGGCCGAAGAAGAGGCCGCCCGGCGCGTTCGGGTCGTTGGAGTAGAAGTACTCGTGTGCCGCCCGGATGAACTCCTGCCGCGAGACCGAACCGTCGCCGTCGAGGTCGAGCTGGTGGAAGTCTCGATCGCGTCGGGCTGGGAGATCTTCCACACCTTGCTGAGGAAGGTGTGGAACTCCTCCTTGCCGATCTCGTTGTCATGCCGCACAGCACAGCAACTTCATCACCCGAAGTCATAATGGAGTGACAATAAGTTGCACACGGCCTCCCGTCCCGGTCACCAGCGGACGGGCACCTCGCGCAGACCGCCGACGAGCAGTCCTTCGAGGCGGCGCAGTTCCTCCTCCGGTACGGCCAGTTCCAGCGTGGGCAGCCGGCGCAGCAGCGTCTCCAGCACGACCTGCAACTCGGTGCGGGCCAAAGACTGGCCGAGGCAGGAGTGCGGGCCGGCGCCGAAGGTCAGGTGCGGGTTGGGGCTGCGGCCGAGGTCCATGTCGGCGGCGTCGGCGAAGACGGTCTCGTCGCGGTTGGCGGCGGACATGTTGCAGAACACGGTGGTGCCGGCCGGCAGGTTCCGGCCGTCGATCTCGACGTCGTCGGTGAGGTAGCGGCGGACGCCGAAGCTGAAGTTGGCGTCGTAGCGCAGCGACTCGTCCACGGCGGTGCGGATCAGGGAGGGGTCGGTGAGCAGCCGCTCCCAGCGGGTCCGGTCGGCCAGGAGCATGGCCACCATCTTGCCGATCATGTTCGCGGTGGTCTCGTGCCCGGCGACCAGCAGCCCCATCGCGGTGCTGACCAGGTCGGCGTCGCTCAGCCCGTGCCCTTCGCCCTCGCTCTCCCTGATCAGCATGCCGATCAGGTCGTCGGTCGGGGTGGCGCGCTTGGCGGCGACGTGCCCCGACATGTACGCCGTGAACTCGCGCAGGCCCTGGCCGGTCTCCTCCCGGGTGTACCGGGAGGTGCTGAGGAACATGTCGGACCAGCGGGAGAACCGGTCGCGGTCGTCGGCGGGCACGCCGAGCATGTCGCAGATCACGAACACCGGCAGCGGGAAGCCGACGTGCGCCCTGAGGTCGGCGGGCGCGCCGCCGGCCACCATGGCGTCGACGAGCCGCTCGGCGATCTCGGTCATGCCGGGCCGCAGGGCGGTCATGCGCTTGGCGGTGAAGTACTTGCCGACCAGGCGCCGCCAGTGCTGGTGTCCCTCCCCGCCGGAGAGGGCGGAGCTGGACATGTCGCCGTTGGCGGCGGCGCCACCGGAGCCTTCCGGCGCGATCCGGGCGGCGTTGTCCGCGGCGGTGGGACGGGTGAAGCGGGGATCGGACAGCAGGCCCTTGACGTGCTCGTGGCGGGTCAGCAGCGTGGCGTGGTCGCCGCTGGGCAGTTCGACGGCGGCCACCGGGCACTGGGCGCGCAGCCGCTCCCACTCCTTGGGGGCGGCCAGTGCCGTGTCGTAGGGCAGCGGATAGGACAGGACTTCCTCGTGCTGGCTCATGCGGTGTCTCCCTCGATCAACTCACCAGATGCACCATACATATTCAATGCATTATGCACAAAGAATGCATCATGCTCTTTTAGAGCATGATGCACCTTGCCGTATCGTGCAGGTGAACACGTGAACGATCGGAGGTTCGCCTCATGGACGCCGAGCAGGCAGGCGCTCACCTTGAGCGGGAGCTGATGATCCTCATGCGGCTGCGCGAGCTGGCCACGCCGCCGGGCGGGCCCGGTGACGAACGCCTGGAGCGCAGCGCCTACGTCCTGCTGAGCCGGCTCGAGGTGCAGGGCCCCATGTCCATCGCCGACTTCGTCGAAGCCTTCGGCCTGGCCGCCTCCACCTTCAACCGGCAGACCGCCGCCCTGCTGAAGGACGGCCTGGTCGAGCGCACCCTCGACCCGAACGGCAGCGTGGCCCGCAAGTTCCGCATCACCGCGCACGGCCGCCGCCGCCTGGCCGCCGACCGCGGCCGGATCGTCGGCGGGCTGGCCTCGGTGCTGGCCGACTGGCCGGCCGAGCGCCTGGAGCGCTTCGTCGCCGACGTCCAGCGCTTCAACGAGGACATCGAACACCGCATCGGCCGGCCCTGGCCGCGCCTGGCCGCGGCGGCGAGGCCGGGCGAGGAGTAGCCCGGCGCTCGCGTCAGCCCGCCGGGCGGATCGCGTTGAGCAGGAAGGTCGTCACGCTCTCCACTGTGACGCCGGCGGTGCCCGGGTCGTGCGCCACCCGCAGCGTGGCGGCCTGCATGACGCCGACCATCAGCTCGAAGGTCAGCTCCAGGTCGGCCGGCGGCGCGAACTCGCCCGCCGCCACGCCGTCGCGGACGATCCGCAGCACGTGGACCCGCACCACGTCGAAGGGGGCGGCCAGTTCGGCCCGCGCGTCGTCCGACAGGGTGCGGGCCACGTTGTGCAGCAGCAGCAGGCGCTGGGTGCCGCGGGTGAAGCGGACCAGCAGCAGCCTGACGACCATGGCCAGGCGCTCGGCGGCGGGCCGGGCGCGGTCTTCGGCGATGTGCCCGATCTCCTGGCCGAGTGAGGTGCCGGAGCGGGCGAACGCGGCGGCGAGCAGGGCCGCCTTGTCGGGGGCGTAGTTGTAGATGGTGTTCCTGGCCATGCCGGCGCGCCCTGCCACGTCCGACAGCGTGATCGCCTCGTAGCCGCGCTCGTCCAGCAGGGCGTCGAAGGCGTCGAGCACGGCGGCCCTGGCCTGGGCGCGGTGCTCGGCCACGGTGCTGGCGCGGATCTTCGGCATCTGACTCGTTCTTCCAGGGGGTGTGCTCGGCCGGTTTTACGACACTGTATCGTAAACTTTTGCGACGCACCGTCGAGAAGATTGCTGAGGTGGGCGGGATGCGGGAGAGCAAGCGGGTACTCGTCGTGGGGCTGGGCATCGCCGGCATGTCCGCCGCGCTGCGGCTGCACCGGTCGGGATGGACGCCGGTGATCGTCGAACGCGCGGCCGAGCGCCGTACCGGCGGCTACTTCATCGGGCTGTTCCCCGAGGGCAGGCAGGCCGTGCGGGCGCTGGGCCTCACCGACGTGCTGCACACCCGCACCCCCGAGCGCAAGCGGAGCTGGGAGGTCGGCCGGTTCGGCGAACGCAGCCGCGGGGTCGGCTTCCTCGAACAGCCGGGCGATCCGGACGCCGTGCTGCGCGGCGACATCGAGCAGGCGCTCTGGTCGGCCATCGACGGGCACGTGGAGGTGCGCTTCGACACCGTCCCGGCCGCCATCCGGACGCACGCCGGCGGCGCGTCCGTCACCCTGCGCCAGGGCGGCTCCGCGGCGGAGACCGTGGCGGAGACCGTGGAGGACTTCGACCTCGTCATCGGCGCCGACGGCCTGCGCTCCACCGTCCGTGAGCTGGTCTTCGGGGTGCACGAGCGGTTCATGAAGCCGCTCGGCGCGGTGATCTGCGCCTTCCAGATGAGCCGTCAGCTCCCCGAGTTCCGCTCCGACGACGCCCTCGTGATCGCCGACACCCGCCGCTCGCTGTGGGTCTTCCCGCTGGACGACTGCCCGCCCACCGCGCTGTTCACCTACCGGCCCGGCGACGTGGACGCCCAGTTCTCCAGGCCGCCCGTGGAGGTGCTTCAAGACGCCTTCGCCGGGCTGTCGGCGGACGGTGCCGTGGAGGTCGCGCTGGAGGAGCTGGCCGGGGCCCCGCAGCACCTGTTCGACTCCGTGCACTACGTCGAGATGCCGTCCTGGCACCGCGGCCGGGTCGCGCTGGTGGGCGACGCCGCCTGGTGCCTGACCCTCTACTCCGGCATGGGCGCCACCGCCGCGATGAGCGGCGCCGCGCTGCTCGGCGACGCACTCGACCGGCACGAGGACGACGTCGAGCGGGCGCTGCACGCGTGGGAACAGGGGCTGCGGCCGTTCATCAGGAAACACCGCCGGCGGGCGGGCTTCAAGGCCCAGTTCTTCGTCCCCTCCACCCGCCTGCTCACCCGCGTCCGCTCGGCCGTGCTGACCTGGGGCGCGCGGCGCAAGCTCAGCACGGCCGGGCAAGCCTGACCGGGGTCGTCCGTCAGGAGACGAAGGTGCTCAGGATGAGGACCGAAGTGATCATGGGCCGGCCGGACGTCGCTGACCTGATCGAGGAGGAGATCGTCCTCAGGCTGCGCTACCCCCGGGAGCGGCTCGTCGAGGACGACCTGATGGCCCGCTTCGAGGCCTTCCACCAGGCGCTGTTCGCGCTGTCCGACAACGCGGCGCTGGTCGCGGCCATCCGCTCGCACGCCCAGGTGACCCACGCCGTCCGCTCGGTCACCGTGACCTCGCCCGAGTACCTGCACCGGGCCAGGACCGAGCACCTGACCATGATCCGCGCCCTGCGCGAGCAGGACACCGCCCTGCTCGCCGAGACCTGCCGCGCCCACCTGCTCCCCTCACGTGACGCCTTCCTCCGGCACCTCGGCTCCTGGCCTCCTGCACCGGTGGTTGCCCCGGCGCATCGTTGACTGCCTCTCCCACCAGGGGCCTTTCGCGGAGACCTGTCGGGTCCGGACGAGGGCCAACGGGCCACCGGCGGCAGCCTCCGGCGAGACGTGGCCGATCGACAGGCCGGAACTGCCGCCGGAGAAGCGGCCGTCGGTGACCACCGCGCACGAGGCGGCCAGGCCCCGTCCCTTGAGGTAGGCCGTCGGATACAACATCTCCTGCATGCCGGGACCGCCGCGCGGACCCTCGTAGCGGATGACGAGCACGTCGCCCGGCGACAGCCGTCCGGACAGGATCGCCTTGGCCGCCTCCTCCTGCGACTCGGTCACCACCGCCGGGCCGGTGAAGACGCGCAGGCCGTCCGGGACCCCGGCGGACTTCACCACGGCTCCATCGGGGGCGAGGTTGCCGCGCAGGACCGCAAGGCCCGCGTCCGGCGAGTGCGCGTGGGCCGTGTCGCGGACGCAGCCGGTCGCGGCGTCCAGGTCGAGCGACTCCCAGCGGGCCGACTGGGAGAACGCCGCCGACGAGCGCACGCCGCCGGGGGCCGCGTGGAACAGCTCGATCGCCTCGCGGGAGGGGGCCGCGCCACGCACGTCCCAGGCGGCCAGCCACTCGTCCAGCGAGCCGGCGTGCACGGCGCGCACCTCGCGATGGAGCAGCCCGGCGCGGTGCAGCTCACCCAGCATCGCGGGGACGCCGCCGGCGCGGTGCACGTCCTCCATCAGGTACGGGCCGTTGGGGGCGACCCTGCACAGGTACGGCACCTCGCGGGAACGCGCCTCGATGTCGGCCAGGGTGCGGTGGGCCTGCCCCCGGCCGGGCCCCGGCGCAGAGGCGGGCTGCGCCGCGAGGAGGTCGCCACCCTCTCCGGGGTGAGCGCCACCTGGTACACGTGGCTGGAGCAGGGCCGCGACATCCAGCCGTCCCGCCAGGTCCTCGACGCGCTCGCCCGTACCCTGCGCCTGACCGCCACCGAGCACGCCTACCTGCTCTCCCTGGCCGGGTACACACCGCTGCCCTCGGCCACCGAACCCATCGGCCGGGCGGCGCCCGGCCACGTGCGACGGCTCCTGGACGGGCTCACCGGCTTCCCGGCCTACGCCATCGCCCCCGACTGGACGATCACCGGCTGGAACACCGCCTACGCGGCGCTCTACCCGAACATCGCCACCACCGCCGAGCGCAACCTGCTGTGGGTGGTGTTCACCGACCCCTACGTCCGCGACCTGCTCCCCGACTGGGAGACCACCAGCCGCCGCTTCCTCGCCGAGTTCCGCGCCGAGGCCGGGCCCCGGCTCGGCGACCTGGCCCGCTCCCCGGTCATCCAGCGCCTCATCCGGACGAGCGAGCCGTTCCACGACGCCTGGCAGGACCACCGCATCGAAGGCTTCGCCTCCCGCCTGCGCGTCTTCCACCACCCCGTTCAGGGCGTCCTGCGCTACGAACACCACCGCCTGGCCCCCGCCGACCACCCCGACCTGCACGTGGTGATCTAC